>DATEJK010000099.1:0-6747 GCA_035278025.1 Terriglobales bacterium | reverse complement strand
CTCCCGCCAGCAGTCCCAGCCAGGCAAAGCGTGTAGCCACCGCGCCGCGAACCCGCCTCAACCCCAAAACAACTGAGACCAGAACCAACGCGATACAGCGCGAGAATGCTGCGCTCCATAGCGCGGAGCTGGCGCCGGTCTGGTTGATGCACAAAAAAAACCCGGCAAAACCAAATCCCGCAACCACCGCCAAAACCAGCCCTTTGGGCCGGCCGCTGAGATGGTCGGGCTTGGAGATGAACCAGATGCCCAGGCCCGCCAGTACGAACCCGGCAATTTGCAGGGGATGTGGAATCCCCTCCACGCTGAAGGCGAAAACCACCGGGATGGTAGCCGCCAGCAGCGCGGCCACGGGCGCGTTGAGTCCCATGTGTCCGGAAGCCAGGGCCCGATAAAAAATGGCCAGCGCTACCCCGCCGCTAGCGCCTGCCGCTAGAGCCCACAGCATAGGTCCGGTAGAAGGAAACGGAGCATGCGCCAGCAGCGCTACAGACGCCATCAGGGCGAAACCGCTGGCGTGGGCGAGTGCGGTAACCAGGAACGAGTCCGCCGTTTTGGCGGCCATGCCGCCGATGAAATCGGCGCTTCCCCAGCACAATATGGTCGCCAGGCTGAAAGCGGCGGAAAGGTGATTGGGCGCGATCAATGGGTCCTTGGGTGATCCGAGGGCAAGCTCAGCTTATCTTCCGCCGGTCCAGCCAGAAAAACTCATACCAGAACCTCCGGCATAAGGTAAAGTGAGGCAAGAAGAGGCCGGGGGGGTCTCAGCCGCCGCAGAACAAAAAAGCATGGCCGCTAGGCCACTGCCTTTGGTTATCTGGCTGAAGGCGGCACTGCCGCTTACCCTCCTGCTGACACGACTACTGGGACTCCCAACTTGGCGGGTTCTCAGTTGGCGAGTGGGGGCCACATGAAGAATATCCAGGAAGTGTTGCAACAGAAGGAAGCGCGGATGCAGCAGTTGCGCACTGAAATCGAGGCGCTCCGCGTGGTTGCGCCCCTGCTGGGCATTGCAGAACAAGCCCCCTCCGCCGGTGGCAACGTCACCGTAATTCCTTCTCCGGCTCGCCAGGACGACAAGGTGGACCTGTCTTCCTTCCTCACCGACGTTAATTCCTAGGACCGTCCACCCCGAAAGGCTCCCCGGCGCGCGCATCTCCAGGGGTTCGGCGCATTATCTATCTCCATAATTGAGGGATCGTTCAGGCGATGTTACCGGCGCGCTTGCCGGCAACCACGTGCTCATGCCCGGAGAGGCATTCCCGCAGCTTGGAAAGAATCGCGCCATGCTCCGATTTGCATACGGCATTCGCCGGCACAGGCTCGGGCCGAAAACGCGTCTGGGGCTGCAGCACAATCCAGTGCGACTTGGAACACTGCTGCGCCCGGCTCATCAGTTCTTCCCGCGTCAGATCCGGAAGGTCGCCATCCAGCAGAATGAAGTCGAATGATTTTGACTGCAGCAGCTGCAAGGCCTCCCGCCCGCTCCACACCGTGGTGGTGTTGTAGCCCTGGTCTTCCAGCAGACGTTCCAGGTCAATCAGCACCTGTTCGTCATCATCCACAATCAGAATAGTCTTGCGTTGCGTTTCCATCGCAATTACCCGCTTCACCGCGACATGGGTCCCAGCCCAACTTTATTGCACGTACTTTACTGTGGCAGTCGCGGGAAAACTGTGATGGGGGTCACACATTAGTAGGAAAAGATTCGAACCATCGTAACCGAAGGGATGCGTCCGCCCTTGACAACATTCCGACATCACGGTCAAAGGGGCGTTGCGAAACACAACACTGCTTGTCGCCATCACGCGTTAGCGGGATTTGTATTCAGCAGCTCCTCGCGCACGTTCTTGAGCACATAAGCGGCGCGCTCTACACCCACTTCGCCCGGCAGTATTGGGTCTTCGTTCTCGATGCTGAGCATGCCCTCGTAACCCACCTCCATGTAGGTGCGCATCACGTCTTTCCATAGGTTAGCCCCGTGACCGTAGCCGACGGCGCGGAAGATGGCGGAGGCGCTGGGAATGTCCTTGGGCTCGAAGGCGAAATTGAGCACCCCATATTTGGCGATATTCTCCTTGAACAGCACCGTATCTTTCATATGAGCGTGATAGATGGCTCCCTGCTTGCCCAGGAAGCGGATGACCTCCATGGGATCACATTGCTGCCAGAACAGGTGGCTGAGGTCGCAGTTGGCGCCAATCTCCTCGCCTACGGCTTCCCGCAGGCGCATGAGGGTCTTGGGATTGTAAACGCAGAAGCCGGGATGCATTTCGAAGGCCAGCTTGTGAATTCCATGCTCGCGGGCGAATTTCGCCGCTTCCTTCCAGTAGGGGATAACCCTTTCCTTCCACTGCCAGTCGAGAATCTGCGCGTATTCCGGAGGCCAGCGGTAAGTCGCCCAGTTGGGCATGGTATCGGTGGGACTGCCGCCGGGACAGCCGGAAAAGCCGACAATCACCGGCACTTCCAGCCGCTCCGCCAGCAGCACCGTGTTGCGGAAAATCTGCGCGTCCCGGGCCGCTATCTTAGCGTCCGGGTGCACCGGATTGCCGTGGCAGCTGAGCGCCCCCACCCGAATGTTGCGGTCCTCGAACTGCTTCTTCCAGGCGCGCGCCTTGGCCGCATCGGCCAGCAACTCCTGCACCGGGCAATGGCTGGCGCCGGGGTACCCCCCGGTGCCGATCTCCACCGCCTCCAGTTGCAGGGCGCTCATCTTCTCCAGCATCTGCTCCAGGCTCAGATGGTTATAAACCGGGTCGAAGACGCCGATCAGCAGCTTGCGCGGGACATTGGCGCCTGCGCTCTGCCCGGGGTTGGGCTGGGCCGCCGAAGCGGAGCCCGTCCCTGAGGAGGCGGCCAGCGCGGAGAGTGGTTCCGCGGAGGCCAGCGTGGCGGCAACTAACCCGCCGGTGGCGGTGAGAAATTCGCGGCGATTAGAACGCCAGTTCGAGTTGTCGCTCATGCGTCAGCTCCCAGAATTTATGTGGCGGAGGTTACAAGCGCCTCTTCTGACCCGGTCTCTCTAGCTTTCCGGCGGTGGCGGGCAGCCAGGAAAATCCAGGCGAAACGTGTTCCCGATGTACTGCAGGTCCTTGATGCCTATCTTGCTGGTGAAAAAACCGTCACACGTCATCTTGCGCAGCCAGGCAAAAAACGCCGTGCCTTGGCTTAGGCGCGCATCCTTCACTCCGTTGGCGCTGTAGGCGATCAGGTCCAGTATTTGCTTCTGCTCGGCCGGAGCACAGTCCAGGTAAACCTTGCCGTAGCGATCCATGCAGCTGGAATCCAGCCACATCAGCCCGCCCCCCAGGGTGAGCTGATATTCCGTGTTCTCGCTGGTCAGAAGATCAATGAATTCAGGCGCGCCCGCTTCGATCGCGCCGCCGGAATGTTCATCTGCCGGAATGATGGTCTGGCACAGATTCCGCAACGTAGCGTACTGGTGCGCCGTGAAGAATTTGGGCTGGTAACTCCCCCTGGCGGTCTTTTCCTGCTCCACCATGCGGTGGGCGTATTCCGCCGCCTGCGCAGGAATCACCTTGAGCACCGACCCGGCCACCACCCCCACGCCCAGCGTTTTCAGAATGTCTCGTCTTGAAATGGAGTTTGCCATAGTTCCTTCAACCATGATCCTCGCCCCACCCTTTGCGGTTTGGGCAAAGGGCGGGACAGGGTCTGTCATCCCGAGCGATCGCGACCGAGCGGATGCGAGGAAGCGCAAGCCGAGAGCCTGCCCTGAGCTTGCCGAAGGGGACCTTGTGTCGTCCAACAGCAACGCCGGGCGCCCCATCCTTTGCGGTCTGGGCAAAGGGCGGGAAAGAATCCGCCTTTCAATGAACCCTCAAATATTCCCCTTCTTGGCCTCGCTCAGCAAATACTCTGAAGCTCGCCAGCACAGCGCCATGATGGTCAGCGTGGGATTCTTATCCGCGTTGCTGACAAAGCACGCGCCGTCGGTGACGAACAGGTTCTTCACCTCGTGCGCCTGGCAATAGCCGTTCAGCGCCGACTTGCGCGGGTCTGAGCCCATGCGCGCCACGCCCAGTTCGTGGATGATCTCGCCGCCGCTGGAAATGTGGCTTTCCGGCAGACGCGATTCCAGGTAAGTGCCGCCCGCCGCCTCCACAATCTGGCGGAAGGTATTCTGCATGTCCTCCGCCATGGCCAGTTCATTGTCGCCCCATTTCCAGTGGAAGCGCAGCACCGGAATGCCCCACTCGTCCACCTGGTTGGGATCAATTTCGCAATAGCAGTCCGGGTTTGGAATCATCTCTCCCCGGCCGGCGAAACCAATCGTGGTGCCGTAGCTGTCGCGGCATTTCTTCTTCAGCGCCGCCCCGTAGCCTTCGAACTGGTCGCAAACGTCGTCGAATTCTCCCACCGAGGGCATAAAGCGCCCGCCGCCAAACTCGATGTGGTAGCCGCGCAGGAACTCATTTTTACGGTCGTACTTCCACCACGGCATGTACAGGTGCATGCCGCCCACCCCGTCGTGATTGTGAGGAGGGATCTTTTCCAGTTGCGGAAAGTAGCCGCCGCCGTTGCTGCCCACGCTGTCGGTCAGATATCGGCCGACCACTCCGGAGCCGTTAGCCAGGCCGTCGGGAAACAGCGGCGAGCGCGAGTTCAGCAGCAGCCGTGCGGATTCGCACGCGCTCGCCCCCAGCACCACCGCCCGGGCCCGCACCTGCTGTTCGCTGCGGGTCTTCTTGTCAATGTAGGAAACTGCCTCTACCTTGCCCGATTTGCCCACCTTCAGTTCGCGGGCCATGGCCTCGGTAATCATGGTCAGCCGGCCGGTCTTCTTCGCCGGCGGAATCATTACCTGGCTGGAGCTGAAGTTTGAGGCCGGGATGCAGCCCCGCCCGCACTGTCCGCAGTAGTGGCACGCGGCCCGGCCATTATGGTTCTGAGTGATGATGGCCAGTCGCGAAGGAACGCAGGTCACGCCGATCTTGTCGCAGGCCCGCTTGATGAATATTTCCGTGCAGCGCGGCTTTGGCGGCGGCAGAAAAATTCCGTCCGGCGCGCTGGCAATGTTTTCCTTGGTGCCGAACACGCCGATGTAGGACTCCACTTTGTCATAGTACGGAGCCACATCCTGGTAGCTGATGGGCCAGTCGTCGCCCATCCCGTCGTGGGAGCGGACCCTGAAGTCCACGGGGGCGAAGCGCAGCGCGATCCGGCCCCAGTGGTTGGTGCGCCCGCCCACAATCCGCGAGCGGAACCAGTAAAACGTGGAACCGGGAGCGGTGGTATAGGGTTCGCCTTCGATGTTCCAGAAACCGTTGGGAGCGAGGAACTCGTCGTTCACTCCTTCAATGCCGTCGCGGTGCTTCCCGCCCACACCCTCGCCGCGGTGCGGCAGGTCGTAGGGCCACATGTGCTCTTTGAAGTCGCGGGCCGGAATTACCGGCGGCCCCGCTTCCAGCAGCACCACATTAAGGCCGCCCTCCGTGAGAACCTTGGCGGCGGTACCTCCGGCGGCGCCGGAACCGATAATGCAGACGTCGTAAACCTTGGGCGAGCGAATTACCTGCAACATAAAGGGACCTGGCGCGGACTGGCGTTGGCTGAGAAAGTCTGCTTTGCAGAACGCAAGTTCTCTCGGGCGTGGAAGCCCACGGCTTCAGCCGTGCGATAACGGGCTTCTACGCTGCAGGGCTTTAACCCCAGTGGGATTGTTCTCATTAAAACCTGACCGCACTTTCTAAGCTTCCGTCTGGCGGCGCACAAGCAGGCGTTGCAAGCAACGTCTCTACGGAAATCCCCGCTCACACCACCAGTTGACTGGTGGAGCCGTAACTTGTCACGTCTTCCTGGACCTTATAGATACATCACCAGCTCATCCACCACGTTGTGCACGCCCTTATACGGGTCGTAGGTGTTGGGACCTTCGAACTCAATGGAGTACACCCCGCGGAACTTGGCTTTTTTTGAAATGTCCACGCATTTGGGAAAGTTGAACTTGGTTTCTTTTCCGGCGGCGTCAAATTCATAGCCCTTGGCATGGCATACGTCGAACGCCCAGGGAAACAGCAGCGTGAGGCCGCGCTCCCGTGTCGCTTCATCGGGAAAATTGCCGAAATCGGGCAGCGCCCCCACGCGATGCTTGCCCACCATCTTGAACAGGTTCACCAGCACCTCCGGATGCGTGGAGCCGATCTCATCGTGGTTCTCGATGATCACCTTGATCTTCTTCATCCCGCCGTAGGTGCCGATCTTTTTGTAGGAATCCGCGGTAGGCGCCAGATTGCTGGGGTGCATTTTGCCGGGATCGCAGCGCACTGACTGGCAGCCCAACTCCCGCCCAACGTCAATCCACCGCATCGCCCCATGAATGGCCTTATTGCGCACGCTATCGTTCTGGTCGGAGAGCCCGCCGCCGCTCTGGAATTCCTCGATATCCACCGGAATGTTGACCACGCGCGAGTGCGCCTTGGCCAGCCGCGCCTTCAGTTCGCTCAGATAGCTGGGAGTGGTGGATTCGAAATGCGGGGCCACGAATTCCATGGTGTGAACGTGATAGCGGTCGGCTACCATCTCGGGAAAGTCCACCAGCTTCAGCATTTCGCCCGAGAGCTGGAAATCCTTTTCCCGGGTGGAAGCAAAATAGTTGTGAAAGCTCCAGCTGGAAATACACACCCGTTCCAGTTTGGGCGAAGCCGCGGCTCCGCTCTTGCTTTGCCCGGCGAACAGCAGGTCGCCGGCGCCGCTACAAACCGCCGCCGCAGTCAGGCCTTT
>DATEJK010000098.1:0-3764 GCA_035278025.1 Terriglobales bacterium | reverse complement strand
AGGATATGGTCGGTGCGCACCATGCCGTAGCGGGTGTTGACGGTGGTGCCTTCCACGATGGGCAGAATGTCGCGCTGCACGCCTTCGCGGGAAACGTCAGGCCCGTGGCCACTCTCGCGGCCGGCAATCTTATCAATTTCGTCCAGAAATATGATGCCCGAGTTCTCCACCCGCTCAATGGCCATGCGGGTGACCTGGTCCATGTCAATCAGGCGCTGTTCTTCTTCCTGAATGAGGTAGTCGAAGGCTTCGCTGACCTTCATCTTTCGCTTCTTGGTGCGCTGGCCGAAGATGTTGGGCAGCATGTCCTTAATATTGATGTCCATCTCCTCCACGCCCTGGTTGGAGACGATTTCGAAGGCGGGGAAGGACTTTTCGCGCACGTCGAGTTCGACCATGCGATCGTCGAGGCGGCCTTCGCGCAATTGCTGCCGCAGCTTCTCGCGGGTGCGGGAGCTGGATTCGGCCAGGCTTGAGCCCTCAATCACCACGCCGGAACCGCCATCCCCGCCGCCGCTGCTGGCAGCCCGGCCAGAAGCGGGGGTGGGCAGCAGAAGGTCGAGCAGGCGCTCCTCGGCGTTGAGTTCGGCCTTGTCGGAGACGTCTTCCAGCTTCTCTTCCCGCACCATGTCAATGGCGATCTCCGTCAGGTCGCGGATCATGGACTCGACGTCGCGGCCCACGTAGCCCACCTCGGTGAACTTGGAGGCTTCAACTTTGAGAAAAGGCGAATTGGTCAGCTTGGCCAGGCGGCGGGCGATCTCGGTTTTGCCCACCCCGGTGGGACCAATCATGATGATGTTCTTGGGAATGATTTCTTCCGCCAGATCGGGAGCAAGCTTCTGGCGTCGCATGCGGTTGCGCAGGGCGATGGCCACGGCGCGCTTGGCGGCCGCCTGGCCGACCACATATTTGTCCAGCTCGCCCACAATTTCGCGGGGCGTGAGCTCGTCCAGAACAAGCTGCTCTTCTTCGGCGGTGGGGGGTAAGTAGATAGCCATAAGACGATTGAATTGCGTAATTTGAAAAACCGCGCTGCTGCCCGCTTCAATTGCTAAATCACAAATTACTAAATTACAAATCCTCCTTCCAACCCGGCGGGCTAAAGTTCCTCGACCGTGACCTTATCATTGGTGTAGATGCACATTTTGCCTGCGATCTTCATAGCTTCCTCGGCCACCTGGCGGGCGGAGAGCTGAGTATGGTCGCAGAGCGCCTGGGCAGCCGCCTGGGCGTAGGGGCCGCCGCTGCCGATAGCGGCGATGCCGCCGTCGGGCTCGATAACGTCGCCCTGACCGCTGAGCAGAAATGTTTGCTCGGCATCGCTCACCAGCAACAAGGCTTCCAGGTGGCGCAGGAATTTATCGGTACGCCAGTCCTTAGCCAGTTCCACGGCGGCGCGGCCGATATTTCCGTGGTACTGCTCCAGCTTGGCTTCAAAGCGGCTGAACAGGGAAAAAGCGTCGGCGGTGGAACCGGCAAAGCCGGCCAAAATCTTATCGCTATAGAGGCGGCGGATCTTGCGGGCGGTGTGCTTGACCACGCCTTCGCCCAGGGTGACCTGCCCATCCCCGGCCATGACCACGTGCCCATTCCGGCGCACGCACAAAACGGTTGTCGAGCGTACTAGTCGCGATCTTTTCATTCGGCCGATTTTTCTATTATAACAGCGCAATTTTTGGGCCGGACGATTCCGGCGCTGGCGGCCACCATTTGGCCGGGCGTATGCTTGCTGTTGTGCAGGTTCGAAAGGAGAATGCAATGAAACCAGCCTCTCTCTTCCTGGTTCTCTTATTCCTGAGCGCCGGCCTGGCAGCGCAAACTTCGGGGCAAGGCACAACTCCCGGTACGCCGCCCCCACCCCGGCATCAGCACATGATGGAGATGCAACAGCACATGCAGGAGATGAAGGCCCAAGTGGCCAAGATGCAGGCTAACGTGGACCAGATGAAGGCTAACGCCGCCAAGATTACGGACCCGGCAGCGCGGCAGCAGGCGGACTTGGATGCCCAGATGTGGCAGATGATGGTGGACCACATGCAGGGCATGCAGAAGATGATGGCGGAACACAGCGGCACGATGGGAGGAGGCATGCACCACATGCATCATCCGGGAGCCAAAGGCACACCGCCACCGCCGCCCGCCACACAGCCGCAATGAAAGGGATTTTGTTCTGGAGCAAAAAAACGGACCGGAAATTTAAGTCTGGCCATTCCGGTCCGCTTTTTATTCTGGCAAGTTAGCCGCTTAGCCAGTGTGTCTTCCTGGGTTCGCTGCTACTTTGCGGATAGCATATCCAGCACGCGGTCGAAGTCTTCCAGCGACTTGTATTCGATCACGATGCGGCCTTTGCCGTTGCGGTCCTTGATCTGGACCCGCACTCCCAGACTGCGCTCCATTTCCATTTGCGCCTCGCGGACGTTGGGATCCACGAGCCGTTCGTGCTCTTCCTTCTTTTCAGCGGGGTGTTCCAGCCCGAAGACCAGCTGTTCCAGGGCGCGCACGGAGAGGCCCTGCTCGACCACCCGCTCAGCAAGTTTGTTGATCATCTCGAGGGAGTCGAGCGAGAGCAGCACCTTGGCGTGCCCGAAGCTAAGCTTGCCCTGTTCCACCAGGGTCTGCACCGGCGCCGGCAGCTTGAGCAGGCGGATGTAGTTGGAGACGGTGGCGCGGTCAATGCCGGTGCGCTGCGCCATCTGCTCCTGGGTAAGCCCGAATTCCCTGCCCAGGCGGTCAAAAGCGCGGGCCTGCTCCATGGGATTCAGGTCCTGGCGCTGCAGGTTTTCGATGATGGTGAGTTCCATGGCCTGCTGGTCGGAAACTTCGCGCACCACCGCCGGGATCGCGGTTTTACCGGCGCGGCGCGAGGCCTCCCAGCGGCGCTGGCCGGCGATGAGCTGGAAACGGCCGCCGCCAATAGGTCGTACCACGATAGGTTGCACCACGCCGGTACTGCGGATGGAGGCCACGAGCTCCTCCATCGCGGGCTCGTCCAGATGCAGGCGCGTCTGGTAAGGATTGCGGTCAATGAGGCCCAGGGGGAGCTCGCGCATCTGGTCGTGGGGAGCCGCAGGCTTGGGCGCAGGCGGCGCCACCACGGCCGGGACGGCAGCGGGTGTTGGCGGAAGCGGCGCTGATGCTCCGGGCGGAGCCACCGCCGGGCGCGGGCCGCCGGGGAGCAGCGATTCCAATCCCCGGCCCAGGGCCTTGCGTTTGTCGGCCGCAGGAGCGGGCGTAGTGCTCGTGGTGCTCATAATGGTCTCCTATTTACTCGGTAGCTAATAGTTAGACTGGTTCGTTAGTCGCCCTGCTCGACGGCGGGTTGTGCTTCCGGCGCCTGGGCGGCCTGGATCACCGCTTCGGCTAGGGCCGGAGGAGGCAGGCTGGGATAAGCCTCCTGCGGGGATGGTGTTGGGTCCGCGGCTGCGGCTTCGAGCCGAGCTTCGGCTGCGGCCTCGCTCTCAGCGGCTGCTGCTCCAGGCGCAACAGCCGGAGCTGGCGCATCGTCTGCCGCAGTCGCCTGGTTAGCGATGGCCGCAGGTGCTTGCGATTCTGGAACGGTCTGGGCTGGCAGAACGGTGCCCGGCTGCGGCTCAGCTGCCGGGCCATCCGCCGGGTTCCGGGTTTGTAGAGTTGCCGTGGGAGAAACTGCCGGCGCTGTTGTGGCGGGCACAGTTTCCGTTGCCGCTTCCGGCTGCTGGGCGGCTGCCGCCGGCACTGCCGCTTCTGCTTGCTGCCGCCGCGCCGCTTCCGTGTGCAGGATC
>DATEJK010000097.1:0-12450 GCA_035278025.1 Terriglobales bacterium | reverse complement strand
CAGCCGCCGCTGAGCCACTCCGGGCGCAGGTGCCCGTCCGGCGCCACCGGGTCGCTGGCGTCGCCTTCGTCCCCGCCGAACAGGTCCGAGCCGAACAGGTCGAGCGGCTCGCCGGCCGGCATCGAGTCGGTGGCCAGGCCGCGCAGCCGGGCCCAGGCCACGCCGGGGTCGGCCCGCCACCAACTCGCCAGCCAATGACCAGGCCGCGCTCACCGTTAAGGCCGAGCTGACCAATGCCGCCGACTACCCTGTCGCCGGCGTTTTGAAGGGTACGATTGAGAACATTGATTTCCAGCAGCCGGTGCGGCTTGGGCCCAAGCAAACCCAGGTCATCCACTTCACTCCCGGCGCTTTCCTTCAGTTGAACCTGGCGCACCCACGCCTGTGGTGGCCGGCGCCGGTCGGCCCGCAGAACCTTTACTCCCTCGATCTGCATGCCGAGGTGGACGGCCAAGTTTCCGATTCCAGCCATATCCGCTTCGGTGTGCGGCAAATAACTTCGAAGCTTGACCAGCAGAACCATCGCGTGTTTCAGATCAATGGCAAGAACATCCTGATCCGCGGCGCCGGGTACAGCTTTGACCTGCTGCTGCGCTCCAGTCCGGAGAAGCAGCAGGAACAGCTGCGGTACGTCCGCGACCTCCACCTCAACGCGGTGCGCATGGAAGGCAAGCTGGAAGATGACCACTTCTTCGATCTGGCCGATGAGATGGGCATCCTCATGATGCCGGGGTGGTGTTGCTGTGATCAGTGGGAAAACTGGCCCAAGTGGGACACGGAAGATGAATACATCGCGGCGCAATCTCTGCGCGACCAGATTCGCCGCCTGGAACGGCATCCCTCCATCTTGGTATGGCTCTACGGCAGCGACTTCGCCCCGCCGCCCAAGGTGGAAAAGATGTATCTCCAAATCCTTAGAGAATCCGACTGGCCTAACCCGGCCATTGCCTCTGCTGGGGGCCGGACCACCACCGTCGGCCCGACCGGCGTGAAGATGACCGGGCCCTACGAATACGTGGCGCCCTCGTTCTGGTACGTGGATCACCGCCATGGCGGCGCCTTCGGCTTCAACACGGAAACCAGCCCCGGACCTGCTATTCCGCCGATTGAGAGCCTGCGCCGCATGCTCCCCCCGGACCACCTGTGGCCCATTGACTCAGTTTGGGAGTACCACGCGGGTGGAATGTCGCGCACGCTGAAGGTGTTTACCGAAGCCTTGAATAAGCGCTACGGGGCCTCCCACTCGGCCGAGGAGTACTCCCGCAAAGCCCAGACGCAGGCCTATGAAGCGCACCGCGCCATGATGGAGGCATACGGACGCAATAAGTACACTTCCACCGGAATCATCCAGTGGATGTTGAACAACGCCTGGCCCAGCATGATCTGGCACCTCTATGACTGGTATCTGCGGCCCGCCGGCTCCTATTTCGGGGTAAAAAAGGCGTGCGAACCGCTGCACGTGCAGTATTCCTACGATGACCGCTCCATCGTGGTGGTCAATTCCTTCTACCAGAGCTTTCCCCACGTGAAGGTCGTCGCCAAAATCTTCAACCTGGACATGGCGCAAAAATTCTCTCGCGAAGCCGAACTGGATGTTGCGCCGGACAGCAGCACGCGCGTGTTCACCTTGCCTGATATCCCCGGCCTGACCTCCACCTACTTCGTCAACCTCACGCTGGAATCGGCGGGAGAGGTGAAGAGCAGCAATTTCTACTGGCTCTCCACCAGGCCGGAAGCCATTGACTTCGCGCGGGAACAGGAAGATACGAGCGGCCAGTACGACATTTCCACCTGGGCGCCGACCAGGACATTCGCCGACTACACCGCGCTCAACCGTCTGCCGGAGGTGGACCTGCAGGTGACCGCGCGTGGGCAGGTGGGGGCCAAAGAAAGCTCAACCACGGTCACCTTGCGCAACCCCCGGCGCACGCTGGCTTTCGGCATTCGCCTGAAACTCAATCGCGCAGCAAGCAACCGCGTGAGCGCAGACGCACCCGCTGACGCCGAAATCCTTCCCATACTCTGGCAGGACAACTATTTTGTACTGCTGCCCGGTGAAACGCGGCAGATCACCGCCACCTACCGCACCAGTGATGCCGGCGAGGCCTCGCCTGCGGTTGAGGTCGAGGGCTGGAATGTGCGTCACCAACTGGTTCGGGTGGAGCCTTCAAAAATCATGCTGACCGGACCGGAGGTTACGCTCTGGAAGCCCTCTGTTCCAGATGCTGGTCTATCAGGCGCAATTCCCTGATCAGAGAACCCAGACAGCGGAAGTAGACGAGAGCCGCATTGCGGTTGCGGATATCGCTGGACTCAGCTTTGAGGTGCCTTTGCAGTTCCTGCGCCGCATAAATTGCCAGGGGAACAATGCCGGTCTCGGGAGTCATGCCGGCCACGCGCATCTCGCACTCCAGTTCGCGAAGCGCTTCAACAATCATCTTGGCGGAGGTTTCTGGCCAGCCGGCAAGCACGCCAGACCCCGTTCCCCGCAGGAAATCGCCGATCTTCTCCAGGGCATAACGCACGTTATGCTTCTTGAAAATCGCGCTCATCAGATACCAGCCTCTCCTGCTATTTTCCCGCAAGGGCAGAGCAATTGCTGATAACGCCGGTAATCTGTGGCTGGTTACCAAGCGGCCACTTGACGCCCTCCTTTCGCGGCTGGGGCTCGCCTCTGATTGTGTTTCGCTGCCGCAGGCGCTATCCTAGCGCCCGAGTTGAGTGGGCATGGGTGAAGATTGCTGAAGATATCCACCGAAGTTTCCGGTGATGTATTTATCGTGCGCTGCACAGGGCGAATCGTGTTTGGCGATGAAGCCGCGGCCTTCCGCGAGCGTTTGGTTCAACTGCTCATCGGCACTCCCAAGGTGCTGGTCAACCTGAGCGGGGTTGATTACATTGACAGCTGCGGTCTGGGAATTCTGGTAGGACTTCTGGTCTCGTCGGTGCATCGAGGAGGCGAACTGAAGCTGGTAGCTCCCAGCAAGCGGGTTGCGGAGGCGCTGCAGCGCACTCACCTGCACCAGGTGTTCACGGCTTATCGCGATGAAAGCCAGGGCTTGGCCGCCTTCGGCTCGAACCAGCAGCGGCGCCACGCCCGCTAGAGGACACAGACTCATCGCTGGTTTTTCTGGTATCTTGCCATCCACCATGCCGCAGTCCACGGAACCCCGGCCTGAAAGCCGTCCCCAGCCGCTCTATTGCCCTAATTGTGCGCGCCAGGTCACCGATCCCCTCACCTGCGGCGATTGCTCGGCCGTAATCTGCCGGGTTTGCGGTTCGCCCCTGGAGTCGCCTGACGAACTGGGCATTGGATAATCCATGAACCCGCGCCCCGGCGCCTCGCCCCAACTCGAATCGCAGGCTCAGGCCGCCTCGCAGCCCAGCCTGGTTCGGGGGCTTTCCCTGCTGGATTCCGTGCTCTTGCTGCTGGGCGGCATCATCGGCTCCTCGATTTTTCTAACCGCCAAGGACGTAGCCGGCCCACTTCCCCATCCCCTGTTCTTTATCCTGGTGTGGGTGCTGGGAGGCGTAGTCTCGCTGTTTGCCTGCTTCGCCTTCGCCGAACTGGGCGCCATGTTTCCCGATTCCGGCGGCCAGTATGTCTACATGCGCGAGGCTTATGGCGACCTGGTCGCCTTCCTCTACGGCTGGATGATTTTCACCGTAAGCAACGGCGGCACCATCGCCGCCCTGGGAGTGGCCGCGGCGGTGTACCTGGGTGAAATTGTGCCGTTCATTTCCGCCCAGCACGTGGTGTGGAGCGGGTTTGGCATTACCGTGAATCGCACCCATCTGGTGGCCCTGGCCTCCATTGCTTTCACCACCTGGATGAACGTAACCGGCCTGCGGCGCGGCGCGGTGCTGCAGAACATTGCCACCTGGCTGAAATTCCTGGCCATGGCTGCCTTTGTCCTGCTGGGGTTTGCCGTGGGCAAAGGCTCATGGTCGCACTTCACGCAAACCGGCGTGTCCGCGGGCGCGCGCGCTTCCGGGCTGCTGCTGGGCGGCAGCTTCTCCGGCCTCATGAGCGCTTTCGGCGTGGCCCTGATCGCGGTTTTCTGGGCTTATGACGGCTGGGTTTACATCACCTGGGTGGCGGGTGAAGTCAAAGAGCCGCAGCGTAACCTGCCTCGCGCCATGGTGCTGGGCGTGCTCTGCGTGGGCGCCATCTATGTTTCCATGAACCTGGTCTATCTCTACGCGCTGCCCATGACCGCCATTGCCGGCACGGAAACCATCGCCCATGCTGCCGCCGTGCGCCTGTTCTCACCCGCAGCCGCGGTCTGGCTTTCGGCCATGATTGCGCTCTCCTGTTTCGGCGCCAACGCGAGTTGCATACTTTCCGGAGGGCGAGTGTACTTCGCCATGGCCCGCGACGGCGTGTTCTTTCAGAAGATGGCCGAGGTCCATCCCCGCTGGCGCACTCCCGCCTTCAGCCTGATCGGCCAGGGATTGTGGGGAGCACTCCTGGTGTTCAGCGGGCGCTATGACCAGCTTTATACCTATGTGATGTTCATGATGATTGTTTCCTACGTGGCGGGCGTGGGCGCCCTGTTCGTGCTCCGCCGCAGACGCCCGGACATGCCGCGCCCGTACCGCTGCACCGGCTATCCCTGGCTGCCGGCTATATATCTGCTTATTGCCGGGTTATGGGCCGCCAACACCTTGGTACAACGCCCCAAGGAAGCCCTTGCCGGAGTAGTCATCGTGCTCATCGGCGTGCCTGGATATATCTACTGGAAACGCGCCAGCCGCAAGCCGATTGACGATTGATTATTTCGATTGACGATCTTCACGGTCGCCGGCGTCCTGCTTGGCATTCTTAATCGCGAAGGATCTCGCGGGCAGGAAGTCCTCGCAATGCGACGCCGCTCCCTATACCGGCACGGCAGTTTTGCGCGGCGGGCTGAAGAACGGCAGCTTGACCACGGTCGCGGTCACTGTCCTGCGCGCCGACTCCACCGTGAACTCCATTTTCAGCTTGCTGCCCAGTTGCGAGTGCTCGCGCTGCACACTGGCCAGCGCAATCATCTTTTTCAGTAGTGGAGACCAGGTAGTGGAAGTGGCCTTCCCCACCTGCTTCCCGCCTTTGTACACAGGCACGTGCACGCGCGAAGCCGTGGCGGGCGTCTGCGGAGCCATGCCCAGTTGGTCATAGAATCGCTCCACCTCCGACCACTCCAGTTCCAGTCCTACCAATTGCCGCGGTGCGCCCCGCCTTTGCTCTTCAACCAGCGCTGAGCGCCCGATGAAGTTTTCCTTTTCCAGATGTACCAGGCGCCCTAAGCCGATTTCATAGGGAGAATACTTCTGCTCCGCCGTCAGCGCTTTCTTGCTGCTGATGTAATCCACTTCGATCAGGATCAGCCCCGCCTCGATGCGCGCCACGTCCAGCGCCAGCATGCCGGTGGGATGCACGTCGAACTGCTTTCCCATCTTCATCAGCGCGTCCCACACCTTGACCGCGTCGTTCCACTGCACCCAGATCTCATAACCCAGGTCGCCGGTGTAGCCGGTGCGCGAAATGTCCACCGGCACTCCTTCGAGCTTGCCGTGGGTAACGCGAAAGTATTTGAGGTTGCTGATGTCGGCGTCGCAAACCGCCTTCAGCAGCTTGCCCGACGTGGGGCCCTGGACCGCCAGCGCCGCCGTCTTCTCGGAGATGTCCTCAATCTGTACGTCCATGCCCAGCGCATTCTGGCGAAACCAGCGCAGGCTCGGGTCGGCGGCCGTCCAGCGGTACTTATTCTCCTCCAGACGGGTGATGGTGCCATCATCAATCACTTTGCCTTCTTCGTCGCACCAGCAGCAGTAGATGACCTGGCCCACCGAGACCTTGTTGACGTCGCGCGCAATCACCCGGTTCACCAGGCGGGTGGCGTCCTTGCCGCTCACCATGTATTTGAACAGAGGCGTGATATCAATCAGCGCAGCCGCGTTGCGAATGGCGTTGTACTCGTGCTCGTGGTGGGTCTCGTACACGCTGACCGTGTAGTAGCCTGACCACTCGCGATAGTTCAAGCTGTAGCAGAGCGGAAAAGTGCGTTCGTGAAATGCGGTTCCGACCGGCAAGGCGGCTCCTGGGCTGCTTATTTGTATGAAGCCGGATTATAGCCAGCGCGCGGGGCGGCAGCAAGGAAGCCTCTTCCTACTTTATCGCTCCGTAAAACGTCCCCCGCCAGACTAACGAGTAAGCAATCCTCAGAGAACCGATCCAAACAAGGGCGACAAGTGCAAGGAATGGCCACGCGGGTCGAAGCCTGACGAACTGGCGCTCAAATCCTAGCGAGGACAACAAGATCACAGAGAAAATGGAAACAACGGCCCAAACACCTGCGGAAATAAGGACAAGCTTAATCGCATCCAACGGCAGAACCATGCTATTTGCCTCCTGCGAGCAGAATCTTACAATAGCGCGGCAGATCTAGATTTTCGTTACAGCAAGCCACCAGCCTGTGGCCGCTGATTGGGCCTGAGCATCCTGGCTGCACCGCTGGGGCCCAGACTGACCCGTTATCACCTGTTCGAGTGCGATCGGTCACTGAGTCCATCTTTCCAGAACTTTAGTCTGGATTCGCTGATTTTGGTGTCGTTTTCGGAAGGGCTCGGCTTCAGCCGAGCCGTAACGGTTCCGAGATACGCGGCTTTAGCCGCGGAGGGTCGTCATGAGGCCGGTTCGGGTACACAACTTCGGCATTTACTTCATTACGGCCGCGACCTGGGAACGCCGCACCCTGTTCACGTCAGAGGCTTGGGCAAGGCTCTTCCTGAAGACGCTCTATGAATACCGCGTCAGCGGCAAATACTTGCTGCATGAATTCGTGCTGATGCCCGACCACTTTCACGTAATCATCACACCTGTTGATATTCCGTTGGAAAGGGCTGTCCAGTTTATCAAGGGCGGATTTTCGTTCCGAGCAGGTCGAGAACTGGCATCAGGGTGTGAGATCTGGCAGAAGGGATTTACCGACCATCGTATTCGGGAGGCAGCGGATTATGGCCGTTGCCGGGATTACATTTTCATGAATCCGGTGCGGGCAAGGTTGTGCACAGAGCCCGGGCAATATCCGTTTAGCTCTGCGCATTCCGGTTGGGTTCTGGACGACGTCCCCCAGCGGCTAAAAGCCGCTTGAAAAAAGCGTCTCGGCGGCACGGCTGAAGCCGTGCCCTTCCGAAATCAGTCCTGCCGGCGCTTGCGGCGGGTCTGCACTCGCCTTGGACGGGGCAGAGATCCGTCCCCACACATAAAGACAAATCCCTCCGCCTCGCTTACAATGTGGCTTCATTCCGCAAATCCTTATGCCTGCTGGAAATAATAAGTACGACGTCATCGTCATCGGGGGCGGCCACAACGGTTTGGTCAATGCCGCCTACCTGGCCCGCGCCGGCAAAAAGGTTCTCGTGCTGGAGCGCCGCTACGTGCTGGGCGGAGCCGCCGTTACCGAAGAAATCGTTCCCGGCTTCAAATTCTCTGTCTGCTCCTACGTGGTTTCGCTGCTGCGCCCGGAAATCATCCGCGACCTCGACCTGCCCCGCCACGGCCTGGAAATTCTGCCCCTGGATGGCACCTTCACGCCCATGCCCAACGGCGACCATCTGTGGCGCGTGAACGACCATGGCAAGACCCGCCGCGAAATTGCCCGTCACTCCGCCGTGGACGCCGAAGCCTACGAGGAATTCGGCAAGGCCATGCAGCAGATGTGCCGCTTTGTGAAGCCCATCCTGAGCATGGTTCCCCCCGACCCCTCCACGCTCAATCCCAGGGAACTGATGAAGTTGCTGTTCATCGGCCGCCGCTTCCAGCACCTCTCCAGCGAGGACAAGTACAACCAGGTGCAGCTCATGACCATGAGCGCGGCCGATTTCCTTGACCAATGGTTCGAAACCGACGTGCTCAAGGCCACCATGTCGGCCTCCGGCATAATCGGCACCTTCCTGGGCGTGCGCTCGCCCGGCACCGCTTACGTGCTGCTCCACCACTATATGGGCGAGATTGACGGCGCATTCCGCGCCTGGGGTTTTGCGCGCGGCGGCACTGGAGCCATTTCTAACGCCATCGGCGACGCCGCCCGGGAATTTGGCGCCGAAATCCGCACCCGCGCTCCCATCGCTAAAATTCTGGTGAAGAATGGGCGGGCCAGCGGCGTGGTTCTGCAGAACGGCGACGAACTTTACGCCGATATCGTTTCCTCCAGCGTGGACCCCAACCTGACTTTTCTGAAGATGATTGATTCGGGCGAACTTCCCGGCGAATTTCTGGACGAGGTCCGCCGCTACAAGTACCGCGGTTCTTCGGGCAAGGTGAATCTGGCGCTCGATGCTCTGCCCAACTTCACCTGCATGCCGGGCGAAGGAGCGCACCTGCGGGGAGCCATTTCGGTCTCCCCCGCTGTGGATTACATGGAGCGCGCTTACGATGACGCCAAGTACGGAAGGTATTCGCGCCGCCCCTACATTGACATGGTGATTCCCAGCCTTACCGATCCCTCCGTCGCCCCGCCGGGCAAGCACGTGATGTCCTGCTTCGTGCAGTACGCGCCCTACAATCTGAAGGAAGGCGCCTGGGATGAAAAGCGCGAAGAGTTCGGCAACAACGTGATTGATACCGTCTCCGAATATGCGCCCAACCTGAAGAAGATTATCGTCGGCAAGCAGGTGCTCACGCCTCTGGACATTGAGCGCGAGTTCGGACTCACCCAGGGCAACATCTTCCAGGGCGAGCTTTCACTGGAGCAACTCTTCTTTCTGCGCCCGGTGCCCGGCTGGGCTCAGTACCGCACGCCCATCAAGAATTTGTACATGTGTGGCTCGGCCACGCATCCCGGAGGCGGCATTATGGGCGCGCCCGGGCGGCTGGCGGCCCTGGAAATCCTCAAAGATTCGGGGAACGGAGCGCGCTAGGCCATGGCCCACGACATCGTCATTCTCGGCGGGGGTCATAACGGCCTGGTTACTGCCTTCTACCTCGCCCGCGCGGGATTTAAGCCCCTGGTAGTAGAACGGCGCGAGCAGCCCGGCGGCGGCGCCGTTACCGAAGAATTCCATCCCGGCTTCAAGTGCTCCACCCTGGCCCACTCCGCCGGCCCGCTGCGCCCGCAGATCCTTCGCGACATGGAACTGGAAAAGTACGGGCTGAAGATGCTGAACCCGGAGCTGCGGGTGTTTGCTCCTGCTCCCGACGGCCGCGCTCTTTTCCTCTACGGCGATGCTGGCAAATCGGCGCAATCCATCGCCAACTTTTCTGCCAAAGACGCACAGAACTACGGCGAATTCCAGCTCTCCCTCGGCAAGATTGCCGGCGTCTTCCAGAGCGTCCTGGCTATGGCGCCTCCCGACATTGACCATCCTGCCCCCGCCGATCTATGGCAAATGATTAAGACCGGCAAGGGCGTGCGCAACCTGGGCAAGAAGGACATGTACCGGCTGCTGCGCTGGGGCCCCATGGCGGTAGCCGATCTGGTCGCCGAGTTTTTCGAAACCGAACTGCTGCGCGCCGTAGTGGCCGCGCGCGGCATTTTTGGCACCTTTCTGGGCCCCTGGTCCGCCGGCAGCAGCACCGTGCTGCTGATGCGCGCCGCCGCCGATTCTTGCCCCGTCGGCTCCAGTTCCTATGCCATGGGCGGCATGGGTGCGGTAACCAGAGCCATGGCCGCCGCGGCCACCGCCGCCGGCGCCGAGATTCGCACCAATGCCGAGGTCAGGCAGGTGCGGGTGAAGGATGGCGTGGCCACCGGCGTCGTTCTAGCCGATGGTGAAGAAATTCCCGCCAAGACCATCATCTCCAATGCCGACCCCAAGCGCACGCTGCTCAAACTGGTTGACCCCGTGCATCTCGCGCCTGACTTCGTGGTCAAGCTGCAGCACTACCGCACACCCGGCAGCGTGGCCAAGGTAAATCTGGCGCTCAACGGTCTGCCCCACTTTACCGCTCTGGAGAAGGCCGGCGCCAACGGCGCGGCTCTGACCGGCCGCATCCACATCGGTCCGGAAATTGATTACCTGGAGCGCGCCTTTGACGACTCCAAATATGGCAGCTTCTCCAAAGCTCCTTACCTGGAAGCCACCATCCCTTCGCTAGCCGACCCCTCGCTGGCGCCCGGCGGCAAGCATGTGATGAGCGTCTACATGCAATTTGCGCCCTACCAACTCCGCAATACCGACTGGAACGCGCAGCGCGATGCCCTCGGCAACGTGGTGGTGGACACCCTTGCGCAGTACGCGCCCGACCTGCCCAGCTTGGTTGAGACCGGCCAGATCATCACCCCGAAGGATCTGGAAGAGACCTACGGCCTCACCGGCGGCCACATTTTTCATGGCGAACTGGCTCTGGACCAGATTTTCACCATGCGTCCGCTGCTGGACTGGGCCCGTTACCGCACCCCTATCCGCGGACTCTACCTGTGCGGTTCCGGCACCCATCCCGGCGATGGCCTGACCGGCGCTTCCGGGGCCAACGCGGCCCGCGAAATTCTGAAGGACTTAAAGAAATAACCACAGAGGACAGAGAGACCAAATTTCAAAAAATCACCACAAAGGGCACAAACGATCACAAGCCCCCGGACGACACCGCCGTCCAACGACGGTCAGCGGCAGGCGCATTTATTTTCGGTCCGGATTGCAATTTCATGCGGTTTGAATTGAGCTTTCGCGATCATTCGTGCCCTTTGTGGTGAGAGGTTCTTGAATGATCTTTCTCTGTGCCCTCGGTGGTTAAAATCTTTTATTCGGTGAGAGATGAGATTCCTGGACAAGCTGCAACCCCTCGGCCTGCTGGCTATGCGCATCGCGCTGGGCGCGGTCATGATCGTGCACGGCTATCCCAAGGTCACCGGCATCCACGGAGTGGAGAAGTTCTTTAGCAGCGTGGGCCTGCCCTGGTGGTCGGCCTACCTTTCCGCGGGCGCGGAATTCTTTGGCGGCATCCTCATCATCGCCGGTCTGTTGACCCGCTTCTTCGGCCTGGCGCTCCTGATTGACATGATCGTAGCCATTGACAAGGTGCACTGGAAAAACGGCCTTACCGGCGAAGGAAACTACCAACTCCCTATGACTTTGGCGGCTCTCAGCCTGGCCTTGATTTTCTTTGGTGCCGGCCCCATCGCGCTGGACGCCGTCATTGGCCTTGGCAGCAGAGGCCGGGGAAAAGGCGCCTCCGCCACCAATCGCTGACTCCCCTTCGGCGGTGAGCCAGGTCACAGACCGCAGCAGGCGGTGGCTCTACAATCCATCCTCGACGGGCATGAAAGTCCACAGCATCTCGCCGGGACTTCTGCGCTGGCTGCGCCAGCAGCAGCTTTACATTGCCATCGCTTTGGCCGTGTACGCCATCTTCTGGGCCATAGAACCCCAGCGGGCGGGCCTGTTTGTCACCTTCATATACACTCTGCTCCTTTGCAACTTAACCGTCCTGGCGAAGGAAAAACTGGGCATTCTTTATGCCCACCGGCCATTTGCCGCCTACTGGTTCGCGTACCTCCTCCTGCTCCTGGCCGTCACTCCGGTGGCCGTCGTGCTTTCGACGACGGTCGTTTACCTGGTCACGTTCTCTGCGCCGCGTCCTCCCTTACTGCCGGTTTTAAGAACCAGCTGGAAGTTTCCCTTCGTCGCCACTGTCATCTTCGGTGTCGTCGCCCAGATTTACTATGCCACCAAAACCCGGCTGGAGCGCAGCAACCGGGAGTTGCAGCAGGCGGTGGATCTGGAAATCGCCCAGCGTGAACTGCAGGCGCAGGAACTGGAGCGCGCCCTGGAAATTCAGCAGGCCCTTCTGCCCAAGCAGATCCCGCAGATACCCGGCTTCGACATCGCCGGCGCCTGGGAGCCGGCCCGCGTGGTGGGCGGAGATTACTTTGACGTCATCAAGCTGAGCGACACCAAGCTTGGCATTTGCATTGCCGATGTGGTGGGCAAAAGTGTTTCTGCGGCGCTGCTCATGGCCAACGTGCAGGCCACCGTGCGTGCTTTCGCCTCCGATGCTGCCTCGCCCGCGTGGCTGTGCAGTCGGGTTAATTCGGTCCTGTGCAATCACATCGCCTCCGGTAAGTTCGTGACCCTGTTCTACGGAGTGCTCGACGCTCAGCAGCGCATTCTCCAGTACACCAATGCCGGGCACCTCAGCCCCATCCTGGTCCACGGTTCGCGACCGGCGCAACAACTGCAAAATGGCGGGGCGCTGCTGGGAGTGTTTCCGGAGTGGAAGTATGAAGATTCGGCCGCCCAGCTTGCACCCAGCGACCGCCTGCTGCTTTTCACAGATGGCATTACCGAAGCGGCAAGACCCGATGGTGAGGAATTTGGCGAACAACGGCTGATTGATGCCGCAGCCAGCCTGGCTCAGCGCTCTTCCGCCGAGCTCAAGGACCAGTTGTTAAGTCAGGTGAAGAGTTTCTGCCATTCGCAGCTGGCTGACGATGCTACGCTGATTGTTGTCTCTGTGGCTAATGGCTG
>DATEJK010000096.1:0-3547 GCA_035278025.1 Terriglobales bacterium | reverse complement strand
TCCAGACACTTGTTGATGATTCTCTCCAGTTCGGCCGGCAGATCGGGATTGAGTCGAACCGGAAGCGCCGGGGTGCGGTTCAGGATGGACTCGAAAATCACCCCCGTGCTTTCGCCGCGGAAGGGCAATGCCCCCGTCGCCATTTCGTAGAGAACCGCGCCGAATGAGAACAAATCCGTGCGCGCGTCCAATTCCTTGGCCCGGACTTGCTCCGGCGACATGTAGGCTATGGTCCCCACCGCTGTGCCGGGACTGGTCAAATGCTCGGCGCCGGACTCCAGGGTTAGCTGGGAGGCTCCCGCCGCAACGCCTGTCCCCGTGCTTCCCACAGCCGTCACCTTGGCCAGGCCGAAATCAAGAATCTTGCCGTGGCCTCGTTTTGTGACGAAGATGTTTGCCGGCTTGATGTCGCGGTGGATGATGCCTTCCGAGTGGGCCGCGTCGAGCGCATCTGCTATCTCAATCCCCAGGGACAGGACGGTCTCTGTGTCCAGTGGCTTTCCGCTGATGCAGTGCTTCAGGGTGGTGCCGTCCAGAAACTCCATTACGATGAAAGATCGCTCACCCTGCTTGCCGATTTCGTAGATGGTGCAGATGTTGGGGTGGTTCAGCGCGGAAGCTGCCCGTGCCTCGCGGCGAAACCGTTCCAGCGCCTGCGAGTCCTGCGCGACCTCGTCGGGGAGAAATTTAAGGGCAACAAAGCGGCCAAGTTCGATGTCCTCGGCCTTGTAAACAATTCCCATTCCCCCGCCCCCCAGCCTCTCGATAATGCGGTAGTGGGAGACCGTCTGTCCCAGCAGTTGCGAGGGGGTGCCCATGGGCGGGAATCTTAGGACGCAATCCCAGGCAGGTCAACAGAGGTTAAGCATCTGCTCCATTCCGCAGTAAGGGGCGAGTGGTGGGCACTGCAGGACTCGAACTTGAGCCGTTTTGCGGGCGTGTTCCGGGTCAACAAGGCGAGATTTTAGCGGGACCGAGGTTGTTTCAAGGCTGTAGCTCCTTTCACTTCACATCTAGCGCCGTTGTGGCGCAGGAAATCCGCGCTGCTTCTGTAATCGCACTCACTAAAGTTTCTAACTCATACCGCCAACGCCAGTTGCCGTTCATTCTGGTCACTTGCAGATTCTGCCGGTCTGCATTTGCAATGTATTCAATGTCGCCGCTCAACTCAACTCTGCTGTTGCCGGGGGCCATCAAGAAGTTGACTTGTTTATCGAGAGTGACGTTTCTTCCTCCGACTGGCATCATCCAAAATGGTAACTCTCCAAGGTCCGTAAGCGGTTTACTGAAATGCAGCAGGTGGCTGCTTTCCGAGGTCATTCGATAGTGATTCTCAGACATCACACGGATGATTGTTGTGGTCGTCCTCTCGGGCGTACAGGCCAACTCTGTTACCACAGGTCTGTCACCTTCTGACTTGGCCCGTGCTTTAGCGGCTTTTTCGACCTGTTTCATGGTCTGCCCGAATGCACTGGTGAGCAGAAGTAGCAGAACTATGATTGTCAACTTCATGAGCACACCCCTCCTCAGGCTATCCCTGCCGAGCTGCAGGATACGTGTGAATTCCATCACCGTTGTATGTGACTGCTTCCCAGAACGGGCAGCACACAGATACCCATTGAGGCCGGCTCTAGCCCCCAGTGTTCCACGCTGGGGACATGACGGTCCACTTCTGGGCCGAACATCAGCACTTTGGGAGCGGGAGAAACCGGCCTGCCTACCACTCCCAATCCGTAAACCTTGATGATCCCGGCCCGCGTTTGATCCGTCGCAAACGTGCAAATATCTTTGCCTCTTCCTGCCGCCGGTAGGCATACGGATCACCACCAGCTACGACGACTTGAGGTGGCCCAGTCTCCCGGAATGCTGCGGCCCTTGCCCTTCGCCAGAAGCGGGGAGGGAATCGCAATACTCCCCTCCACAGGGAAGGTTGAAGAGTGCAGACACCGAGGAACAGGCCGATCAGTCCTATAAGCAAATTAATGATTGTCATGCCTCGATCTCTACAACTAGGGGGGAACAACCGTCAAACATGCCCGGAAAAACGCAAATTTGAGTGCTGACCTATAGCTCCACCCGGTGATCTTGTCGGGAACTAGTGACCGGGGATTAAATGGTGGGCACTGCAGGACTCGAACTTGAGCCGTTTTGCGGGCGTGAGCGAGGGCTGAACGCAGTGAAGCACGAGCGGGAGTCCGCAGGCGAAATCCTGAGCCGCCAGGCGAAGGACCTCTAGCGGAAAGAAGGACTGGACCAGGGGCGAGTGGTGGGCACTGCAGGACTCGAACCTGCGACCTCGTGCGTGTGAAGCACGCGCTCTAACCAACTGAGCTAAGCGCCCGCTGATTTCCATTGTAACAAACGGATGCACGCCTCAATTCGAGCGCGGGACCGGCCGGCGCCTAAGCAGAGCGCGCGTGCCCCTGGTTCAATCGCCAAATAACATACGGCATCGCCGCCAGCGAGAAGATGAGCAGGGCGTGCATAAGGCCGCCAAAAACCTGCGCCTCACCCCCCGGCATAAAGAATGTCATGCTGATGTGTCCCAGTCCGCCGGGCATCGCGGTTCGGCTGGCCTGGATTTGCGCGGTCGCGCCCATCCAGGCGATCAGAAGCAAAGCCACCGTGGGCCAAACCGCCTTCAATCTTTGCCGGGCGGCGAGCAGTCCGATTCCCCAGCCCACGAGAACCGGCGCGCAGATGTAATAGTACTTGCCCGCCTGAAAATAGAGATTGGCCAGGTCGTACATGGAGTAGGTCCGTCCGCCAAAAGGCGTATCGGCGCCGGGCAGAAACACTCTCCAGCCAAACCACAAATACAAGCAGGCGAGGAAATAGGCGGCCGCCAGCAACAGCAGCGGAGCCAGGCCGAACATGGCCCA
Organism: Terriglobales bacterium; assembly: GCA_035278025.1. Taxonomy (GTDB): domain Bacteria; phylum Acidobacteriota; class Terriglobia; order Terriglobales; family Acidobacteriaceae; genus JAICWP01. The sequence continues at coordinate 665 of DATEJK010000096.1, read as the reverse complement.
AGGGGCGCGAGCGCACCAGGAGCGGAACTGGCGCTGCTTGGCCATGGCCTGGGCCAGATCATCCGCACTGCCCAGCCGCGCCCAAGCCGCCGCTTCCGCCTCCGCCCGGCTGCGGCCGGCGCGTTCTTCTTCCGCCCTCAGGTCGGTGAAATGATCCCCCAGTTCATTCAAATAGCGCCGCACATGCCGCGGCGCCACGCCCGCCCGCAGCAGGCGTTCGCGAAGTTCAGGACAAAGTTCAGGAAATAGCTGCGCCATGTTGCACTCCCGTCAGCATCTTTTGGATCGCGGCTGCCAAACTGCCCCAGGCCGAAGCCAGCTCCACCAGGCGCTGCGCCCCCGCCGGTGTCACCGAATAGTAGATCCGGCTGCGCCCATTTACCGTCTTGCGCCGCGACCTCAGCGCCCCCTCCTGCTCCAGCCCGTGCAGCACCGGATAGACCACGCCCTCCCCCACTCTGATCACCGCCTGGCTGCGGCTGCGGATGGCTTGCACAATCTCGTAGCCGTACATCTCCTGCTCTTGCAGCAGCCGGAGGATGAGCAGTTCCGGAACGCCGTTCATGAAGTTGGGATTGCTCTCGCGTGGCGCCATCGGCGGCAGTATACCTCGCTGTTCGAGGTATTGGCAACAATGAGCTGCCACTTTCAAAAAATCTTCGGGG
>DATEJK010000095.1:0-9136 GCA_035278025.1 Terriglobales bacterium | reverse complement strand
GAGCCGTGCTGCCGCCGCCATTGTCGGGCATCTGCGGAGATGCTGCGCGTTGCTGCCGCGCTTGGCTTAACTGGCGAGCCGCGAACCCGGACCTGAAGCCAGCGCACACGGAGCTGATGATTTACTCTCGCCGCTATCAGTTCGCTGGCACCACGGACGCGCTGTTCTTGTCTGGCGGCAAGTTGGTGCTGTTCGACTGGAAAACCGGAGCGAAGCTGCACGGCGTATACCGCCTCCAGGTAGCGGCCTATGCCTTCGCGCTGCGCGAGATGGGGGCTGGGCGCGTCACTTTGGCCCGCGTAGTCCGGCTGTGCCGCAGGACAGTGCAAATAGAGGAACGGGCGTACAGTGCCCGGCAATTACGGCAAGCTTTCACTCGATTCTTAAAACTCAGAAAGGCCACAGCGTAGGCTCGAACCCTTTGCCCCAGAGATGGCGCAAATGCGATAAAGTACGTGAAGGCCTGTTCACACCAATCGTCGTGGAACTCGCCTGTAACTCGGCGTAAAGTGCTGCCCGTGAAACGCTCTGCCCATCTCGTTCCTGTTGTGCTTGGCGGGGTAGTAGCGCTGATTACATCGCTGCTCGCAATTCTGTTCTCCAGCGACCTCGGCACTTTCCTGTATTTGATTGCCGTCGCTCTTTTCGGCACAGGGCTTGTGGGGCTTTGGCTTGGTGTTGAGTTTCTTCGGAAAGGTCGCCGGATGAGCGTAAAGTCGGTCCTGGTGTTCGCCGCCTTCCTTGCCGTTACCGCTGTCGTCGTTCTCAATCAGTCGCACGTGCGACCCCGGCTTCACTGGCTTGTGTGGTCCCAGCGGTATAAGAGCGAAGTCCTCGCCAGTACCGCCCTCCGCGATGGGGAGTTTAAGCACGTCGAATGGGATGGCGACGGTTGGGGCAGCGGGGCAACGGGTGACTGGATGAGTTACGTTGTGTTTGACCCCTCAGATTCGCTTTCTAAGGCGACCAAGAAAAACGTTCCCGCGCAATACAGTGGCATACCTTGCACAGTGATACGGATTCGGCGTCTGGAGAAACACTGGTACTCCGTTGTGTTGGACATGAACGAGTTCTGGGACAAGATGCACCCGACCTGCGGACGTGGGTGACAACGAGTGATAAATCGCCTTCACATTCATTACCGTATTGCCTCAGAAATGGTGCAAACTGATAATGTACGTGAAGTCCTGTTTACGGCAATTGAGGGTTTATCTAAGGAACTTGAACGAGTCAAGGACTCGTTTGAGAGAGCTACGCACTTCGTTCCACTGTTCGTTACTCAACGCTTTGATGTTGTCGGGGTTATAGCTAGACGCCACCCTAATGCTCAAGCTGTAGCACTTGTTCCGATGAAATGAGCGGTATACGTCTCCTTCCAGATAATGGCCGAGTCCAGCATCGCCGATTTCAAACGCAGTGAATTTAACGCCATTAATCATTGCCTTTTCGGGGCCGCGTCGCATGCCCGGTGCCCAATTCGGCGACCCGCTTAGGCAATCCCGCCTATCCTTCGACTGCACCTCAGCTACGTAAAAAGCCGCACCTTCCAAGTCGCTGTTCTCATACTTTTCCATGGGATATGCAAAGCACACAAGCGTCGTGCTGCCTGGGTCTGCGCCATGGTCATCGCAGACCGGGTCGTAGCCATTGCAGGACTCGATTGGAAGCCACACGTCTGGTTGGTTGCGCTTTTGGCGGCAGCGAAGAAGCGAACTGGGATACTGGAACCGGAAGGCTCCATCTACGCTGGTGAACGTCCGTGAATTGGCTTGAGCACTGGCACAATTAACGCGCAGCACAAGAACCAAAACGATAAACATCCATCTCATGGGCGTACTCTACCTCAAGAGGCGCATTGGTCGGCAATGATTGACGATAAATCCGCTTCACATTCATTACCGTTGGCATTTTGCCCCGAAGCTGGTGCAAAGGCGATAATGTACGTGAAATCCTGTTATCAACAATCATGGCGCGATAATGCGACTGAGGCTCTGACATGAAGTGGGTGAAGTGGTTCTGTGTGGCGCTGGGATTTGGCGCACTCGTAACATTCGTCGGATTCAATGCATTACTGTACGGATTGGCCCACGGCGGCTCATTGCGGCGTGCCATTGGTCTGACTGGTGTAGTCCTGCTATATCCGGGCGACGCACTTGGTGGCGCAAGGGGATTGGGATTAGCCGGAAATTGTGCCGTATGGGCGGCCTTAGCGTTCGCGTTTCTGGCTTGGCGTGGGCGAAACCAACAGCATCCGCGCACTACCTAAAAGCTGTAACGCCCGATGATTGACGTGAAATCGCCTTCTCACTCATTACATATCCCTGGCCGCTATACCCCTTTTTTTCTCACCGAGCCACCGAGCCACCCGTTGTATAGGGCAATGACAGCTCTTTAGCGATCGTGTGTTCCCGCGTGGAAAGGCCGCAATGCTGACCTGTCCAGGCGTGCGTTCGCGCTGCTGACACCGCTGCACAACGAATACGTCGAACACCGTGACTGGTCGGTCGTCATGCGCGACGTGCAAGCGGCCGAGCAGGTCGATGTCCGACGCGTGGGGAAACGCGAAGTGCTTCGACTTGGGCTCGCCGCGCCAGCTTGGCTCGCGCTGCTCAGCATGACAGGTGGAAAAGAATTCGCTCACGGTGTCTTAACGATGGGGATCTCGATGAAGCTGGCTTCTCCCGGCTCGTGGTAAATGCGCTGCGTTGCCTTGCGGTAATCGCCGGGCTTGGCCCAGAAGATATTGGATACAAAGTTCTGGGGATTGCGGTCGTAGAGCGGAAACCAGCTCGACTGCACCTGCACCATGATGCGGTGGCCGGGCAGGAAAACATGATTGGCGGTGGGCAGCGCGAAGCGGTAAAGCAGTGGTTTATTAGGCTCGATGGCCTTGGGAATTGACAGGCTTTCGCGATAGCGTCCGCGAAAGATGTCGGCGGAAATCATCAACTGATAGCCCCCCATCTCGGGCTGGGCGGCGACCTGGTCGGGATAAACATCAATCAGCTTGACCACCCAGTCGGAATCGGTGCCGCTGGTGGAGGCCACGAGGTTGGCGACCGGCTGGCCGCTGATCTTTACCGGCTCTGTAAGCACGTCGGAAGTGAAGGTCAGAACGTCGGGGCGGCCTGATTGTTCCCGCTGGTCATCCACCAGCCACTCGGACCAGGTAAAGCCGTCGGTATATCCCACCGGCTGAATGGGGCGGGCGCGGAAGGGCACGGGCTTGGCCGGATCGGAAACGTATTCGTCATACGCCGCTCCCTTCTGCGGCGCGGTGAAGTCCAGCTTCAACCCGGCCCGCAGGTAGAGTGGCGCAGGCTGGATCTGGCAATCACGGGCGCAGCCGGCAGGCCAGGCTGGCAGGCGCTCCCAGTGATTGGTTCCGGTTTCAAACGCGGTGACCGGCGCGATGTCTGGCGTAGCCACATTGCCCTTGAGGTAGCGGTCGAGGAACGGCCGCAGGATGTGCTCGCGGAAATAGAGCCCGGTGTCGCTGTTGAATTTCAACGCGCCAAGCGAGCTGCCGTCGCCGATCTCCTGCCCATGGTGCCAGGGTCCCATCACCAGGTACACCATGTCATTGTTCTTGTCCTTGGGCTTGATGGCCTTGTAGACCGCAAGAGCGCCGTAGATATCCTCCTGGTCCCAGAGGCTGTCCACCAGCATGGTTGGCACCTTCAACGGCTGGGCCGCGAGGATGCGGTCCATGGCCTGCTGCTGCCACCAGGAATCGTAGCTGGGGTGCTCGAGGATCTTGCGCCAGAAGCCCACCTGCTCCAGGCCGTGCTCGCGGCCGAGTTCGCCGGCTGAGCCGGCGGCCATGAATTCGTCGTAATCGTCGTGATGGCTGAACCACCACTTGGCGCTGTTGTCGCGCGTGCCCTCCTGTTCATAGATGTAGGGCAGGTTCTGCTGGCGGAAGGCGCCGTAGTGGAACCAGTCGTCGCCCATCCAGCCGTCCACCATGGGATTCATGGGAACGGCCACTTTGAGCGCGGGATGCGGGTTCACCAGCGCCATCAGCGGCAGGAATCCGTCGTATGAAATGCCGAGGATGCCCACCTTGCCGTTGCTTTCGGGAACGTTCTTCACCAGCCAGTCAATGGTGTCGTAAGTATCGGTGGATTCGTCCACGGGGGTCGGATTCAGCGGTCCATGCAGGGGACGGGTCATCACGTAATCGCCTTCTGAGCCATACTTGCCGCGGATGTCCTGAACCACGCGAATATAGCCGCCCTCAACGATCACGTCGGCGGGGTTGTCATAGCCCTCAAGAATGGGGCCGAGGTGCGAACTGGCGGCCTGGCTGGTCTGGGCAGTGGCACTATAGGGCGTGCGCGTGAGCAACATGGGAGCGTTGTGGGCGCCCTTGGGAACGACGATGACCGTATGCAGGCGCACGCCGTCGCGCATGGGAATCATGACGTCGCGCTTGACGTAGTCGAAGCTCGAGGTAGCGGGCTGCAGTTGCGCCGGGGTTTCGCTGGGGAAGTTGGGATATTTGGGCGCTTCCTGGGCGGCGCAGACGGTGATGGAGAAAAGAACACAGAGGCAGGTAAGTGCTCTTCGCAAGGGACAGTTCTCCTATGAATCGGGTGAACGAAGGAGTGTACGCGGGAGATGGGCGGTGGGCAAGACTGCTAACCTCTTTCTCACTGGTTATGGAACCGGCTGTTTACACCAGGTGTTCTCTGGGCCCGGGGCAGCGCTACTGCTTCTTCTTCGGCGGGACGTACTCAGCAGGCAGCGCCGCGCCTTCGCCGAAGAAGAACTGCTCCAGCTGCTTGACCAGGAATTCCTGATCCTGCGGGTTGGCGGGGTTGAGGCGGTATTCGTTGAGCAGGATCTTGCAGTGCTCCATCCACATGGCCCAGGCATCGCGGGAAACGTGCTCGAAGATGCGCTTACCGAGTTCGTTGTCGAAGGGCGGTTCATCCAGGCCGGGCAGCTCGCGCTGGAATTTGACGCAGAAGACGGTGCGGTTGACCGGCCCTTCGGGCATGGACGGAGATGAACAGCTGCTCATGTGCGGGTCCTCGAATTTAAATTATCGCACAGGAGAAAGAGCGGCCGGTGGTCGAGGGTGGGCATCGAAGGACCGACAGCAAAGCCGGAGGCTCCCCTGCGCGTCAGGTACGACATTGCCATGGCGGCAGCCAACCGCATCGTGGCGCGATATTAGCGCCATTTCCCATCGCGCCCGGAAATCCGCTATGCTTTTAGTGAGCAGCCATGCCTGAAAGCGAGCAACCCACTCCGGCGCCTCCCACTTACTCGTCCAAGACTTTGTTCGAAGCGCCTCCTTACGACCCCGTAAAGGATCGGCGGCGGAAAATCAAGATCGCCATCATCGTGGCGGTCGTGGTAGTGCTTGCGATTCTCATTTGGGTGAACCGCTACTGGCCGGAAGAACACCTGGTCAAACAGTTCTTCTCGGACCTACAGAAGCAGGATTACAAAACTGCCTACGGGGTCTGGATGCACGACCCCAACTGGCAGCAGCATCCGCAGCAGTATTCCCGCTATCCTTTCAGCGAGTTCTATACCGACTGGGGCCCGGGCGGGCAGTGGGGACTGATACACAGCTTCAAGATTCTGGGCGCGATCCATCCCAGCGGCGGCAGCGGCGTCATCGTCGGAGTGGAAGTCAACGGCCGCGTGGACCAGGCGCATGTGTGGGTGGAAAAGTCGGACAAGACGCTGAGTTTCTCGCCCTACTGATGGGATTGACAATTCCGCAAAGAGTGATGGGCAGTGGGCAGTTGACGCGGGGTGGTCAAGCAATTAGCGATTAGCACTTAGCATTTATCCAGGGAACTGGCTGAAGTGATTGATCGCCTTCTGCAGCGAAGCCTCATCTTCCACGTTCAGGCAGGTCATGGCGCGGTCAATCTGGCGCATCAGGCCGCAGAGCACCTTGCCCGGGCCCGCTTCCAGGAAGGTCTCCACCCCGCGGGCGATGAGCAGGCGCATGGATTCCTCCCAGCGCACCGCGCCGGTCACCTGGCGAATCAGGGCGTCGCAGCTCTTATCGGCGGTTTCCACCAATGACGCGTCCACATTGCAGGCCACCGGAACTTCGGGCGGGTTGAAGGTGAGCTTCTTCAGGTCGGCGGCCAGGCGCTCCTGCGCCGGCTGCATCAGCGCGCAATGGAAGGGAGCGCTCACCGGCAGCATGATGGCTTTTTTGGCGCCGTGCTTTTTCGCCAATTCGGCGGCACGTTCCACCGCCGGCGCGCTGCCGGAGATGACCACCTGGTCGGGCGAATTGATGTTAGCCGGCTGGCAAACCTGCTGCTGGGCGGCCTGGGCACAAATCTGCGCCACCTGGGCCAGGGGCATGCCCAGAATGGCGGCCATCGCGCCCTGACCCACGGGAACGGCTTCCTGCATGTATTGGCCGCGATGGCGCACCGTGCGTACCGCGTCTTCAAAGCGCAGCGTGCCCGCGGCCACATGCGCCGAGTATTCGCCCAGGCTGTGTCCGGCGGCGTAGCGGGGCACAATGCCCTTCTCGCGCAGCACGCGGAACACCGCCACCGACATGGTGAGGATGGCGGGCTGGGTAATCTCGGTGAGCTTGAGCTTTTCCTCCGGCCCTTCCCAGCACACCTGCGAGAGCTTGTAGCCCAGGGCGGCGTCGGCTTCCTGAAAAGTCTCCATGGCCACCGGATAAAGCTCGGCCAGTTCTTTGCCCATGCCTACTTTTTGCGAGCCTTGCCCGGGGAAAAGAAAAGCGATGTCGCCGGCATGTACCCGTTCGCCTGGCTTCGGCGGATGGCCATGAGGGTGGTAGGGCAGGTGGGAATCAGGCATTCACGAGTCCTGTCAGGAGGTGATCTCGGCGGGCAGGCGGCTCAGCACCTGCTCAATTTTGCGATTGATCTGGTGCTGGGCGAATTCAGAGGCCACGCGCACCGCGTTCTTGATGGCATTGGCGTTGGAGGAACCGTGGCTCACAATGCACACGCCCTTCAATCCCAGCAGCGGGGCTCCGCCGTATTCGGTGTAGTCCACGCGCTTTTTGAATTCCACAAAGGCCTTGCGCGAGAGCAGGAAGCCGACCTGGCGGGTGATGGTGGCGCGCAGCGAATCCTTCAAGGCTTCGCGCACCAGTTCCACCACGCCTTCGGAAATTTTGAGCGCCACGTTGCCCACAAAACCATCGCAGACGATGACGTCCACCTGACCGTTATAAAGATCGCGGCCTTCCACGTTGCCGATGAAGTTGATGGGTACCTGCTTCAGCAGCTTGTAGGCTTCGCGGGTCAGGTCGTTGCCTTTGGTCTCTTCCTCGCCGTTGGAGAGCAGGCCTACGCGGGGGCGGCGGGTGCCAAAAATGCTGCGGAAATAAACTTCCCCCATAATGGCGAACTGCTCCAGGTTTTGCGGCTTGCAGTCCACGTTGGCGCCCACATCCACCAGGATGGCGGCGGTGCCGGCGGCGGTGGGAAACACGGCGGCCAGCGCCGGACGGTCCACCCCGGGCAGAGTTCCCAGGATGATTTTGGCGGTGGCCATGGCGGCGCCGGTGTTGCCGGCAGTCACGAAGCCGTCGGCGCGGCCTTCATGCACCAGGCGTATGCCCACCCGCATGGAGGAGTCGCGCTTGGCGCGCAGCGCCTGCGCCGCCTTGTCCTCCATGGTAATGGCTTCGCTGGCGTGGACTATTTCGATGGGCAGCCGCGCCGCCTGTGGGTGGTGGGCGAGTTCCTGACGCAGCACCTCTTCTCTGCCCACCAGCAACACCTGGACGTGGTGATGCCGCGCGGCCAGAATCGCGCCTTCAATTTCAGGCTTGGGGGCACGGTCCGAGCCCATCGCGTCCACTGCTATGGTAGCCATTGGTAGCCAGAACGGAACCGCTTACTTGGACTCTTCCATTTCCAGCACTTCGCGGCCCTTATAGTAGCCGCATTTGGGGCAGGCGCGATGCGGCATTTTGCGCTCGTGGCAGTTGGGGCATTCAGAAAGTGAATGCGCGGTCAGGTGGTCGTGCGCGCGCCGGGTGGAGGTGCGCGCCTTGGAATGACGTCGTTTCGGGTTTGCCATGGAATCCTCTTCTTGCCGGCGTCCGCCGGGGGCACACGGCCCCAGAGCAGTTTAAACCGGCCAATTCTAGCTTTGCAGCTTGTCTTTGATCTCTTTCAGCGCCAACCAGCGCGGGTCTTGCAGCGGTTCGGCGCAATTGCACTGCTCCACATTCAGGTTGCGGCCGCAATGCGGGCACAGGCCGCGGCAATCTTCCCGGCATACCGTCTTGAGCGGCATGGCCAACAGCACCTGTTCGCGCAACACATCCTCGAGCAGCACGCCCTCGCCGGTGTAATAGCTGACCTCGGCTTCGCCCGGGGGGATTGTGCGCTCGTCCACTCCGGCATCGGCGCCACGCGGCCGGTAGAGCAGGTCGAAGGCGCCAGTGATGTCGCGCTCCACCGGTTCCAGGCAGCGGGCGCAATTCAGTTCTAGGCGGGTGGAAAAATTGCCCACCACGCGAATGTCTTCAATGCGCTCCCGATGCCCGCGGCGTTCTTCCAGCAGTTCCGCGTGCCCGCTCGAGCGCAGCGGCTGCAGCTGGTGAATATCCTGCCCGTAATCAATCACATCGGCGCCGATTTCCTCCTGGAAATCAACCCGGTGCTGCTCTAATTCCTGGAGACTGATCAACATCTGGAACCTCCCGCACGTCCCCACCCCGACCGCGAAGGCCTGCGGGAAGCGAAAAATCCTGGTTGCCGGCTCACCTAGAGCCGCGCAAGTTCTTGCGGAAGCAATATTTAGAATATCGGCGGGCGCGCGAAAGTGTCAAGAAAGGGCTGAAGAAGCGGTTTCAAGTTTCAAGACGATAGGCCATTCTCGAGCATTTCGTTATACAGCCTGTAAGGTTAAATGAGGGTGCATTCGTCGAAATACCCCCGCATTGGTGGACCCGCCGAGGTGATTTTCACACCATGCCCACGCGGACGTGGGAGAACTCGCTTGAGCGTTGGTGATGGTGCGAGCGGCGCAGGGGTACTTCGACTGCGCTCAGCATGACATTCTTTTTAAATCAGGAGAGCAGCGCCAGTCCGGCGGCCAGCAGCTTCCACAATAGGTACCAACTGGCAATCACGGTGAAGCAGGTACCCACGCG
>DATEJK010000094.1:0-24478 GCA_035278025.1 Terriglobales bacterium | reverse complement strand
AGCTTCGTGTGCGGAAGAGTCTCAACCGGCACCGGGAGCTTGGCGCACCCAAGTCGAAGCGGGGCTATCGCAATCCGCTGCTGACGCCTGACCTTCTGGAGCATCTAGCTAGGAGGTATGCGGGAAAGACCGGCTTCCTGTTTCCCGGCCCAAGGGGTGCCATCAGCTACCGCAGCGCTGTGCATTCGCTGCACCGGCTGCTGGATCGATTGGGGATTCCCCCGCGAGGCTTCCACTGCATCCGCTACGCTAACGGCACGGCGCTAGTCGAGGTAGGCGCTGATCCGAAGACGCTGCAGACGCGGCTGGGACACGCGAATGCGGCACTCTCGCTGGAACTTTATGCGCGGGCGGTGACGGCGCAAGAACGGCTGGTGGTGGAGAAATTGGGCGCAAAATTTGCACCCAAGTTGCACCCAACGGTCATCCAATGATGGAAATAAAGGGGTTAGGTCCTCGCGACTGAAATCGTCTATTTAGGGTAGTCTTAGGCTAAGCGATGGCCGGGAATATCCACGAAGAAGAGATACTGGGGAAAGCTTATGACAGCCGCTTAATGCGGCGGCTGCTCACCTACCTGCGACCTTACAAGTGGCAGGTGGCTATCGCCCTGGTGGCCATTATCTTCAAGGCGGTAGCGGATGTTCTGGGCCCTTACTTCGTCAAGATAGTCGTAGACCGCTACCTTGCCCCCACAGCGCAGGCGACGCACAGCTGGCTGGGCTCGAAGCTCAGCAATAATCCCCTCACCGGAGTGGGCCAGATAGCCGGCCTGTACGTAGCCACCCTGGTGATCAGCTTCCTGCTGGAATATCTCCAAACCTACTACATGCAGTGGACGGGTCAGATGGTGATGTTCGACCTGCGCAGCCAGATTTTCCGCCACCTGCAGCACATGCACGTAGGCTTCTTCGACAAGAATCCGGTGGGCCGCCTGGTCACGCGCGTTACCAGCGATGTGGACGCGCTCAATGAGATGTTTACCGCCGGCGTGGTGTCTATTTTTGAGGATGTCTTCGTGCTGGCCGGCATTGTGGCCATCATGATGAGCATGAACTGGAAGCTGGCGCTGATCACCTTCGCCGTGCTGCCCTTCATCTTTCTGGCCACCATGGTTTTCCGGCGCAAGGTGCGCGATTCCTACCGGCGCATCCGGGTGGCCATCGCCCGCATTAACGCCTACCTGCAGGAACACGTCAGCGGCATGATGGTGCTGCAGCTGTTCAACCGCGAGAAGCGCGCCTACGACAAGTTCCAGACCATCAATGCCTCGCACATGGACGCGTTCCTGGACGCGATCATGGCCTACGCCGTCTACTACCCGGTGATTGAAATTCTCTCCGCCGCCGCCATTGCCAGCGTGATCTGGTTCGGCGGCAATGATGTGCTCCGGGGCGTGACCTCGAGCAGCCTGGCGGTTTCCTTCTCCCGCAGCAAGCTGATTACTTTCCAGGTTGTTACCGGCGTGACCACCCTGGGAACGCTGGTGGCGTTTATTCAATACGCGCAGCGTTTCTTCCGGCCCATCCAGGACCTGAGCGAGAAATACAACATATTGCAGTCGGCCATGGCCGCCAGCGAGCGCGTCTTCAAACTGGTGGATACACCGCCCCAGGTGGTATCGCCCGCGGTTATTAAGGCGCCGGCCGGGGCGGGACGCATCGAGTTCGATCACGTGTGGTTCGCCTATCGCAATATCCCCATCGGCACCGACGGGCAAGATGGAAGAGCCACCGCCGCGGGAGGGGGCGCGCTTGCCAAAACCGAAGCCGAGGAGCCGGACTGGGTGCTGCGCGACGTCAGTTTTGCCATTGAACCCGGCGAAACGGTAGCCATTGTCGGTCATACCGGGGCGGGGAAGACCACCATCATCTCTCTGCTGATGCGCTTCTACGATGTGCAGCGCGGCGCCATCCGCATTGACGGTGTGGATGTCCGCGAAATGGACTTGCATGAACTCCGCCGCCGCTACGGCGTGGTGCTACAGGATCCGTTCCTGTTTTCCGGTACCGTGGAGCAGAACATCCGCCTGGGCTCGACCTGGATCGAAGATCAGGCGGTGGAGCGGGCCGCCGAAGAAGTCAACATCGCCGACTTCATCCGCAGCTTGCCGGACGGTTTCAAGGAAAGCGTGCGCGAGCGCGGCAGCACCCTTTCCACCGGCCAGAAGCAGCTGATTTCCTTCGCGCGCGCCCTGGCTCACGATCCCAAAATCCTGATCCTCGACGAAGCCACCTCCAGCGTGGACACCGAAACCGAGTTTCGCGTGCGCGAGGCCCTCACCCGCATGGTGGAAGGACGCACCTCCATCGTGATCGCCCACCGTCTCTCCACCGTGCAGCGCGCCGACAAAATCCTGGTGATGCACAAGGGCAAGCTGCGCGAGATGGGCACGCACCAGGAATTGCTCGCACAACGCGGCATCTACTGGAAGCTTTACCAGTTGCAGTACAAGGACCAGGAAATTCCTGCCGGCGCCGATACTCCAGGCGTGGGCGTGGCCGGCGACGACTAGGCTCTCGTAGCCCGGACCGCAACGTCGCATTGGCTAACTCGCACTGGGGCAAGGTCAACACCCGCACACACCTACTGGGCCCCAAAACGCGGGTCACCAATTGGGCGAAAATAGTTTTTAAAAACCCAATTCGCGACGCGCAAACCCTGGGTCCGAGCGGCGCGGTCCGAGGTGCGGTAGTGAATACCAACATACACTCGCGCATTGATGACCTCGTCCTCTGCCTCCGAGAAGCGTGTGAAACTGCGAGTCTTCTGCACGGCGTTGGGGTTGGTGGTGGTCATTTGAAAACTCAGCACATCCGTGCCAAAGAAAAGGGCTAGCACATGAGAGACCGCGCCGCTGATGGAGGCATGGCCGGAAGGGTACTCCGGGAAATTGGGAGTGTTGATCAGGGGTTGCCAATTAGGGTCGCCTTCAGTCTGCGGGTTGCCGTCCTGGTCCCCCAAACGGATGGCCGTGATCGGACGCCAGAAGTTGTAGAAGTACTTGCTTTCCCAGCAGGCGATCTGAGCGTCAGCAAGCGCGGCATCAGCCAGCGCATACATGCGGGCCGAGTCCCCAATGTCATTCAAGTAGCTGCGGGAGATGTACCGCAGGGCGTTCTGCCACAGCGCAGGGCCACTATCAGCCCAGAAGTAGCCGATGTCAGTTTGCTCAGGAGTCCGTGTAGTACTGAAGAGCGACCCAAGGCTCCGTACTTCGTTGTAGTCTTCCGCCCATTGGTCGCTGGTTAGCTTCACTAACGGATCAACTCGGAATTGTGAATTGCTGGTCATTGTGAACGGGGTAACGCTGGCCAACCAGGGTGTGACACCCGGCGCAAAGGATGGTGGCGGCCCCGGGAGCAAGGACGGAGTGGGTCTCCACTGTCCGATTGCGGTGCTGCCCAGAAAGGGCGGAGGGTTAAGTGGAAAGCGTCCATCATTCGAGCGGAGGGTCAGCATAGCCGCCGCGGCTTGGGCACCTACTCCAATCCCCGGGTCAAGCGGATCAATACCGTTCGCTGCCAAGAAGCTTTGATACTGCGCATCAATGGTTGCGGTTTGCGCCGGGAAGAGTCCGACCAACACATCACGGCCAGCTCTGGCTGCCGCCCCGCTCAGCGAGCCGGTCGCGCCCGGTACTAGCGTGTGATACGGCTGGTAGCGGCGGTCGATAGACTCGACAGCGTCGTAGATGGCCAGGTGGACGATAGCAAATTCTACAGACGTAACGGGCAGTGGATGGCCGGCGGTTTTTACCGCCTGCTCTGTAATCGCGTTCCAGTCGGCGATTGGATCTTCCGCTCTGGCGTTTGTTATCAACAAGCTTGAGAGGATAGTTAAAGCAAGCCCGCACTGAATGATCTTTCCCCTTCTCATCATTTCCCATCTCCTAAATTCTTTTCTTGTTGCTGAGATCTGGGGGGCAAGCTCTGATTCTCTTTTGGCCAGTGCGGCGCTTCCGTTGCTTGCGCGACCCCAGACCGCCGCCGGCATCATGGCCGATTTTGGGGATCGGTTGTCCATGGCGAAGCGTGTGTCGGGGCGTTAATCTTTGTGTCGCGCTAAGTTGCAGAATTAATTTGTACTTAGATTAGCGCTGCAGAGTGGTGTAGAATCCGTGAACTCCCCGCCGGGTGTGCCCATGGCACCTCAGCCAATCAAAGCGCAGGAACCAGTCAGGTTCGGCGAAGATTTCGAGCTTGACCTCTCCGCCCGCAGATTGAGCCGCGGTAATCGCGTGCTGAAGGTTGAGCGTATCCCGCTGGAAATCCTGATTCTGCTCATCGAGCGCAGCGGCGAGATTGTCCCGCGCGACGAAATCGTCGCCAAGGTCTGGGGCAAAGGCGTTTTTCTCGATACCGACAACAGCATCCGGGGTGCAATCCGAAAAATTCGCCAGGTTTTGAAGGACGATCCCGAACAACCGCATTTCATCCAGACAGTCACGGGGCAGGGGTATCGGTTCATCGCGCCACTCCTTGATCCTCAGGAAGAAAAAGGTGCGGCCGGCGAGAATGAGCGCGGGGCGAAGGCGCCCATGCATGGGGAGGGCGAGGACAGAGAAGGCATCCCGCGCGCGCGCCGGTGGCTTCTGCTGGCTCTGGCGGCAGGAGTTGGGTTGTTTGCCGTCACATACGCTATGTGGCACCGCCGAGCTGATGCGACCGGGCCTAAGATCAAGTCCATCGCAGTACTCCCTATGAAAAACCTCTCTGGCGACGCGGCGCAGGAATACCTCGCCGACGGCATGACAGAGGAGATCATCGGGCGTCTTTCCGCCATCCACGGCCTGCGCGTTATCTCCCGCACATCGGTAATGCGATTGAAGGAAGCGAAACTGTCCGTACCTGAAATTGCCAAACAACTCGGCGTGGACGCGGTGGTGGAAGGGTCCGTAATTCGGGACCACAGCCGGATACGTGTACACGCGCAATTGATCCGCGCTGCTACCGACGAGCATTTGTGGTCCGAATCCTACGATCGCGAATTGCGTGACGTGCTTACTCTTGAGAGCGATGTGGCTGAAGCGATTGTGCAGAAGGTTGACGTCACCATCTCCGAACAGGAACGCACCAGGGTTTTGAGGGCGCGCGACATCTCGCCCGAGGTTTACGAGAGCTACCTGCGAGGGCAGTTTGCCCTCAACAAGCGCACCCGAACCGGCGTCCAGGAGAGCATTCGCTACTTTGAGCAGGCCACCAACACCGACCCGAAGTTTGCGCCAGCATACATCGCCCTGGCCGATGCCTATGACACACTCGGCGAGGTTTTCGTCGGTGCTCCCCCCGCTGAAACGCGTCCAAGGGTGATTAGCATGGCACAAAAGGCACTCGAACTCGATCCGCAGCTTGCCGACGCACACGTGCTACTGGCGGATACCTATCGAAAACAGTGGAAGTGGACTGAGGCCGAGGCGGAATATAAACGCGCCCTGGAGCTGAGCCCGAACCACGCTGCTGCACATGCCGGCTTCGCCGACTGGCTGCTCTGCAAAGGCCGGGCCGCCGAGGCGGTAGAGTGGGCACGGCGTGCCCGCGAACTCGACCCGCTTGTTCCCGCCACGAACCTTGCCTGGATTCTGTTCCAGGCACGCCGATATGACGATGCCGCTCGGGAACTGCACGCCGCGCTGGCCGTGACACCCGACGACCCTATCGCGCTTTGGTTTCTCGGATTTGTTCTTGTGGCTGAAGGCAAACCCGGAGATGCAATTCCAGTTCTTGAGCAGGCTGTTTTTGTTTCTCATGGAAGCCCAGGCGTGAAAGGTGTGCTCGTGAGAGCCTACGCCAATGCTGGCCAGCGCGAAGATGCGCTCCGCGTGCTGGACGAATTAAAACGACAGCGTCAGAGAGAATATGTTCCGGCTGCGGCCCTTGTGCAGGCTTACGTGGGACTCGGCGATAAGGAGCAGGCACTCGCCTGGCTTGAGCAGGCGTACAAAGAGCAGTCCAATCTTCTGCAATGGATAAAGACCGAATCTACCTTTGATCCTCTGCGCGGCGACCCTCGATTTACCGACCTCGTTCACCGCGTTGGCCTCGACTAACTAAGGGCATTCGAGAGCTAAACCTTCCGGTGTCGGCAATCTGCTGCTGAGTTACGAAGATGTTCTAATGGTTAGCGCAGGTTGGCGCGTGGTCGGCAACTCTCAGCTTTCCGGATTACGGAAGGTTTGCCCGTGATCCAGATGAATAAGGACGTTTCGCCGTGTTCCCTTCAGCCTCGCCGGGCTGCCTCGATGGCGGCGATGTCGATCTTCTTCATGGGCAACATCGCCTCGAAGGCACGCTTGGCCTCACCACCACCAGCCGCAAGCGCATCGGTTAGCGCGCGCGGGGTGATCTGCCAGGAAAGGCCCCATCGGTCCTTGCACCAACCGCACTGGCTTTCCGTGCCGCCATTGCCGACGATAGCGTTCCAGTAACGGTCCGTCTCTTCCTGGTTCTCCGTCGCGATCTGGAAGGAAAAGGCCTCGGTATGCCTGAACGCGGGGCCGCCGTTGAGGCCGAGACAGGGAATGCCCACGACCGTGAACTCCACCGTCAGGACATCGCCCTTTTTCCCACCCGGATAGTCACCGGGAGCCTCGTGAACAGCGGTTACTTTACTATCCGGAAAGGTAACGGCATAGAAGCGCGCCGCCTCATGCGCGTTCTTGTCGAACCAGAGGCAGATCGTGTTCTTTGGCTTCATATTGCGTGCTCCTTGTGCTCGAAATTGGTCACTGCCCGTCCCTCCCTCTGAATCATATCGCAGGGGATCGACTTCCACCGCGCCCCGTTCTCGAAGCCCCGTCGAGACTGAAGAAATTGGCCTGAGTGTGAAGTCCGTGTGAAGTCTAAGAGCCCTCGGCGGACGGCGTCTGTCTGCGATTTGCCGATTGTCGGCTATTCAGATGTTATGCTGCCGCCACGCTGGGGCCGGAACCTTGCTATGCTGGCCTTATCGCGGAAGAGCCTTTGCCCACGACCAACGACCAACCACCGCCTGCCCCCTCGCAAACGGCGAACGAAAAACGGCCAACGACCGTTTCAGCTATCTCCTCTCACCCGCTCCGAATTTTCATCTCCGCCGGAGAAGCTTCCGGCGATCTGTACGGCGCGCAGCTGATCGAAGCCCTGCGCCGTCTCCGCCCCGACCTGGAAGTATTCGGCCTGGGCGGAGAGCACATGCGCGCTGCCGGCTGCGAGACGCTGGTGGACGCCAAGGACATTGCGGTGGTGGGCATCACCGAGATTCTGCGCCACCTGCCGCGCATCTACGCGCGCTTTGGCCGCTTGCGCCGCGTTATTGCCCAGCGCCGTCCGGATGTGGGCGTCGTCATTGATTCCCCCGCTTTCAACCTGCGCCTGGCCCGGACTCTGCACCGCCGCGGCATTCCCGTGGTCTACTACGTGGCGCCGCAGTTCTGGGCCTGGCGCCAGTGGCGGGCGCGGATAGTTCGCCGATATGTGCGCCGGGCGCTGACGATTTTCCCTTTTGAGGTGGAGTTCTGGCGGCACTGGGGGGTGCCCGCACAGTTTGTCGGCCACCCCCTGGCCGAGGCCGCTCGGCCCAGTATCGCCCGGACCGAAATGGCGCGGGAGAACGGGCTCGATGCCGCCAAACTTTGGATCACGCTCATGCCCGGCAGCCGCCGCCGCGAGGTGGAGATGAACCTCCCCATCATGCTGGCTGCCGCCACCCGTCTGGGCCAGGGCTACGAATTCCTGCTGCCCGTGGCGCCCACGCTGGAAACCTCCTTCCTGCGAGGGCTGATGGGGCAGGGGAGCCGCATCCGATTACTGGCTGATGCGCGCAGTGCGCTGGTCCACTCGCGGGCGGCGGTGGTGGCCAGCGGCACCGCGACCGTGGAAGCCGCCATGATGGCAACGCCCTTTGTGATGGTTTACCGCGTTTCGCCCCTCAGCTTCGCCCTGGGGCGGCCGCTGGTGAAGCTGCGCCACTTCGCCATGGTCAACTTGATTGCCGGGGAGGAGGTCGTTCCCGAATTGGTGCAGGCCGATTTCACCCCGGAAAGCGTTATTTCACGCCTTGAGCCCCTGCTGGCGGAAACTCCCCAGCGGGTCCACATGCTGCAAGGTCTGGAGCGGGTTCGGAACCGTCTGCGGGCGGATGCTGCGGGCCACACCCAGTCCGCGGCAGAGCGTGCTGCGGAAGCGGTGCTGGCTGCGTTATCCTAGAAGCACGGAGCGGAAGAGCTAACCCCCGGCCAGTGCGCCGTAGTTTGGGAACAGGAGCGCGCAAGGCGAAAAACGGCAGGAAAGCCGAGTTGTTCGCATCTTTTTTGCCGCTGCTTACATCGAAGTTTGATAGCTCTCCGGGAGACAAAATGTACTTAGTACCCGAAACAAGGAAGTCCCGGGCATTGCTGTGTCTTGTCGGGGCGCTGGTTTTGCTGGCTATTCGCCCGGCCAAAGCCGCGGAAAAGCCGCGCCTGCAGGTGGAGCACTATGATATTGAGGCCCAGTTGATTCCCGCCAAACACCAGTTGGTGGCCCACACCCAGGTCAAATTCACCGCCCTGGAGGACTTGAGCGTCGCGGTTTTTGAACTGCACAATGATCTGCGGCCCACCCGCGTGCTGGATGCTGACGGCAAGCCGCTTTCCGTGGAGCGCGTCACCCAGGATTCGACCATCCGCATCGCGCTGCCCAATGGTCTGACCAAAGGCTCCTCGACCACGCTGACCATTGACTATGCCGGAACGCTGGAGTCCGGCGACAACAGCCCGGTCCCCGGCCTCAAGCTGGCCTACGTGGGGCCGGAGACCTCGTATTTGCTCTACCCCGGGCGCTGGTTCCCCGTCAGCGGCTACGGAATCAACCGCTTTACCACCACCATGCACATCACGCTGCCCGTGTTCATGACCGTGATTGGCAGCGGCGCCACCACCGTGGCCAGCGGCGCACCAGCCGTGGAAGCGGCAGCAAAAAAGGCGCCTACCCGCCGCCGCCGGGGAGAACGTGAACGCCTGCCGGCCCCGGTGGCCGAGCCCAAGGCATCTGAGACCGGTCCGGTACACACTTTTACCCTGGTTTGGGACAAGCCCAGCTTCCCCGGCACCATCATCGCCGGACAGTTTGGGGACAGCGTTTACACCGCGGGCGGGCTGAACGTTCATGTTTATTTTCAGCCCTTGCACAAAGACATCGCGTCCCAGTACGGCGAGACGGCGGCGAAGGAGTTCCAATACTTCTCCTCGCTTTACAGCCAGCCGCTCTCCACCAGCCTGAAGGTAGTGGAAATTCCAGACGACGCCGGCCTGCCTTCGGCCTGGGCGCCAGAGATTGCGGCCCTGTCCTCGAGCAACATCGGGGACAAGGTTAACTACCGTCTTCTGGCCGACACCATCGCCCACCAGTGGTGGGGTGTTACCGTGAGCCCGGCCAGCATGGATGACTGGTGGCTGAATGACGGTTTTGCCCGCTATTCCGAGGTGCGTTACGTGGAAGAGGCCGCGGGTGAGGCGGCTTTCCAGGAAATGATGAAGGACGTAAGCGTGGGCGCCTTAGCCTACGACACGGTTCCTTTGGCCAGCGTGGGCAAGATGGACCCGTTTTCGCCGGAATTCCAGTCGCTGACTACCGATAAAGGCGCGGAAATCCTCAACATGCTGCGCTGGATCATGGGAGACGACAAATTCGATAACACCATGCGCGGTTTTGCCATCCAGTATTCGGGTAAGTCCGCCACGGTCACGGACTTCCAAAATATCGCGCAGCAGCACTACGGACAGCAGCTTACCTGGTTCTTTACCCAGTGGTTGAATTCCACCGGCGCTCCCGACTTCAAGAACAAATACACCGTGTACCGACTGGGCAACGGCAAGGGCTTTCGCATTGTGGGCGAAATCACGCAGGACCTGGACCTGTTTCGCATGCCAGTGGAACTGAAGGTAGACACCGACGGCAAAACGGAACAGAAGCGCATTGAGGTGGTGGGTACGGCCTCCCCGTATACGGTTGATACTTATGGGCGTCCGCGGCGCATCGTTATTGACCCCAATGACTGGGTGCTGAAGAACTCGTCCGACATCAAAGTGCGCACCGCCATCCTCCGCGGTCAAGGCATGGTCAAACAAGGTGATCTGGCCCAGGCCCTGGCGGAATTCCAGAAGGCGCTGGATATCAACAAGAACAGCTCCCTGGCGCACTATCGCATCGCCGAGGTGTTCTTCCTGCAGCACAACTACCAGGCCGCCGCCAACGCCTATCGCGAGGCTGAAGCCGGCGATTTGGATCCGCGGTGGACCGAGGTCTGGAGCCACATCCAGCTGGGCAAGATTTTCGACCTGACTGGCCAGCGCGAAAGGGCCACCAACGAGTACCGGCAAGCGCTTCAGACCAATGACAACACGCAGGGCGCGCTGGAAGAAGCCCGCAAATACCTGCAGGCTCCCTATCAGCAAAAACCCGCCACCGGGCAGTAGAAGGGGCGCCGTGAGTGCAGAGAAAACGCAAACAGGCGAGCCGGGAAGGGCTCGCCTTCATTTTTGTGGAATAGAGGGCGCTACTTGCCCGCCATAGCGCGCACGCGCACGCTGAGACGCGATTTGTAGCGGGAGGCGGTATTCTGGTGCAGCACACCCTTCTGGATGGCTTTGTCGAGCACTGAAACCGTCTCGCGATAGGTTTGTTCAGCCTGCTCACGGTTGCCGCTGGCAATGCTTTCGCGCATCTTGCGCAGCACGGAACGCAGCTGGGAACGGTTGTTTCGGTTACGCGCGGTGCGCTTTTCTGTCTGGCGGGCGCGCTTCACCGCCGAAAAATGATTAGCCATGTTTGCTGGTCTACCTCAGGAGAACTTTAAGCTGGTTGCAACCCTTTGATTTTACGAGAGGGTAGACAAATGGTCAAACCAGGACGGAACGGATTTCCTGAAGCTTGCCCTGCCCGGGAGGACGTATCTTTCCCCTCTGTGTGATCATCCAAGGTGAAAGGAAGAAGCGGCGTGCGGCAGGCGGTCATACCCGTTGACTCCGGCCCGGCAGGGGGGTACCCTACAGCCAATGGTAGTTGCTTGCACTGGGTGGCGAGCATCCCGGCCTGTCCTTTATCCGTGCAGAAGTTCCTTTGCGCCAATCGCTTGCGAATCTTGTGCTCCGCACTCGGCGACGCGCTCTCCCTTTCCCCGGGCGCCGGGCCAATGCTTGTGGAAACAGCGCGGCAGCAGTGCCTTTGGAGGCTAAAACCCAACAGTAAATGAAGAAAAATATCGAAATCAGCTCCAACATCGGCACCCT
The DNA here is from genome assembly GCA_035278025.1 of Terriglobales bacterium. Lineage (GTDB taxonomy): Bacteria > Acidobacteriota > Terriglobia > Terriglobales > Acidobacteriaceae > JAICWP01. Next base: position 13,230 of record DATEJK010000094.1, on the reverse strand, counting down.
CTTCGGGACTCGGGACGAAAACCTGCATCTGCTGGAAGACGGTCTGAACGTCACTATTGACCTGAAGGCCGAATCGTTGGAGATCGAAGGCGCGGCCCGCGACGTAGCCCGCGCCGAGCAGGTTTTTTCCGACTACGACCACTTGCAGGGCTCCGGGTTCGTGTTTAACAACGGGGACCTGGGCAGCATGCTGCGCATCGTGATCAGCGACCCCAGCGCCACCCTGCGGGGCCTGGCGGAAGCCGGCAAGCAGCGCTCCTTCGGCCGGCGCACAGTTCAGCCCAAGAGCATCAATCAGCGGCGCTACCTGGAAGCCATTGAAAAGTACGACATGGTTTTCGGCATCGGGCCCGCAGGCACGGGCAAGACCTACCTGGCGGTGGCCATGGCTATTTCCGCCCTGCTGGCCAAGCGGGTGAACCGTATCATCCTCGCGCGCCCCGCCGTGGAAGCCGGCGAGCGCCTGGGCTTTCTGCCGGGCACCCTGCAGGAGAAGGTGGATCCCTACCTGCGTCCCCTCTATGACGCGCTCTACGACATGCTCGAACCGGAGAAGGTGGACCGCTATTTGGAGAAGAGCGTTATCGAGATCGCGCCCATTGCTTTCATGCGCGGACGCACGTTGAACGACTCCTTCGTGATTCTGGACGAGGCGCAGAACACCACTTCTGAGCAGATGAAGATGTTCGTCACCCGCCTGGGTTTCAACTCCAAGGCGGTAATCACCGGGGACATAACCCAGATTGACCTGCCCAACTACCGGCGCAGCGGGTTGCTGGAGGCGCTGAACATCCTGAAGAATGTGGACGGACTGTCGTTTATCTGGTTCGACGAGAGCGACGTAGTGCGCCACCAGTTGGTGCAGCGCATCATTCGCGCCTACGACGAGCATAAGGCCAAGGTGGCCGAGGACCAGATGTCGCTTTCGCTGGAAGGGAAGGGCGCCAATGGCAACGGGAAAAGCGCACCGGCGGCCGAAAAGGAGACCGCAGTCGAGCCGGCGGGAGAATAAGCGTGGAAGTTTCGACGGGAGGGCACTTCGCGGCTCTCCCCTTTGTTTTTGGTAAACCGGTGATTACCCTCAAGAGAAAACTGGCGGGTACGAGCAGCGCCGCGCTGGGGCATTTTCTGGCGCGGGCGCAGCGCGCCGCGGGCCTGCGGGGTGAAGTGAATGTCCTGGTGAGCGGTAATCGTGAGATCCGCGAGCTCAATCGGCGCTACCGCGGGAAAGACAAGGCCACGGATGTTTTGTCGTTTCCCGCCGACGGGGGAGCAGGGAAGGAATTTGCCGGAGACATCGCCATCTCCGCCGAGATGGCGATGCGCAGCGCACGACGATTCGGCCACGCTCCAGCCGAGGAAGTGAAGGTCCTTCTGTTGCACGGAGTTCTCCATCTGGCGGGATACGATCACGAGCACGACAATGGAAGCATGGCGCGATTGGAAGAGCGCTTGCGCAAGCAGCTGGGGCTGCCCTCAGCCCTAATCGCCCGCCAGCAGGACGACGACGCGCGGCCGGCACCCCTGCGCACAGGCTTTGTGGCGCGGCGGAAAGGGCGAAGTTGATGAGCATGATCGCCATTCCCATCGTTCTGATGCTGGGGGTGCTCACCCTGGTCTCCTACGTGGAACGGCTTTATACGGAGATCGGTAAATTTCTTTCCCGCGAGTTTCAGGACAACATTGACATTTTCGAGCAACGGGTGGAGCCGCGATTGAGAGTGAGCCGCGCCCGGGCCGCGCTGTCTATGGCGGTGCTCACCCAACTGAGCACGGCGGCGATCGCGCTGATGGTTGGCTACGCCGTCTTCCACGAAAAGGGCTGGAACACGCCGGAGATTTTCCAGGCTACGGTTAGCCTGGTGCTGATTGTGATCATCTGCAACCGGCTGTTGCCTTTCGTTTTCTTCTCTCGCACCCGGGGCAGGTGGCTGGCGCCTCTGGTGCCGCTGTTGCGGATTCTGATTTACCTGGTTATGCCGGTCACGCTGGTGATCGGCTTCTGCCAGTCCGTGGCAGCGCTGACCCGCGAGCACACGGAAGAGCTTCCCGACCATGCCGCGGAGGCGGTGGATGCCTTGATTGAAGCCGGACAGGAGGAAGGCATTCTGCAGGAGGGCGACCGCGAACTGATCCAATCGGTGGTGCAGTTCGGAGAGAAAACGGCGCGCGAGGCCATGACCCCGCGTCCGGAAATGGTCGCCGTGCCGGTGGACACCACCGTAGAACAGTTTCTGGAGATGCTGCGTTCGCGGCGATTCTCGCGGGTACCTGTGTACCAGGGCTCTCTGGACAACATCCAGGGTATTATTTTTGTTCACGACCTGTTGCAGGTGGCCGACACGGAAGCGCCCACGCGCACCGTGGGCAGCCTGATGCACACCGACCCCTACTTTGTTCCGGAGAGCAAGCGTACCAGCGAATTGCTGCGCGAGATGCAGAAGAACAACGTGCGCATGGCCATTGTGATTGATGAATATGGCGGGGTGGCCGGTCTGGTGACTATCGAGGATCTGGTGGAAGAGATCGTGGGAGAAATCCGCGACGAGCACGAAACCAAGGCCGACATTGTGCGCGAGGCCGACAATTCCTACCTGGTGCCCGGCAACATGGACGTGGACCGGCTGGATCAGCTGTTTGGTGTTCGCCTGGATGGTCATGAGGCCACCACTGTTGCCGGCCTGGTCAGCGAAATCCTGGGGCATATTCCCCAAAAGGGAGAAATCGTGGAAGGCGAAGGGCTGCGCTTCGAAATTCTGGAATCCACCGACCGCCGAGTGGAGCGCCTGCGCATTAAGGCGGTGCAGCCGGCGGTACCGCAGCAGATCAAACTTCTTTAAAAGCAGCCGTTAGCGGTTCGCACTTGGTGCTTGCAATAGTCCTGATTTCCTTCTCTTCTGGGCCCTTCATGCCGCTTAGGTTGACTGGCTAAATGTTAAGTGCTAATTGCTGAACATGCCCCTGCGCTCTGGCTTCGTGACCATTCTCGGCCGGCCCAATGCCGGCAAATCTACGCTGCTGAACGCGCTGGTCGGCGCCAAGTTGGCCATCGTCACGCGTAAGCCGCAAACCACGCGCAACCGCATTCAGGGTATCCTCAACCTGCCGAAGAAGGGGAGGCGGCCGGCGGCGCAGGTCATTCTGATTGACACGCCCGGCATTCACCAGCCGGACAGCGCTTTGGGACGCAAGATGATGGTGGAAGTTCGGGAAGCACTGGAAGGCTGCCACCTGGTGTTGCTGATTGTGGACGCCAGCAAGCGGGCAGGCGAAGACCGCGCGGGAGATAAAAGCCGGGGCAGCCATTCCGGGTTGGACGAGCACGTCTTGCGGCTGGTGAAGCAGGCGGGGACGCCGGTGTTTCTGCTGCTCAACAAAATTGACCTGATTCCCAAGGACAAGCTGCTGCCACTCATCGAGCACTACAGCAAGCTCTACGACTTCCAGGAAATCATTCCTATTTCGGCGCGCAAACGGGACGGGCTGGATTTGCTTCTGGAGAAGACGGTGGAGGCGCTGCCGGAGGGGCCGCGTTATTTTGCCGAGGATGAGTTGACAGATCAGCCGGCGCGCTTCATGGCGGCAGAGATCGTCCGCGAGCAGGTGCTGCTGGCCACCGGCGAAGAGGTGCCGTATTCCACCACCGTCATCATCGAACAGTTTGAAGAAAAGCCCAGGCTGACCCGCATTGCGGCTACGATTTACTGCGAGCGCGACGGGCAGAAGGCCATCCTCATCGGGCGCCAGGGGCAGATGCTGAAGAGAATCGGCACCCAGGCCCGGCTGGAGATTGAGGCCATGCTGGGCAGCAAGGTTTTTCTGGAGTTGTTCGTGAAGGTGCGCCCGGGGTGGCGCAATTCGCGTGAATTCGTCGAGGGTTTGGACTGGCGGCGGCAACTCGAGCAACTGGCGAGTGGCCGATCCGACATTAACGATCGCTAATCGCCCACCCGCGGGTTGCCGAAACAATGGACATTCACTTCACCCCATTCGCCGGATTCCACGACCCCTGCTCCTTGCGCACGTAGATAATCTGCCCAATGTGGTAGGCGTTATGCGTTCCAATGTGCGCGATCATCGAATAGGAGGCTTGCAGCTTGCTATCGTCGGCGGCTTCGACCGCCTTTTCCCACTGCCTCATGACATCATCCAGCTGTTTGACGGCTGCGCTCCACTGCTTGCTGTCGAAGCTGGTGAAGGTTTCGTCATTGTTGCCGTTGTATTTCTCTAACGGTGTGCCCTCGAATTTCTCTAGAGAGCGGCGGTCCCAGTAAATCAGGTGATTCACCAGTTGGCCGACAGAGTGATTTCCCTTGCCATCGGTCCAGCTGGCCTGCTCGGCCGTCAGTCCCGCGATCGCCGTGTTAGCGGGCACGAACCACTCCGCCTTGTTGTGGGTGGAGCGCAGTTGCTCCAGCAGAATGCTCTTGAGGGTCGGCTTCTGCGGCGTCGTTTGAACCTGCGCAAAAAGCGGCAGGCACGCCGCAACCAGGATGGGGAGCAAAACATGTCGCATTATTTTCCTCCGAGTGAGGCTAAGGTTAGCACCTCAGAAAGATAGTCACGTGCGGCTTGTAGAAAATTTGTGAACCGCCGGAGCTCGCAGGAAACGGAACGAGCGGACGACCTGAGAGCGGCCCGCCAGTAAACTGGCGGGCTACTTTCAGCCGGCCTCTAACAACACCGGAAGCTGAGCCCGCCCAGTAAAAACCAAAGGCGGGCCAGCCGCCAACTACCAAGTACCAACTACTTTCTAGTTAATGTCCTGCTTCGCCTGCAGGCGCTTCACCAGGCTCTCGACATAGGTCTTCTGCCCGTCGGGTGCGGCCGCCAGCGCCAGCTTCATTTCCTTCACCGCATCGTTGAAATTGCCCTGGCCGCAATAAACCCGCGCCATACCGGTATGCACAAACCATTCGTCGGGGTGCTTCCGGGCGTTCTCGCGGAAGATAGTGAAGGCCTCGTCCTGGTGCTTTTGTCCCTGCAGTTGCCGGGCGTAAATGTGCAACTGCAGCGGGTTAGCCATGGCCAGCGCCTGCTTGCGCGTAGTGTCGGCCTCATCTTTCTTGCCCATTGCCTCCAGAACATTGGATTTGGTCATCAGGTTGTCAAAGCGCTTCTCCACCTGGATGGACTGGTCTTCATACTTGAGCGCCTCGTCCAGATCGGTCTTTTGAGCCAGCAGGTAGTTGGCAGCGTCATCCCAGCCCTCCCAGGTGTATTGCGCCAGCCCACGCAGTTGCTGGTGCAGGCTGGCCTCTACGATCTTGTTGACGTCAACATCTACCTTGAAGGGCACGGCGACTTTTTCCCACTGCAGTTCCACCACCGCGGAGGTGGGCGTGAGCTTATCGAAGTCGTAAGTCAGCGCGTTGTGCATGTCGGCGGGCTGGGGTTTTACGGTGACGCGCAGGGCGTCCTCGTCCTGTTTGTAAGTAAAGCTGCCCCAGGAAGTCGAATTGCGGGAGAAGATAACGGTCCATTCGCTCTCACCAGGGATCATGTGCAGGCCGTACACGCCTTTCTCCAGCGGCTGGCCTTCGATAGTGACGGGATCACTAAACGCGATAGTGGTGTTTTCGTTCGCGCCGGCGCGCCAGACCTGCCCGTAGGGAACCAGGTCGCCCCAGATTTTACGTCCGTTGACCAGCGGCCGATGGTAGTTGATGGTGATGTCGGTGATGCCAATGCGTTGGGACAGCACAGAGTGCTGGCTCTGCCGGGGAATATTCAGAACCGCCGACTGCGCCTGGCACAGGCTGGCCGCGAATAACAGGCCCAGAACCGCCGCGAGAATGCGCGATCTTTTCATAAATAGCTCCATCCTCATCTTATTTTGGGAACACACGTGCACGCGACAGTCAGACAGGAGCCGCAACTGTCAGCGGCCACTTAGACGGCAGTTTTCCCGCCTGGTTAGCAGCGGGGGGAGGAAAAGGCGGCTATTCTTTCACCGCGATCCCCAGCGACTTCATCTTGCGGTAGAGGTGGCTGCGCTCCAGGCCCAGCACCTCGGCGGTGCGGCTGACGTTGCCGTGGTTCTCGTCCAGCTTTTTGAGGATGTAATCGCGCTCATAGGCGGCGCGCGCCTGGTGCAGGGTGGAGGCCTCGCCCAAGGGGCGGCGGCTGCCATCGCGGTACACCAGCGGCGGCAGGTGCTTGCGGTCGAGCTTGAAGGCGGTGGGGTTCATGATGACAATGCGCTCCATTACGTTGCGCAATTCGCGTACATTACCCGGCCAGGAGTAGCGCATCAGCGCCTCAATGGCGTCGTCGGTGATTTCCCGCGGGCGCCGTCCGTAGGTGGCGGAGAATTCCTTCAGGAAATAGCGCGCCAGCATGGGAATGTCTTCCTTGCGCTCGCGCAGCGGCGGCACATAGAAGGGAATCACGTTGAGGCGGTAAAAAAGGTCTTCGCGGAAGTTGCCTTTGGAGATTTCCTCCTCCAAGTCCTTGTTGGTGGCGGCAATCACCCGCACATTGACCGTAATGGTGTCATCTCCGCCCACGGGCGTGAAGCGCTGCTCGTCCAGGGTGCGAAGTACCTTGGACTGGGTCTTCAGGCTCATATCGCCCACTTCGTCCAGGAACAGCGTGCCACCGTTCGCTTTCTGAAACTTGCCGTCCTTGTCGGAAGTCGCTCCCGAAAACGAGCCCTTGCGGTGCCCGAAAAGCTCGCTGCCGATCAGGTCCTCGGGAATGGCGGCACAATTGACTTCCACGAACAAGGCTTCCTTGCGCGGACTCTGGGCATGGATGGCATGGGCCACGAGTTCCTTGCCGGTGCCCGATTCGCCATAAACCAGCACGCGGCCGTTGGTAGGGGCCATGAGGCCGATCTGCTGCCGCAGCGCCTTCATGGGAATGCTGTCGCCCACAATCACGCTCTTGGCCAGCAACTGCTTTTTCAGATCGCGGTTTTCACCGCGCAGGCGCTTGGATTCAGCAGCGTTTTTGACCAGGATCAGAGTCTTTTCCAGCGAGAGCGGCTTTTCCACAAAGTCGAAGGCGCCCAGCTTAGTGGCCCGCACCGCGGTTTCAATGGTTCCATGGCCGGAAATCATGATGACCTCGGGCGCATCCTCCGCTTCGCGGATCTTCTCCAGCGCCTCCAGGCCGTCCATTCCCGGAAGCCAGATATCGAGCAGGATCACGTCATAAGAACGGCGGCGCAGGGCATCGAGGCAGGCTTCGCCGCTTTCCACGGCGGCCACCTTGTAGCCTTCGTCCTCCAGCACTCCCTTCAGCGACTGGCGAATGCCGGCTTCGTCGTCCACAATCAGGATGTTATGCATGTTCGACCGCGGCGGGAACCACGCCTTCGGCTGCCACCGGCAATTCCAGAATAAAGCGCGCCCCTATGGGCTGGTTTTCCTCCACCCGGATGGAACCGCGGTGATCTTCCACGATGCGGCTCACAATGGCCAGTCCCAGCCCGGTGCCCCGTTTTTTAGTGGAGAAATAGGGCAGGAACAGCTTCTCCTTGAGTTCCGGGGTAACGCCAGGGCCGGTATCACTAATGACGATTTCGATGGCGTCACGGCCGGGGACCACGGCGGTTGAGATGTCAATTTCGCGGAGCAGAGAATCCTGCGTAGCCTCAGCGGCGTTGTCAATCAGGTTGGCCAGGGCGCGCTTGATGGCCTCGCCATCGGCCAGCACCCGCGGCAGCTCAGGGGCCAGCAGGGTGCGCACCTCAATGCCATCGAGCCGCCCGTTGAACATGGAGAGGGTGCTCTCCACGATGGCATTGATGTTGGCGGGCTGAGGATTGGCGGCCGGAAAACGGGCCAGGGCGGAGAATTCGTCCACCAGGCTGCGCACGGTTTCCACCGCGCCGGCGATGGTCTCAGCACAGCTGTTGATCACCGATAGGGAAACTGCGTCCGGGGGATGGGCCCGCTCCAGGTGGCGGCGAATGCGCTCGGCGGAGAGGGCGATGGGCGTAAGCGGGTTTTTGATTTCGTGGGCCACGCGTCGCGCCACCTCCCGCCAGGCGGCCTGCTTTTGCGCCTTGAGCAGGTCGGAAAGGTCCTCAAAAATCACCACGTAGCCGAGCCCCTGGTTTTCATGCTGCAAGGCGGCGACGGTAATCGCGACGTTGAGGGTGCTTCCGCGCCAGCTAAGTTCCATCTGACTGTTGGCCACACCCATGCGGTCGGCGCGGCGCAGCAGAGGTTCCAGATCTTCTACGATTTCGCTGGGAAAGACCTCAAGAAGCGCGCTTCCGGTCAAAAAATCGACCCTGGCGGCAGCTCGCGATTGAGGATTGAAGATGCGCTGCAGAGCCACGTTGGCATGGGTCACACGCCAGCGCGCATCGAGCGAGAGCACCCCCGTGGGAATACTCTCCAGGATGGTTTCCATGTGGCGGCGGCGCCGCTCGATGGCGGTGTTGGCCTCCTTGAGTTCGAGGCTGGAGGCCATGATCTGCTGGCGGCTGTTTTCCAGTTCCTCCGCCATGCGGTTGAAGGAGGCCACCAGTTCTCCCAGTTCGTCGGCGGCCGCCACCTGCACGCGGTAATCCAGCCGGCCACGCGAAATCTGCTGCGTGGCTTCCGCCAGAGCGGCGACAGGGCGGGTCACCAGCTTGGAAGTGAACAGGGCCAGCCAGGTGGCGGCAAACAAGGCCAACATGGTGAGCAACGCCAGCAGTTCCATGTAGGTGCGCCGAACCAGCTTGCGCTGCTGCGCCAGTTGGAAGTATCGCTGCTGGCTTTCGTCAATCTGACGGACGGTTTCCGAAAAGGCGGGCGGCAGCGGCATGGCCACCAGCACGGTCCCATCCTGGCCCACGCGCGCGCTGCCCAGGATGTAATCGGTCCCCTTCCAGGAAAAACGAGCGGGACTATTTCTGGCCGCAGCTTTGAGCGGCAATATGGGCTCCAGCACCGACCATGCTTCGGGCGCCCGGAAACTAGCCTCGGCGCGGCCCTGCCGCATGGCCACAGCAAATCCGCCCTGCAGGGTCGGCTTATGGCGCTCGAACAGTTCCGCTACCCCGTCAAAGTTGCCGGTGGCGAAGGCCTTCTGGGTTTCGGGCGCGCCGGCCAAAAGCGCCGCCTCGCCGTGGGCGTTATCCTCGGCGTAGGCGGAGAGCAGGCGAGTCATAGCTTCGGTATCTTCGCGCACCTCCTCGACCGGCCGCGAGAACCACTTATCAATGGAGTGGTTCATCAGCCCATAGGCAAAGAGGAAGAGAAACAGCACCGGGGTGAAGGAAAGCAGCAGCGCACCCACCACCATCTTGGTGCGGAACTTGGAGCCCAGAACTCCCACGCGTCGCTCGGCGAAAAGCTTGAGCAGGGTGCGCAGCAGGATGAAGGTGAGCACTACAAAGAGCAGAAAAACCAGGGCTGAAAGGGCGGCGAAAACAAAGGGCTGCTCGCTGGCGTTGGGCTGGAAGACGGGCCAGTTAAAAGAAGCCTGGGAGAGCAGGATGGTGAACAAGACAAAAATACCCGCAACCAGCAGGATGATGAACGTCCTGCGCCGCGAGGGTTCGTCGCGTTTGGGCACCTGGAAGGGCACTGTTCGCCACGCTGGGCATTTGGAGTGGCCGCTCAGCCGTGTTCCTCATTATAGCTATCTGGAACACATTTCCGGGCATTGCCAGTAAGGTCTCTAGCTAGTGTTTCTGGTTCCCAAAATGCAGGTTCAGAATTTGTCGAGACACCGGACGTGTTGTAACTGACCCTTGCGAACCCACACCAGGCGGAAAGCACGATCAAGGCTTGCTGGGCTTTGCGGGCAACTCGCCTTCCAGAAGCCGGCCCAGTTGCGAAGCCGGGCAGCGCACGCCAACGTAAAAGTGACCGAAGAGGGCGTATACGGCGCTGACCTCGTCGAAGCGCATTTCGTAAATCAATCTCTTGAAAACCAGGGGGTCGTCGGCGAACAAGTCCACACCCCATTCCCAGTCGTCGAACCCGATGGAGCCAGTGATGATCTGCTTGACTTCGCCGGCATAGCGCCGGCCCACCATGCCGTGCTCGCGCATCTGCCGCTGACGCTCCTCGATGGGCAAGGTGTACCAGTTCTTTTCTTCGCCGCGACGCCGGTCCATGGGATAAAAGCAGATATAGCGGTTGGGCGGCATTTCCGGGTAGAGGCGCGGGCGCATGGCGGCGCGCTGCCGCTCCATCTCCTGCTCGACCTGGGTGTTCCATTCCGGAGAATGCGGTTGCAACCCGCGCTCGGCCAATTGCTGGTAGAGCTTAACCGAGGAATCATAAAGGCCCAGTTCAACCACGGAAAGATAAGAGGTGGTGGTTCGCAGATAATCGTTCAGCCCGGTGCGCGCCAGCTGCAATTCCAACTGCTTGAGTTCATCGAATGACGAACGGAAGTGCACCAGCATCAGGTCGCCCTTGTGGCCCAGGACGGCGAAGAGGGCACTTTGATTTTTTTCCATTTCTTGAAGCACAGGTTGAGCTTCGTTGAGGATGCGATTGCGCTCGCCGGGGTTCAGCTGCCGCCACTCCGCCCAGCGAAAGCGCAGCATCTGATGGAGCACGCTGGAACCTTCCAGGGTCAGGGGCACGGGCGGCATCTCAGCCGTTTGGGGACGAACTTTGGTGGAAGCGGACATGGGTGTAAGCCCTCGGGTGTTCCTCGTGACTGCAGTATTCTATTCCACCCCAAAAACCTATTTCACCGCCGAGAACGCCGAGTTCGCCAAGGAACAAACAAAATCTTGGGGAGTATGCCGTAGAAGGTGGCTATTTTTGCCATCGAAAGAGGTTGGGATGCGTCTTCTTTGCGGTCTCGGCGTTGCAAGATTCAATGCGGATGCGGCCCCGTATACTTCGCGCAGCATGGTGTCTCCACCGGCCGAAACTCCATGACTTCCACCCGGGTCAGGTCGGGATCGTACAGGTTGAGCTGCCACTTGCCGTCGCGACCAATCTGGGGAGGCTCCGGCATGGGCCAGCCACTCCGTTTGGCCAGCCGCACAGCCGGCTTGATGTCGGGCACGCCCAGCGCCAGGTGGCGGAACACGCCGGCGTCGCGGGGAGAGGGATTCGCCTCCACATTCAGCATGTACTCCAGCCACTCGGTGCCGTTGGGAACCTGCATGTCCACCCAGTCGGTTTCATTGTTCTTCATGCCGCCATGCCAGTACACATGGAAACCCAACAGGCTCTTGTAGAAGCGATCTTCGGCGGCGCGGTTGCGCACAATGAAGCCGGCATGGATCATACGGGTGGAAATGGGATGACCTGGGGCGCCGCCCCCGCCCGATATACTTCCAAACTGCTCGAAGCAAATCTGATGGTCCTCGGGGTCGCGCACATCGAAGCTGCGCTTACCGTCAGCTGCCAGGGTCAGTTTCGCCGGCACCTGAACACCATGCGTACCCAGATATTGGCGCAGGGCCTCCGCATCTTGGGTTTCAAACCCCACCTCGACCAGGCGGTCCGCCGGCGCACTGGCGGCTGTTGCTTCCAGTTCCACATACTGGTGGTCATTGATGCGGAAACGCGCGGCTTGCGCGTTGCCCGCCGGCACTTCCGCCAGACCCAGCGCACGGCCATAAAACTGCCGCGATTTGCCGAGATCGGCGGCGCGCAAGGTGACGTGAGAGATGCCGATGATGGCGGGACGGCGAGCTGCTTGCGCCATGCCCCCTGCAGCCATCCCCCAGATCAGCGCTGTCAACCATACGGTCCTGTTCATGGCCGATCCTTTAAGCGATACACGAACTTGAGCCCCGACCAGATTTCATCCACCGCGCACACCTTAACGTCCACTAAGCCCAGCTCCAGGCCGAGCTTTCGTATCGCGTTTTCGTTGAGGTCGGTTGCCACGCCGGACGACTTCTTGGGCCAGGAAATCCAGAGCGAGCCATCCGCGGTCAGGCACTCTTTGGCCTCCTTAAACCGTCGCTTTAACTCCGTCTGAGTGGTGACGAACAGCTGAATGAAATCCAGGTTCTCGCCTAACTGTTCGGCCCACTTCACCTCTTCCGGAAGGGACCTCAAGGCCTTGCGATATCCTGGGGGCCCGTTGAGCAAGGCGACGCGCTGTCCGGGCTTGATGCCCAGCTTTTTTACCAGCGGCGTACCTGAATACCCAGCCATGACGCGCTATTGTACCCAACCCGCCGCCTTGGGCACCGCCCCCTTGAGCCCCGCCCTCAGACCCGTTAGTCTACCCTGTTATGAATCGGCGCGACCTGCTGCGGTTTTTCGGATCGGGTGCCATGGGCCTGGGCCTGAGCTCTTTATCAGCCGCCAAAACCCCCGGGCGCAAGAAGATCCTCATGTTCACCAAGTCTTCGGGCTTCGAGCATGACATGATCAAGCGCGCCGGCGGCAAGTTGAGTCCGGCCGAGCAGATCCTGACCGAGCTGGGCCAGAAGCGCGGCTACGAAGTGATCGCCACCAAGGATGGCAGTATTTTTTCGCAGCCCACCTTGACGCAATACGACGCCTTCTTCTTTTACACCACCGGTGACCTTACCACCGCCGGCGAGGACAAGAATCCGCCCATGACGCCGGAAGGCAAGCAGGCGTTTCTCGACCTGGTCCACAAAGGGAAGGGATTCATCGGCACCCACTCGGCTACCGACACCTTTGAGCCCGCCTCCGCGCACACTGATCCGCAGCTTCCGGCGCACCTGGATCCCTATATCGCCATGATTGGGGCCGAGTTTGTAGGCCATGGCCAGCAGCAGAAAGCCCGGGTGCGCGTGGCCGATAGCCGCTTTCCCGGCATGCAGGCGCTGGGGCAGGGAATGGAGTTGACCGAGGAGTGGTACGCGCTGCGCGCCTTTCCCGACGACCTGCACGTGCTGCTGGTGATGGAGACCGAAGGCATGCAGGGCAATTTCTACCAGCGTCCGCCCTATCCCAATACCTGGGCGCGGATGTATGGCCAGGGCCGCGTGTTCTACACCGCCATGGGACATCGGCAAGATGTTTGGTCTAATCCCGCCTACCAGGCGCTTCTCAGCGGCGGTCTGGCCTGGGCGGTGCGTGACGTGAATGCGCATGTTCCGCCTGACCTGGAGCGGGTTACGCCACATGCGAATGACATTCCGGCCGCGGCGTTTGCGCACCCAGAAAAGTAGCTAACTTGCGAAGCCTTTAAAAGCGGGTATTTCGCCGCGCTCGGATAGCAATCCGACGTTTGTAAGCCTGAAACCTGAAACCTGAAACCTGAAACCTGAAACCTGAAACCTGAAACCTGAAACCTGAAACCTGAAACCTGAAACCTGAAACCTGA
>DATEJK010000093.1:0-20660 GCA_035278025.1 Terriglobales bacterium | reverse complement strand
CGTGGAGTTCTTCGACGGCAAAGCCGTGGGCGTGGAACTGCCGCAGACGGTGGACCTGACCGTGGTGGAAACCGAGCCGGGCCTGAAGAGCGCCACCGCCAGCAGCGTGACCAAGCCGGCCAAGACGGAAACCGGGCTGATTGTGCAGGTGCCGCCTTTCATCAATGAAGGCGAGAAGATCCGGGTGGATACGTCGGAAGGGGCGTACCTGTCCAGAGCGTAAACTGACTGACGATTGGTCTAATTGACGATTGACGAATTACGATTGAGGATTGAAAGGCGCGCGCAGCGGGTTTTTAAATCGACAATCATCAATCTTCAATCGTCCATCCCGAATGACTCCAACTGACAAGACCGCGGACCTCCGCGCTCGCCGCTTTGTAGTGCGCGGGCGGGTACAGGGGGTGGGTTTTCGCTGGTTCGTGGAGCGCGAGGCGCATATGCTGGGCGTTTCCGGCTGGGTGCGCAACAATGCCGACGGCAGCGTGGAAGTGCTGGCCATGGGCACGCGCGAGCAGCTCAGCGGCCTGCGCTCGCGCCTGCAGCAGGGGCCGCGGGCGGCGCGGGTGGACGCGGTGGAGGAGAAAGACGCCCAGCCGGTAGCCGGATTAAATTCATTCCGCATTGAAGGAGCCTGGTAGATGGCGCAGCCAAGCGGCCGCACCAATTGTGATCACCTGAAAAAGCTGATTCGCGAAGTTCCCGATTTCCCGGTCAAGGGAATCCTTTTTTACGACATCACCACGCTGCTGAAGGACCGCGTGGGCTACGCCACGCTGATTGACGCGCTAGCCGAGTATTACCTGCCCAAAAAGCCGCACCTGGTGCTGGGGATCGAGGCGCGGGGATTTATTTTTGGCCCGGCTCTGGCCTATCGCCTGAACGCAGGATTTGTGCCGCTGCGCAAGCCGGGCAAGCTGCCGGCCGAGACGGCGCGCTGGGATTACGAACTGGAGTACGGCAAGGCGGCGCTGGAAATTCACCGCGACGCCATTGAGCCCCGGCAGCGGGTAATCATCGTGGATGACCTGCTGGCCACCGGCGGAACGGCGGAGGCTTCGGTGCACCTGGCCAAGTCGTTGGGGGCCGAAATTGCCGGGCTGGGGTTCGTGGTGGAACTCGACTTCCTCAAGGGACGTGACAAGCTGGCGCCCTACGACGTGTACTCGCTGCTGCATTACGACAAGTAGCCGACATCAGGAGGTCGGGGGAAAGCCAGCAGCCTCTATTCATGTCAGGCCTGCTGGGTCAGACGCAACTCCGCTCCCTGGGGCAGGTAGCTTTTGCGGCGGAACCAGTCCTCCATTTTCTCCTTCAGTTCATCGAGGGGCACGCGGGCGCCGATTTCCATCAGGCCATCGGCGACGGGAAGGGTGTCGTCGAAGATGGAGGCGTTGGTGAAGTTGCGCATACTGAAGCTGTCCAGCCACTTCTGCGGGCAGGGATGGCGTCGGCCATCGGCCTCGTATTCCACGCGGATTTTGCGGGAGAACATGGTGGAAACATTGTAGTGGTAGTGGCAGCTGTCAGGTGGCGGTTGGAAGAACCCCCTTGAATAGGCGAAGTATCGTCAAAGACGCAGGGGCGCTTCGACTACGCCTGCCCGATTTGCAAGCGAATCGGCAAGCTCCGCTCAGCATGACAAGGCAAAGGAAAGGGGCTCTGGCGCAAAAATTAAATGGGCCGGAGACCAAGAAGCGGTGACATTCCTTGGCCTCCAGCCCATTCGACCCTGAATTGGATCGGAGGTGATGTCTATATGCTAGTCCCCTGAGGGTGAAAGTCAAGTGGGAATACGGCTTTGCCGTCTAAGCTGTTCAAAAATGGGACTTACAGCCAGGTGGAATAAGGTGACGGGTAGCTGAAGTTGCGTTGACACTGCTCAAAGACAGATGGTAGGTTCTAGAGTTTAGCCCAGTCATTCTCGCGGGCTTTCCAGGCGGTTTTTACCACAGGGACATGGACGAAATTCTCAGGCAATTAGGCGGATACCTGCTTGGCGCCATCCCCACCATACTGCTCTTGCTGGTGGTGTTTGCGGGATACCGGGCTCTGGTGCACCGTCCTTTGTCGCGGGTGCTAGCCGAGCGGCACAGCCGCACCGAAGGGGCGATGGAGCAGGCGCGGGCGGATATTGCCGCAGCGGAGGCCAAAGCCGCCCTTTACGAACAGCGGCTAAGGGAGGCGCGGGCGGCGCTGTTCAAGACCCAGGAGGCTCGGCGGCAGCAGGCTCAGGAGGCGCGAGCAGCGGCGCAGGCAGAGGCCCGGGCTCATGCCCAGCAGCAAGTGGCGGAAGCGCGGGCAGCCATAGAGCGGGATAAGAGGGCGGCCCAGGGCGGGCTGGAGATAGAAACGGCGCGGCTGGCGGATGAGATTATTCGGGTCCTCCTGCGTCCGGCCACCGCGGCGGAAAAACCCGTAGCCGGCGGCCGCACATGATGCGCACATCGCAATCCAAGGTAATTTCAGGGCGTGGACTCGTGCGTGCGTTCGCGCTGAGCGCGCTGGGCTTGCTGCTCCTGTTCGCGATCCTGCGGACGGGCGCCATGGCGGCCCCGCAGAATGGGGCGCGACCAGCGCCGGCTGCCCAGAAAAGTACGGGCCTCCAGAAAGCGGAGCAGGCGGCTCAGCCGGGGAACAGCAACAGCTTCGGGCAAGAGCTGGCGGAAGCATCGCGGGAGGCGGCGGGGGAAACGGACCAGACCGCCCAATTCAAGTTTTCGCCCTCGGTGCGCTGGCTGGGAAAAGTGCTGGGCATTGGAGTACGAGGCGCGTACTGGCTGGCCTTCATCCTGAACTTCGCGGTGCTGGCGCTGCTGATTTACCTGATCTCACGCTCGCGCATCCCGGCGGCGTTCCGCAACCGAACCGCCAGCATCCGCAAGGCGATGGAAGAAGCGGCGCGGGCCAGCGCCCAGGCTGACCGGCGGCTGGGAGAGATCGAGGCCCGGCTCTCTCGGCTGGATCACGAGATTGCCGCCATGCAAGAGCAGGCAGAGAAGGAAGCGGCCAGCGAAGAAGAAAAGCTGCGGCTGGCGGCGGCGCAGGATGCGCGCCGGATCGTAGACGCAGCCGAGCAGGAAATCGCGGCCGCCGCCACTATGGCGCGGCGGGAATTAAAGGCTTATGCGGCGGAGCTCTCGGTGGCGCTGGCGGAAAAGCGCATTCACATTGACCGGGATACAGACGCGGCGCTGGTGCGCGGCTTCGCTGAACAGCTGAGCAACGGCGTGCACGGGCCGCACGGCAACGGCGGAAAGGACAGACGCTAGCGCATGGCCGCCATCAGCAGCCGCTACGCCCGCGCCTTCGCGGACGTGGTAATGGAGCGCCACCTGAACCCCGAGCAGGTGCGGGGCGAATTGCGCTCGCTTGCGGAAGTGGTGGAACAGAACAGCGAGCTGCGCCGGGTTTGGGAAGCTCCCGCCCTGCCGGCGGCACAAAAGCGCGCGGTGCTCGACGCGTTGGTTCGGCGGGAGGGCATTTCCGCCATGACCCGCAATTTCCTGGCGGTGCTGATTGACCACGAACGCATTCCGCTGCTGGACCAGGTCGTACGCCATTTCGAGGTGGAATTGGACCGGCGGCTGGACCTGACCAAAGCGGAAATCATCAGCGCCCGCGACCTGAGTTCGGAGGAAAAGCTGGTGCTGGAGAGAGAAATCGGGCGGCTCACCGGCAAGCAGGTCCGGGCCAGCTATTCCCGGGATGCCAGTCTCCTGGGAGGCGCAGTCATTAAGGTGGGCAGCACCATTTACGACGGCTCAATTCTGGGACAGCTGAATAAGATTCGGGAACATCTGGTGGAAGGTCAGTAGTTGGTAAATGGTAGTTGGAAGTTGGTAGCTGGCATTGTTGCCCCTTCAACTACCAACTATGAACTACCAGCTACTTGGAACCCAACAATGGCACAGATTAAAGCTGACGAAATCACAGAACTGATTCGCGAGCAGATCGAGAATTACGAATCCAAGATCGCCGTGGACGAAGTAGGCACGGTGATCTCTCTGGGCGACGGCATCGCCCGGCTCTATGGCCTGGACAAGGTGATGGCCGGCGAACTGCTCTCGTTCCCGCACGACGTGAAAGGCATCGCCATGAACCTGGAAGAAGACCAGGTCGGCTCGGTGCTGCTGGGCGACTACACCGAAGTACGGGAAGGCGATGAGGTGAGGCGCACGGGGCAGATCATGAGCGTGCCCGTGGGCGAGGCCCTGGTTGGACGAGTGGTGAATTCGCTGGGCCAGCCGATTGACGACAAGGGTCCGATTGCAAGCGACAAGTACATTCCCCTGGAGCGGCTGGCGCCGGGCGTAATTTCGCGTCAACCGGTACGCGAGCCCATGGCCACCGGCCTGAAGGCCATTGACAGCATGATTCCCATCGGGCGCGGACAGCGAGAGCTGATCATCGGCGACCGGCAGACGGGCAAGACCGCCATTGCCATAGACACCATCATCAACAACAAGGGCGGCGACCTGATTTGCATTTACTGTGCCATCGGGCAGAAGCGCTCTTCCATCGCGCAGGTGGTGAAAACACTGACCGATTTCGGAGCCATGGAGTACACCATTGTGGTGGCGGCCTCGGCATCGGAGCCGGCCCCGATGCAGTACATTGCCCCTTATGCGGCGTGTGCCATGGGCGAGTATTTCCGCGACAGCGGCCGGCACGCGCTGGTGATCTACGACGATCTTTCCAAGCACGCGGCTTCGTACCGTGAGATTTCGCTGCTGCTGCGGCGGCCGCCGGGGCGGGAAGCGTATCCCGGCGATGTGTTCTACCTGCACTCGCGGCTGCTGGAGCGCGCGGCTAAGCTCAGCAACGATTTGGGCGGCGGCTCGCTCACGGCGCTGCCTATTATTGAGACGCAAGCGGGCGACGTCTCCGCCTACATTCCTACCAACGTGATCTCGATTACGGACGGGCAGATTTATCTGGAAACCGACCTGTTCAACAGCGGCATTCGGCCGGCGGTGAACGTGGGCTTGTCGGTGAGCCGCGTGGGATTCACGGCGGCCATCAAGGCGATGAAGCAGGTGGGCGCCACCCTGAAACTGGAGCTGGCGCAGTATCGCGAGCTGGCCGCTTTCGCGCAGTTCGGCAGCGATTTGGACAAAGCCACGCAAGCACAACTGGCGCGCGGTGAGCGCCTGGTTGAGGTGCTCAAGCAGAACCAGTACTCGCCGCTTCCCTTCTCCAAGCAGATTCTGATTATTTACGCCGGCACCAATGGCTACCTTGACGATGTGCCGGTGGAGCAGGTGCGGCCCTTCGAAAAGGCGCTTTACGAATACGTGGACACCATGAATCCGGGTTTATTCGAGGGCATCATGAAAAAGAAAGCTCTCGACGACCAGTTGAAGACGGAAATGAATAAGGCGCTGAAGGAGTGCAAGGAGCGGTTCATGGCGGAGCGGCAGGCGGCGGCAAAGTAGCAGTTTCGAGTTTCAGGTTTCGAGTTTCAAGAAGCAATTCCGCGAAACTAGAAACTTGAAACTACCGACTAGCGGCAACTAAGGCTGGCGCCTGATTTTATGGCGGGCATACTCGATATTCGGCGGCGAATCAGAAGCGTGCGCAACACGCGGCAGATCACGCGCGCCATGAAGATGATTTCTGCGGCGCGGCTGCGGCGGGCGCAGGAGCGAGCGCTTTCGGCGCGGCCCTACGCGCAAATGCTGGCCAGTGTGCTCAAGTCGCTGGTGATGCGGGCCGAGATCTACGATCCGGAAACGGGCGAGCCACGCCACCCGCTGCTGGCGCAGCGCCCGGAGAACACGATTCTGCTGATTGTGGTCACCGGGGACAAAGGCCTGGCGGGCGCTTTCAATGCCAACATCCTGAAAGCGGCCATGCGCTTCATAGGGTCCAAACAGGGCACGAACATTGATATTGAAGCCGTGGGGCGCAAGGCGCGCGACTTTTTCCGCCGGCGCTTTCCGGTGGCACCGGTCCAGGAACCGGAAATCGCGGAGGCGGCCGAGGAAGGACCGCAGTCCGCGCCGCGGGCAGAGGGCCGGTCGGGGGCAGTGCAGATTGTGGGCGAGCACGTGGGCATTCTGGGACGGCTGGAATTTGCGCAGGGCAAGGCGCTGGGCCAAAGCGTGATCGAGCGCTACCGGCGCCGCGAAATTGACGCTGTATACGTGCTTTACAACGAGTTTAAGTCGGTGGTGTCGCAGCGGGTGGTGGTGGATGAAGTGCTGCCCATCGCGCAGATCGGCGCTTCCGGCGTGCGCCAGACGGAAGAAATGGCGGAGCAGGAGAAGCTGCGCATGGCCGAAGCCGCAAAGTCCGCGGGCGTCAGCATCAGCGAGGCCGACACCAAGGCCATTGACGAGCGCGCCGCCGCCTTCGCCGCCGCGCCTGTGGACTACATTTACGAACAGCCGCCGCAAGAAATGTTCAACAGCATGCTGCCGCGCTACGTGGAGCTGCGCGTGTTTCATACTTTGCTGGAGTCGGTGGCGGCGGAACACGCGGCGCGCATGACCGCCATGGATGCGGCTACCAATAATGCCAGCGAGATGATTGAAGCGTTGACCCTGGCCATGAACCGGGCGCGTCAGGCCAAGATTACGAAGGAAATTATCGAAATTGTGAGCGGCGCCGCGGCGTTGTGAAAAGCAGCAGTTGGCATTTAGCCCGT
Source organism: Terriglobales bacterium (assembly GCA_035278025.1). Taxonomy (GTDB): domain Bacteria; phylum Acidobacteriota; class Terriglobia; order Terriglobales; family Acidobacteriaceae; genus JAICWP01. The sequence continues at coordinate 14,008 of DATEJK010000093.1, read as the reverse complement.
GAACGGCATGGCTGAATCCAGCACGATCGCGGCTGGCTAAAGGCTGAGCGCTAATTGCTAAGTGCTACTGGCAACTGACAACCAGCAACTAGGAACTAATACATGCCTGAAAACATTGGACACGTAATTCAAATCGCCGGTCCGGTAGTGGACGTGCAATTCGAAGAGGCCAAGCTCCCTCCCATCTACCAGGCGGTGCGGGTGGTAGGCGACGGCTTCAACACGCCGGTGGAAATCAACGTCATCCTGGAGATTGAACAACACCTGGGCGAAGGCCGAGCCCGCTGCGTGGCCATGGAGCCCACCGACGGAATGGTGCGGGGGATGAAAGCCATTGACCTTGGCGAGCCCATCACCGTGCCCGTGGGTGCGGGCACGTTGGGGCGGGTCATGAACGTGATTGGCGAGCCGGTGGACAAATTGGGCCCCATCCCGGCCAAGCAGCGGCTTCCCATTCACCGCCCGGCCCCCGCCTTCGACGAACAATCCACCACGGCGGAAATGTTTGAAACCGGCGTGAAGGTCATTGACCTGATCCAGCCGTTTCTGAAGGGCGGCAAAATCGGGCTGTTCGGCGGCGCGGGCGTGGGGAAGACAGTTGTGATCATGGAACTGATCAACAACGTCGCCAAGCAGCACGGCGGCTTCTCCGTATTTGCCGGTGTGGGCGAGCGCACCCGTGAGGGCAACGACCTGTGGCTGGAGATGAGCGAGTCGGGCGTCATCAAACCGGGCAAACCTGAGGAATCAAAGGCAGCCCTGATTTATGGGCAGATGACGGAGCCGCCAGGGGCGCGGCTGCGGGTGGCGCTGACCGGACTCACGGTGGCCGAATACTTCCGCGACGTGGAAGGGGCGGACACGCTGCTGTTTATTGACAACATCTTCCGCTTCACACAAGCGGGCTCGGAGGTTTCGGCGCTGTTGGGGCGCATGCCCAGCGCCGTAGGCTACCAGCCCAACCTGGCCACGGAGATGGGCGAACTGCAGGAACGCATCACCTCCACCAAGAAGGGCTCGGTCACCTCGGTGCAGGCGATTTACGTGCCGGCAGACGATTTGACCGATCCGGCGCCGGCCACCACCTTCGCCCACCTGGATGCCACCACGGTGCTGTCGCGGCCGCTGACTGAAATCGGCATTTACCCGGCGGTAGATCCGCTGGGCTCCACTTCGCGCATTCTTGACCCGCGCATTGTCGGCCAGGAGCACTATGACGTGGCGCAGGGCGTGAAGAAGGTGTTGCAGACGTATAAAGACCTGCAGGACATCATCGCCATTCTGGGCATTGACGAGCTCAGCGAAGACCAGAAGGTGATGGTGGCGCGCGCGCGCAAGATTCAGAAGTTCCTGTCACAGCCCTTCCATGTGGCCGAGCAGTTTACGGGCCTGCAGGGACGGTACGTAAAAATCCAAGATACGGTGCGCAGCTTCAAGGAGATTCTGGAAGGCAAGCACGACGAGATCCCCGAGCAGGCTTTCTACATGAAAGGCGATATTGACGAAGTGCTGCAGCACGCCGGCAAGCTGAAGGCGGCAGCAGCGTAGAGGCAGTTGTCAGGCCCCGGTGGCAGGTACGGAAACCGGGCTCGACCGCCCGGTATTAACTGACAAATGGGAACTGATAACTGAAACTGGCTTTGGCGGATAGCATCCAACTCGAAATTGTGACCCCGGAGCGGCTGGTGGTGCAGGAGGCGGTGGCCGAGGTGCAAATTCCTGGCAAGAATGGGTATTTGGGAGTCTTGCCGGGGCATGCGCCTCTGATTACCGAGCTAAGCGTGGGCGAGCTCAGCTATCGCATCAACGGGTTTAGTCATTACCTGGCGATGGCCTGGGGCTTTGCGGAGGTGCTGCCCACGCGGGTGACCATTCTGGCGGAAGTCGCCGAGCGGGCCGAGGAAATTGACGTGGAGCGGGCCCGGCGCGCGAAAGAAAAAGCCGAACAGATGCTGCACAGCGCCGATCCTGACACTGATTACGAACGCGCTCTGGAGGCCCTGAAGCGCGCGGAAGTGCGGCTGGACGTGGCGGGCAAGCGGGGAGCGGCGGCGGGGCGCTAGGTGCCAATACCCGGTCGCCCGCACCCGAAATCGGCATTTAGTCGAGCGCGGTCGCCGGTCATATCGGTATCCAATCCTTACCCTCCAGGTTTATACCTCCCTTATTTCCTTCTCTGACGCCTTTTGTCCTGGCCTGCTACACTTTCAAGTTTCACACGAGAGCGGTGAGGCTGGCATGGAGATCAAGAGTGTGGGCGTGGTGGGCGCAGGCACCATGGGCAACGGCATCGCCCACGTGTTTGCCAGCCACGGATACCCCGTGGTGCTCTGCGATGTGGAGCAGCGTTTTCTGGAGCGCGCCCTGGGCATCATCAGCAAGAACCTGGAACGCGAGGTCGCAAAAAGCAAAATTACGGCCGAGGACTGCAGCGCCGCTCTGGCGCGCATCCAGCCGGTAATCGAGCGGCAACGGCTGGCGAGCTGCGATTTTGTGGTAGAAGCCGCCACCGAGCAGTTCGAAGTGAAGGCGCAGCTTTTCCGCGAGCTGGACCAGATATGCCGCCCGGAAGTGATTCTGGCGTCAAACACCTCTTCCATTTCCATCACCCGGCTGGGCGCGCTGACCAAGCGCCCGCAACAGGTAATCGGCATGCACTTTTTCAATCCGGTGCCGGTGATGAAGCTGGTAGAGGTGATTCGCGGCCTGGCCACCTCGCAGGAAACTTATGAGGCGGTGCGAGCGCTGGCGGTGAAACTGGACAAAACTCCGGTGGAGGTAAACGACGCTCCCGGGTTTGTTTCCAACCGCGTGCTCATGCCCCTGCTTAATGAAGCCATGTATGCGGTAATGGAAGGAGTAGCCACACCGCAGGCGGTGGATGAGGTTTTTAAGCTGGGCATGAATCATCCCATGGGGCCGCTGACCCTGGCCGATTTCATCGGCCTGGATGTGTGCCTGGACATTATGCGGGTACTCCACGGTGGCTTGGGCGACCCCAAATACCGGCCTTGCCCGCTGCTGGTCAAAATGGTGGACGCGGGCTGGCTGGGACGCAAATCAGGCCGGGGATTCTATACTTATTGAGTTGGGGGCCCCTTAATGCCGGAAGTGCCTGCGCCGCAACCCGCCGCTGCTGCCACCAAAACACAAGAAACCGCCAACCGCACGCCGGGAACGGCTGCGGTTCCAAAGCAGCCCGCAAGCAGCGAAATGCCCTGGTACGCGCTGGCGCTGCTGTTGGGAGGTATCAGCGGGTTCGTGGAGGTGACACTCGGCGACCTGATGATGACCGGATTTCTGGCCCTGTTTTTCTGCATGGTGATGGGCGCGTTACGTCCAGGCAGGCCGTGGCGGTGGGTGCTGGTGGTGTGCGGCTGCATTCCGCTTTCGCGCCTGTTTGCCGCCGATGTGCTGCACGTCTACACGGAGCGGGCGCAAATCTATGAAGCCTTCGCCTCCTTCATCACCGGCAATGCGGGCGCTTATGTAGGGTCGCTGGGGCGGCGCCGGACAGATGATTTGTGGAAGATGATCAAATCGGGGAAACGGTAGTTGGTGGTTAGTCGCAGTGGTTGGCCATTCGCCCGCTAAGAATGCTTGGCCCCGGAACTTCTGTCGCTCATTTGCATGAAAATCATGACGGGCTAAATGCTAATTGCGCTGCTAAGTGCTGAGCTTCCGGGGCAGCGGAAAGACCGGCCTATTGCTTCCACCCCATACCCGTGTAAGCCCAAAAATCCACACTAAAGGACCACGTTAATCAAGAAGTTACTCGCGGCTGGAGGGCACAACCGCTATGCTCCTTACATGCCGGTTACATTAACGGTGCTGGCCAGCGGCAGCCGGGGCAACTGCAGCATCGTGGCCAGCGGGCGCACGCGCATCCTGGTGGATGCGGGGCTTTCCGGGCGCGAAACGTTTAAACGGATCAAATCGAGCGGCGAGGATCCGCACGCGCTCTCCGCCATTCTGATCTCTCACGAGCACTCCGACCACATCTGCGGGCTGGCCACGCTGGCCAAGAAACTGGGCGTGCCGGTTTACCTGACGGGCGCGACTTACCAGGCCTGCCGCAAGCTGTTGCGCGATAAAGCAGGGCTGGCGTGGAAACCGGAGCGGGTAGAAACCTTCAATTCCGGCTGCAGCTTTACGGTAGGCGACATCTCGGTGACTCCATTCACTATTCCTCACGATGCCGCCGACCCGGTGGCGTTCACCTTCCGCACGGAAGGGGTGAAGCTGGCCATTGCGACCGATCTGGGATACATGCCGGCCAGCGTGCGCCACCACGTGCGCGGCTGCGATGTGCTGATGCTGGAATCCAACCATGATCTGGAAATGCTGCGCGGCGGCCCGTATCCCTGGTCGGTGAAGCAGCGGGTAATGAGCCGGGTGGGACACCTCTCCAATGACGCGCTCGCGGAATTTTTCGCCAGCGACTATGATGGAAATGCAGCGTTTGTGGTGCTGGCGCATCTATCAGAGCAGAACAACCATCCCGAGCTAGCCAGAGGAAGCGCGGAACGCGCTTTGAGCGGCCGCCGAACCCTGCTGCACAACCGGGTGCTGCTGGCAAGCCAATCGGCTCCTCTGGAACCGCTCCGGCTGTAGTTCGTCAGTCATGAGAGCACAGTGCGTTGACCCTATCGTGGGCAGCATTCTAGCCGGCTGGCGCTATGACATTTCCGGAATCGCTCCGGAGATGCGCCGCGACTATGAGGGCCACTTCGCTGCCTGCTCCTACTGCCGCGGGCGGCAGCGGCTGCACCGCACTATTGATATTGCGCTGATGGTGCTGGCCAGCGCCTCAGCGGTGGTCTTTCTGCTGGCCTTCGGAGTAATCCACCATTTTGAGCCCCATCACGCTTTGATTCTGGAGCTGGCAGCCGCCGCCGGGTTTGCGCTCTCGGCGCTGATCTGGCTGGCGGTGGCGGTGGCTACGCCGGCGCCGCTGGTGGTGGCTGACGCCGCCCGCCTGGGAGCGCGCCAGATTCACGATCGCCTGCCCGAGGAAATCCGCGAGCGCATCCCGGAACAGATCAAGCTGAAAATTTCCGGACAGTAGACTGCGAAGAATCCACCACCGAGACGCAGAGACACAGAGGAAACCAGAGTTTAAAAGTTTGCAGGTTTGCTTCATTCGCCCCGGGCGGAAGAATTTCAATTTTTCTGCGAACTCAGCGTCCAGGCGGTGGACTTATTCGTTTAGCGCTCGAAGACTTAAAACCTTCTACTCCGCTTTCATGGCCCCTATCAGCTCGGTAACTTTCTGCACGCGATGGACGGCGCACCACTGCTCCAGTTCGCGGACAATGTTTTCGGTGGCGCAAGGGTCCCAGTAGCTGGCGGTGCCGATCTCGACTGCTACGGCGCCGGCCAGCAGAAATTCGATGACGTCGGCGGCAGTGCTGATGCCGCCAATGCCGATCACGGGAATATCCACGACGTGGGCGGCTTCATACACCATGCGTACGGCGATGGGCTTGATGGCGGGGCCGGACAGCCCCGCGGTCACATTGGCAATGCGCGGGCGGCGAGTCTCCACATCAATGGACATGGCCAGAAAGGTGTTGACCAGGGAGATGGCGTCGGCGCCGGCGGCTTCGGCAACCTGGGCCATGGTGCCGATACTGGTCACGTTGGGCGAGAGCTTCACAATCACCGGCCGCCAGGTGGCCCGCTTGGCAGTGGAAACCACGTCATCAAGCAGGTGAACATCGCAGCCGAAAACCATGCCACCAGCCGCGGTATTGGGGCAGGAAACGTTCAGCTCATAGGCGGCAATGCCTTCGCCTTCATTAAGGATCTGAATCGTGTCTTCGTAATCTTCGCGGGTATGGCCGAAGACGTTGGCAATAACGACGGTGCTGAGCTTGCGCAATTCCGGCAATTTCTCCAGCACAAAAGCGCGCGCGCCAATGTTCTGCAAGCCAATGGCGTTAAGCATGCCGGCGGATGTTTCGTAGAGCCGCGGAGCAGGATTGCCGGCCATAGGGTTCTTCGACAAGCCTTTGGTAACAAAGCCGCCAATCTTGTCGAGCGCGACCACATCCTCAAACTCGATGCCGTAGCCAAAAGTTCCGCTGGCGGCCAGCACCGGGTTGCGGAGTTGCATTCCGGCAAAGCTGACGCTCATTTCCGGCTTGGGAGGCAGCGGCGGGGTGCTGCTCACGGCGTCCCTCCGGTGGGCTCTTCGATGTGGCGATGGGCGAGAGCCTGGGTGAGGACATGGCCGACGGCGGCGCTGGGAGGGTTAATGTCCAGCAACGAAGCCAGCGTCGGCGCCAGATCCACCGGTTCGGCGTGCTGACGGTAGGTGCCGGGCTGAAAAGGCACGCCAAAGAACGCCAACGGCACATGCGTGTCATAGCTGTACGGCGAGCCATGGTCGGTGCCCTGGGTTGAGCCGATGGTGAAGGGCGGGGGAACGCCCAGCACGTACCAGCCCCCGTAAGGCGAATAGCTGTGCAGATACTGAAGGCCAAGAGCGGTAGCGGGCACTTCTCCGCGCGCCAGCTGAGCCTTGGTGTAGAAGCCGCGCAGGCCAATACGTTCCAGGGCTTCGCCCACCGCCTGCTCGGCGGCGGCTTCCTTCAGGCGAACGGCGGTAAACGCAGCTTGCGAGACAAAAGCAATCGGATAAGAGAGGTCCGGGACGAAGTCACGGGGATGGCCAGGGGAAAGCCGGGCAGTGAGGTCAGCGTTAAGCTGCTTCCGCAGCTGAGCGTTGCTTAAGCCGGCAGCGGGAATGCGCATGGCTTTGGCCACCGTGGGCAGCGGAGCCACGCCGTGATCGGCGGAGAGGGCAATCCAAACGTTGGCCAGGCCAAACTGCTTGCCCAGGAAGTCGAAAAAACCGGCCAGTTGTTGGTCCAGGGCCAGAGCCATGGCGCGCATTTTGGGAGAATCGGGGCCAACCTCGTGGCCGAGAAGGTCATTGGCGGAAAGGCCAATCGTGAGCAGATCGGTTGCCGGGCCGGTTCCCAGCTTTTCATTGGTGATAAGAGCGCGGGCAAAGTTCAGTTCGTAGTCATTGGCAAAGGGAGTGGAGCCGACTACCGGAAAAAATCCAGCGCCCGGCTTACGGGCGGTAGTGAACTGAAGGTTGCCGCTGCTGTCCTTCCATTCGCGATTCCAGTATTTGTCCGGCTCGCTGCGGTTGAATTGCTGCACCCAGGCGGGCAGGTCCCTGCGGTAATAGTTGGAGGTAATCCAGGCGCCGCTCTGGTCGTCAATCCAATAGGCGCCGTCGGCGGCCCAGCCCGCGGGCAGGATGGCGGCACGGTCCTTGAGCGCGAGGCCGAACACGCGCGCCTTGCCCTGAGTGGCGAGCTTCAACTGGTCGCCCAAGGTGCTGGCCAGCAGATAATGAGGCGAAGCGCCGGTACCTGCGGCGCCTACCAGTTGCGTGGAATCGTCCTCCACCGAGGTAACCTCCCGCTTCTTCTGGGAGTCCCACCACTCGTTGGTGAAGATGCCGTTGGCATCGCTGTAGGCGCCGGTGAGCAGGGTGGCATGCCCGGGAGCCGTGCGCGTGTTGGCGTAATCGTAGGTGCAATTGGTGAAGTTAGCGCCGTGGTCCATGAGCAGGCGAAAGCCGGAAGGGCCAAAATCGTCGTAATAGCGCTGCAGGTAGTCGCCGCGAAACTGGTCAATGATGATCACGACCACCAGCTTGGGCCGGTGGTTGTAGGCGGAAGCGACCGCCAGGGTGGATAGCAGACAGAAGCAGATGAGTACAGCACAGGCACGGCCGATGCGGGAGTTCATCGCACGGTAGTGTAACAGCCCGGTGCGGGCGACTGGCAAACTACGCACGCCCGACGCCTGCGCCCACATGTTTTCTGGATGGGGTGACACCCTGCGCAGCTTTCCGGTACATTAGCTGTTTCCCATGCTGGACCTGAATTTTGTACGCGACCACCTGCCGCTGCTGGAGGAAAAGCTGGCGCAGCGCGGCATGAACCCTGCCGAGGTGCTGGGACAGTTCCGCGAGCTGGACGGAGTCCGGCGCCAGCACATCACGGAACTGGAAACGCTGCAGGCGAGGCGCAACAAAGCTTCTGAGGAAATCGCCCGGCTGAAAAAGGCCCAGCAGGACGCGAGCGGGCGGATCGCGGAAACCAAGGAACTGCGGGAGAAGATTCAGGCCCTGGAGGGCAAGGTCCAGGAAGAAGATGCGCGCCTGCGCGAGTTGCTGGCGGGCATTCCCAATATTCCTAATGCCAGCGTGCCGGTGGGCAAAGCCTCCGAAGATAACGTGGAAGTGCGGCGCTGGGGCCAGCCGCCGCAGTTCGCATTCGCGCCTAAGCCGCATTGGGAACTGGGCGAGCAGCTGGGCATTCTTGACCTGGAGCGTGCCGCCAAGCTGAGCGGGGCGCGTTTTGCCGTGTACTGGGACCTGGGTGCGCGCCTGGAGCGGGCGCTGGCAAACTTCATGCTTGACCTGCACACGCGCGAGCACGGCTACACCGAGGTGCTGCCGCCGTACCTGGTCAACTCCGAATCCATGTACGGCACCGGGCAACTGCCCAAGTTCGCCCAGGACTCGTTCCGTGTGCCGCATGGAGAGGAAAAGGACCTGTGGCTCATACCCACGGCGGAGGTGCCAGTCACGAATTTGTATCGCGACGAGATACTGGAGGCGGCGCGCCTGCCGGTATCACTGACCGCCTACACGGCCTGCTTCCGCAGCGAGGCCGGCTCGTACGGGAAAGACGTGCGCGGCATTATCCGCCAGCATCAGTTCCAGAAGGTGGAACTGGTCAAGTTCAGCCGCCCGGAAAATTCCTACGACGAACTGGAAAAGCTGACCAACAACGCGGAAACGGTGCTGCAGAAGCTGGGGCTGCACTACCGTGTGATGGCGCTGTGCACCGGGGACCTGGGCTTCAGTTCGGCAAAAACTTACGACTTAGAGGTTTGGCTGCCCGGGCAGCAGCTGTTCCGGGAAATCTCCTCCTGCTCGAATTTTGAGGCTTTCCAGGCGCGCCGGGCCAATATCCGCTACCGGCCGGAAGGCAAAAGCAAGACCGAATTCGTGCACACGCTGAACGGCAGTGGCTTGGCCATTGGCCGCACCTGGCTGGCGATTATTGAAAATTACCAGCAGGCCGACGGCAGCGTCATCATTCCGGAAGCCTTGCGGCCGTATATGGGAGTGGAGCGGATCACGCCGCGGAAAGTCTAAGCAATTTCTCGACGCCCGTGACGCCGCGCCTGCGCCGCAGCATGGCGCGTGCTTCGCAAGGCGAGTCGCGGGCGAGGGCGCCCGCGCCCACAAGAGTGACCAGAATTGCAGCCTTGGTTGCGAATTCATGCGGTTTAGATGGCAGCCACTTCCCCGCTAACGCAGGAGAGCGGCTTGACCCGCAAACTCCAGCACCGCGCCCCGCCTCGTTTGTAGCTCTTCGACGTGACCACCGGGATGTTGCAGGCGCAGGGCCGCACCCGCCAGGCTGTTGTTCAGGACGTCGAAGGTGCCGGAACAGTCGGTCTTTAGGTAAGGCAGGCGGTGAATGCCCGGGCCACGGCCGTCAATTGCGGCTTCTAGTTGCAGCCCGTCCTTCCCGGAACAACGGAATTTCCACTCCAGCGCGCCGGGTTCGAACGCGGTCTGCCGCAAATTGCGGAGGACGTATCGCCTGCCTTCGTGCCACAGCACGCACTTCCGGAACACCAGGCCAAGCGGCATCTCATAAACCAGGGCTTCGAAGGTGCTGGGGCTTGCGCCGGGACGCTCAAAGTAAGCGTGCGTCCACTTCCAGAAATTGCGATGGCGATAGCCGCAGTTATGCCCCTGCACGCCGAAGCCGAGGGGATCGCCGGCCCACTTGCGCCCGTCGAACGAGATCTGCCCGGCAACAACCGCATCGGAGTGCGGCGTGCGCGAGAAGCCAATCCAGCCCTTGCTGCTCAGCGTGGTGCGAAAAGTAGAGGCGTAATGCAGATCCCAGGCGATTTCGTGCCCCTCCGCCTGCAGGCGGCCGCTGCAGGAGTCCTCGGCGATGGCGTTCGCGACAAAGGCAAAGCGAAACGGGGTTTGCCCGCGGGAACTGAGGTTGAGCCCCGGCAACGGGAAACCCTGAATGAAGCTCTGCGGCATGCCTGCGGCCGGGAACCAGGTGGCCCACACCTGGACGGGGAGGCCGCGGGGATCGCCGGCGCAGCCGCTTCGTCCGGGATTCATCAGCAGGTAACGAAACCACCAGGCGCCGCTGCCGTCGGCCAGGCCGAGGCGCACAAACCAGGCCTCGTAGCGGCGCTTCATGGCCAGCGTGGAGTAGGCCTCATTGAGCGTGGTCACGCAGTAAGCATAGACGAGAAAGCGCTGCCCACGCTGTGATTGCTGGCTAAGGTGATCAGAGTTTCTCCTGGGCAGCTTCGAAGATTCATGTGCGGGGATATCTTCAGGGTTGAGTTCGCGAACATCGGTATAAATCGGCGGCGAGGAAGTTGTTTCTGGGACCGCGTCGTTGTACTGCTGCAGGCCATCGGCCGCGATTGTTATACTCAAATCACATGGTCCGAGTGCGATTTGCGCCTTCCCCCACCGGCTTCCTGCACGTCGGGAGCGCGCGCACCTTCCTGTTCAACTGGCTGTTTGCCCAGCGCCAGGGCGGGACCATGGTGCTGCGCGTGGACGACACCGACGTGGAGCGCAACACCGAAGCCTCGCTCAACTCCATTTTTGAGGGTCTGCGCTGGCTCGGCTTGAGCTGGGACGAGGAATACAAGCAGTCGGAGCGGCTGGGCCTTCACCGGGAGATGGCGGAAGCCATCTTCCAGAAGGGGCTGGCCTACCGCGATTTCACTCCGGCGACGACGGGAGAAAAGTCCAGCGCGCAAGGGCCGTGGCTGTTCAACGCGGGCATGCGGGAACTCTCGCGCGAAGAAAGCGACCGGCGCGCCGCGGCGGGCGAGTCCTTTGCGCTTCGTTTTCGCGTGCCACGGGAAACCGAGCGGGAGATCCGCTTCGCCGACATGGTTTATGGCGAGCAGGCCAAGTCCACGGCCGACATCGAAGATTTCGCCCTGCTGCGCAGCGACGGCATGCCCACGTACCACATGGCTTCCTGCGCCGACGACGCCGACTTGCGCATCAGCCACATCATTCGCGGCCAGGACCACCTGACCAACACCTTCAAGCACCTGCTGATTTTTGAGGCGGCGGGCGCTGCCGTGGCCAAGTTTGCCCACCTGCCGCTGCTGGTGGCGCCCGACGGCAGCAAGCTTTCGAAACGGCGGCACGGGCCGGTGGTCAGCGTGACCACCTATCGCGACGCGGGCTTCCTGCCGGAGGCATTCATCAATTTCTTGTGCCTGCTGGGCTGGTCGCCCAAAGATAACCGCGAGATGCTGTCGCGGCAGGAACTGGTTGAGGCGTTTTCCCTGGAGGGCATCAACCGCGCCAACGCGGTCATCAATTTCAAGGAGCCCCCTACCCAACCGGAAGACACCTTCGATCCCAAGGCGCTATGGTTAAACGCCGAGCACATCCGCGCGCTGCCCGTCGAGGAATTGTGCGGGCGCCTGCTGCCGGTGGTGCGCCAGGCCGGCCATGAGGTTTCGCCGGAGAAGATGCTGGAGATCACGCGCCTGGTGCGGGAACGCATCCGCCTGCTGAATGAAGTGCTGAACGTGGCCGACTTCTTTTTCCGCGACAAGCTGCCGCCCTACGATCCCGCTGAACTGGTGCCGCAAAAGGGCGATGCGGAAATGGCGCGCCGGGTATTGCAGCGGGCGCGTGAGGTGCTGAGCAACGCCGAGTTCACCCACCAGGGACTGGAGCAGGCGCTGCGCGGGGCAGCCCAGGAGCTGGGGATTAAGGCCGGCCAGATGTTCCAGCCCATTCGTGTGGCGGTAACCGGCCGCAAGAATTCGCCGCCGCTGTTCGAGACGCTGGAGGTCCTGGGTCGGGAGACCACACTGGCGCGAATTGACCAGGGAATTGAGAATATCCATCAGCCGGCCGGCAGGTAGCGTTTAATCAGCCAGCCATTTTCGAGAGAAGCCAAACTTTCATGAGCGATCGCAATCCGGCCGCCGAAGCCGTCAAACCCAACGCCGCCAGCAACGGGACGAGCGCCCCCGCCGCCGCGGCCGCGCCCAATTTTCTGCGCGACATCATCCGCGAAGACCTGAAGACCAGCAAGTACTCGGGCCGGGTGCAGACCCGCTTCCCTCCCGAGCCCAACGGCTACCTGCACATAGGCCACGCCAAGGCCATCTGCCTGGACTTTGGCCTGGCCGACGAGTTCGACGGGCACACCAACCTGCGCTTCGACGACACCAACCCGGAGAAAGAAGAAACCGAGTACGTTGAATCCATTCAGGAAGACGTGCGCTGGCTGGGCTTTGAGTGGGAGGGCCTCTATTATGCCTCCGACTACTTCGACCAGCTCTACGAGTGGGCGCTGCAACTGATTCGCGCCGGCAAAGCTTATGTGGACGACTTGAGTGCGGACGAGGTCCGCAGATACCGAGGCACGCTGACTGAACCGGGCAAGGAGAGCCCCTACCGCAACCGCTCGGTGGAGGAGAACCTGGAACTGTTTCAGCGCATGCGGGCGGGCGAGTTTCCCGACGGCTCGCGCACCCTGCGCGCCAAGATTGACATGGCGTCCCCGAACTTGAACATGCGCGATCCGGTGATGTACCGCATTCTGCACGCCGAACACCACCGCACGGGCAACAAGTGGTGCATCTATCCCATGTACGACTACGCGCATGGACAGTCGGATTCCATCGAGCGCGTCACCCACTCAATGTGCACACTGGAGTTTGCCGACCACCGCCCGCTCTATGAATGGTTCATCCGGGAACTGGGCATCTTCCCTTCGCAGCAGATCGAATTTGACCGGCTCAGCCTGACCTACACCATCCTGAGCAAGCGCAAGCTGCTGCAACTGGTGCGCGACGGCCACGTGAGCGGCTGGAACGATCCGCGCATGCCCACGCTTTCCGGCATCCGGCGGCGCGGTTACACGCCGGAGGCGATACGCAACTTCGTGACCGCGGCGGGCGTCTCGCGCACCAACGGCATTACCGAACTGGAGATGCTGGAGCATTTCCTGCGCGAGAATTTGAACCGGAGCGCCCCGCGGGCAATGGGCGTGCTGCGGCCCTTGAAGGTAGTGATTGAGAACTACCCCGAGGCCCAGGTGGAGGAGATGGAGGCGGTGAACAATCCCGAAGATGCTTCCGCCGGCACGCGCAAGGTGCCGTTTTCACGGGTGCTGTACATCGAGCAGGACGACTTTCGCGAGGTTCCGCCCAAGGGCTACTACCGGCTCTCGCCAGGACGCGAGGTGCGCCTGCGCTACGGCTACTTTGTGACCTGCACGAATGTGGTGAAAAATGAACGCGGCGAGGTCGTGGAGGTGCACTGCACCTACGATCCCGCCACTCGCGGCGGCAACGCGCCCGACGGACGAAAAGTGAAGGCCACCATTCACTGGGTGTCTGCGGCGCACGCTCTCGAGGCCGAAGTGCGGCTCTACGACAAGCTTTTCACCAAGCCCAATCCCAACGAGGTGGAGCAAGACCAGGACTTCACCGTCAACCTGAATCCCAATTCGCTGGAGGTGCTGCGCGGTTGCCAACTGGAACCGTCGCTGGCCGCTGCGGCGGTGGGCAGCCGCTACCAGTTTGAGCGCCTGGGCTACTTCTGCGTGGACCCCGACTCCGCTCCCGGCAAGCTGGTGTTCAACCGCACCGTGGCGTTGAAGGACACCTGGGCGAAAGTAGCAAAGAGAGGGTAGGGCATAGGGTGTTCTGTTGTGATGCGCGTCGGCGGTTTGTCAATGTTGTTTCCCGCCAGTTAATCTGATTGAGCCCGGAAGCGCATGGGGTCCGGTGATCCTCCCGGTCTTCAAAACCGGCGGGAGGCGGGTTTGCCCGTCTTCGGTGGGTTCGACTCCCACTCGCTTCCGCCAGCTAAAACCAGCATGGTTACTGAAGATTTCTGGCTTATGTGCTACGTAATGTGCTAGGGTCTGGCATG
>DATEJK010000092.1:0-30505 GCA_035278025.1 Terriglobales bacterium | reverse complement strand
CGGCATAACTTGCATGCATCACCCAGAAGACCAGGATAACGCGCCAGAACTGAGCAGTGGGCAGGGCAGATGCCGCCGCTCCTATTGAACCCAACAAATACGCTGCCAGCATCAACAGCAAAAGCAGAAGCGCGTAGGGCACTCCAAGAACGCTGCACGCCGCCGCCAGGCACAGGCCGAGATAGAATCCGAAGGGAATCACGTGGCGAATACCGAAAGGAAAACTGCGCGTGCGTACGATGGTTGCGGAAACCCACCAACCATTGTGAAACATCTGCGACGCGAGTCCTTTCAGACTGGTGCGGGGATGGTAAATGGCCGTGTAGGCCGGGTCGTAAAACAGCTTGAACCCCTGCTGGCGCAGGCGGGCATGGAACTCGTTGTCCTCGCTTCGGCCGAGCGAGTCATTGAAGAGGCCGACTTGCAGCAGTATGGAACGAAAGTAGAGCGGGACACCAAGAGTATCCGTAAAACCCGCCTTGGTGCTCAGCCGGTAGGAAGCATTCCCCACTCCGAAACGGCTGGACTGGGCTGCCGCGATGGCTCGACTCCAGCCCGTTTCCGAAGCGGCAACTGAAACCCGCCGGCCGCCCACGGCCACAACGCTGGAATCACTGTGGCGCAGCTGCTGCAGCCGCTCAAGGCAGCCTCGTATGTAACCGGAATTGAGGCGGCAATGCACGGCGTCGAGGCGAAGTACGCACTCGCCACCTGCGGCGCGAATACCCACATTCCAACCGGTGGCTTGAATACGCTGCAGATTGTCCAGCAGACGAATGGGCACGCCGGCCTGCTCTCGCGAATAGCGTTCGACCAGTTGGCGGGTTCCGTCCTCCGACATGCCGTCTACAACAATCACTTCCAGAGGAGAATAATCCTGTGCCTCTATGGATTGGAGCGCGCCAATGACGTCCCGGGCTCCGTTGCGCACCACGATCACTACACTAACCAGGGGGCCGTCCATGCGTCCTTACACCGTCGTAGTCAGTTTCGGGTCCTAGTATACTGCCAACGTCTGAAGCCGCTTAGGAGTGGTTCAACACCGACTTGAATTCACGCTTCCGCAGGAGTGGCACACGTTCGCGGGGAGGGAGTGTCCGGCTCCAGTTGGCAAATCAGGCTTTCAATCTCTGAACCATTATTGATCCTTGCCGCCACCTGGAAGCAACCGGCGGAATTGAGCTGGAAAATTGTGCCCGCCGTGACCCCGGAGTCCTCGTAGGTGCGGCATACGATCAGCAGGCCCCCTCCGGGAAGCTTGGCTCGCAACCTGCGCACAATCGTGGCCAGCTGAGCCTCGCTAAAATAACTGCGATTCAAAATGTTCGCCGCCCGGATCACATGGGCAGGCGCCATCGGCATTGTTTCCGCCAAAATGTCAGCTTCCTGGATGGAAACTCGGGGGTGGTTTACGAGGGCGGAGTAAAGCAATAGGACCCAGCGAGTCGTAAACCAACGGCTGGCAACACTTCCTTCCACACTGCCCATGACGCGCGGCCAGAACAGTCGCAGCCATAATCTCAGCGCCAGGATGACGGCAAAATAGCGCAGGAGGTTTCGTTTTCCAGCCGGATTGGCTATCCAGCTGCCCCGGATATTCATCAAAAGCGCGCGCCCGTGGGCATCGGCGAGTATTTCGAAGCCATGGCCAAAGCCAATCAGTATGCCCCGCACCATGAGGTCCATGGCGGTCATATGGAATTCGACTCCGCTCCGTTCCAAGGACTCAATCCATTCCAATGTGCTCACTCCCGAGGAGACGCCGACGTCGAGCAATTGCAGCGGGCGCCAGAGCGGGAGCAGGGAGGCAGCTACTCGATTGACTTCGTCGAGACGATGCGGGTAGGTGGTTTTGGCGGTGCCGTTTTGCAGCCTCAGAAAGGCGAAAAACCTTTCTTCCACTTCTCGTGGAAGGCGGCCCTCCGCAGATTGCAGGCTGTCCACGACCTCTCGCAGTGAGAACGCAGCGGAGGGCATTGCTATTGCCGATCCCTGATGAGGTGCCTCACCAGGGGAAGCTGAGAAGACTTGGCCCACAAGCGGAGGGCGAAGTAGGAGCGGTAATAGCTCCTCAGAGAGCGTAGCTGCAGGCCGCCGGACCGATGGTCATGGGAAGCCGCAAGTTCGTATCCCAGCCTTCTCAGAGTGGGTCCGATCACGCTTTCCAGGTCGGCCAGTTTAGACGGTGACAAGTGTTTCTCCCACCTCTTTACCGGATCAAAATACAAGCCGTCAGAAGAGTCGCTGAAGGAGGAGTTGGGGCGGGCAACAGTGTGGAAACCGTTGCGCTGGATGCGGTCATAATCGAGATCGTGATCAATAAATCGCCCGATCTGGGCAAGCGTGTCCCGCGGGCTGCCCACCAGATCCTCGAAACGCACCTCCAAGTAGTCGGGAGCGAGGCTAGCAGCGGCTTGGTGGCCCGATTCCACCAGCCACTCCCAATACAACCCGCTTACCAGAAGATTATGCGCCGGCCGCAGGAGGTAATCTTTGAGGAATCCAATTTTGCTCAGGGATAGCGCAACATCGCGGCCGTCGCGCACTATGTGTATGATCAGGGCATCCGGCACGGTACGCCGTATCTGCTTCAAAAACAGAACGTGATCGGGAGTCTTTTCCGCCCAGCGCTCCACATTCTGGCGGCGGGCTATCGCTTCCATTACAAAGCGCAGAAAATCTCCGCCGTTCCTGCCCTCCCGCAGAATGCGCTCACTCGCCTCGGCGCGAATCGCTGGGTCCACCGGGAAATACTCACTCTTCTGCCACTCCGAAAGCAGTTCCCGCCGGTTCCTGGGCCGGGCCAAATTGCCGGTACGCGGCACCAGACCACTAAAGGCGCAGGTCTCTTCATCGTACAGCGCGAATCCACCCGAGGACAGCAGCGAATGGTACAGCAAAGAGGTGCCAGAACGAGGACAACCGACGACAAAAACTGGACGCTTGCTCCTCGACATGTGGGTCACCTTGGGCTCTTCCTCGAGAGGCGGCAGCGTTCTGACTGGGTTCATTCCTATGTTGTTAACCAGCATCACAGATTATCGGCGTGTCAGGATGCCGTCAAGGTACAGGCCGGGCCACTTTGGTTTGTGAGAAATATGACTCTAGTTCCCCGCTTCGGCACAGAGAAATGCGGCTGACTTGCGCATTGGCGAATTCTGGTTGATAATTCGCCAATCGTCAGCAGATTTTTGCGCCGCGCGTTTTGTGGAGGCGGAGAATAAATTTCCTTTCGCGAGTGCAAATGTCTGCACACGCCTATCTGTTAGACGCTGGATCTCACTGACTTTTTCGAACAGCGTGTACCCGAACCAGTAAATTGACCCAGTCATGTGGTTTGATACCCCCGCTTACGTTCTTTTCCTCATCATTGTAGTGGCCGCATATTGGCGCTTGGGGCGGAGCAAGCAAAATCTGCTTCTGCTGGCGGCCAGCTACATTTTCTATGGGTGGTGGGACTACCGCTTCCTGCTGCTAATGGGCGCCAGCACCACCATTGACTTCTTCGTTGCGCGCTCTCTGGATAAGAGCGAGAAGGCTTCGTCGCGCCGCGCCTTGTTGATTACGTCTCTGATTGTCAACTTCGGCATTCTCGGCTTTTTCAAGTATTTCAATTTTTTTATTGAGTCCTTCGGTCACGTGCTGACGGCCGCCCGGTTGCCTGCCTACAGGCCATTCCTGCGCATTATCCTGCCACCGGGCATATCCTTTTACACGTTTCAGGAAGTGGCCTACATCGTAGACGTCTACAAAAGGAAGATCGCTGCCGCGAAATCCTTTGTGGATTATGCCCTGTTCATCAGTCTTTTCCCGCACCTTATCGCCGGACCTATTCAGCGACCCGGCCATCTGCTTCCCCAGGTACAGGGAGAGCGCAGCTTCAAGCCGGAGCAGTTCTATGACGGCATTATGCTGATTGTGTCGGGACTGTTCCGCAAATGCGTGATCGCAGACAACTGTGCTCTGCTGGTCAGCGCCGTTTTTGCCGGCAATTTCGGCAAGCCCAACGCGGTGGTACTGGCCATCGGCGCCTACGCTTTTGCCTGGCAGATTTATGGGGATTTCAGCGGCTACAGCGATATTGCCCGCGGCAGCGCGCAACTGCTCGGCTTTCACTTCATGATTAATTTCCGCCAGCCCTACCTGGCCACTTCGCTGCAGGACTTCTGGCGAAGATGGCATATCAGCCTGAGCACCTGGCTGCGCGACTATCTGTACATTCCCCTGGGCGGCAGCCGGGAAAAGGGTTACAAAACCTACCGCAACCTGCTTCTGACCATGGTGCTGGGCGGACTGTGGCATGGCGCCAACTGGACATTTGTGATCTGGGGCTGGCTGCATGGAATTGTGCTGGCCATCGAACGTTTGCTGCGCGAGCAGTGCCCGTGGCTTGACCGGCCGCTGCGGTCGCTTTCCGGCACCTGGCCCAAGCGGATCTTCTTTTTTCACGTGGTTTGCCTGGGCTGGATCTTTTTTCGCGCTGAGTCTCTGCAGAGTGCCGCCAGCCTGTTAAGCGGTCTGGGCCACATCGCCTGGCGGCCGGAATATCTGGTGGCCTTCAAGTTTCTGGGTTTGTTCGCTTTTCCTCTGTTCCTGGTGGATCTTTACATCGAACACACGGGAGAGGAGTATCCGTTGCAATATGAATTACCCATTGTGCGCGCGGCTCTGGCCTGCGGCACTTTGGCATTGATCGCCTTTTTCTCGGCCAATCAGGCAAATGCGTTTATCTATTTCCAATTCTAAGCAGGCCACCAAGGCTGACATTGTCCTGGTGCTGTCACTGTGCGCGCTTTTCTGCGCCGCGGTCGAGTTCACCACCGCACACTTTTTCGGGCGCATCAGTCGGATAGAAAAACGGCGCGAGTCGGAGTACCATGCGGCGCTTGCTATTCATGCGGCCAGTGCCGGTCCCCATAAACCAGTAATTTTGGTGGCGGGCAATTCCCTGTTGTTGCAGGGCGTTAACTTTCCTCAGCTGCAACAAGAGGTCGGCCCGCAAATTGAGCTTCATCGCAGCGTCTTCGAAAATACCTTCTATTTCGATTGGTATTACGGACTCCGAAGAATGTTTCGTGCGGGCGCCCGGCCGAATATCGTTGCCCTGGTTCTCAGCCCCGGCCAGCTCACTTCCAATGCTATTGATGGCGATTATTCCGCGCTCATGATGGTGGACCATAAAGATCTTCTGCGGTTCGCCAATGACATCGGCGCGGACCACAACCGCATGAGCGTGCTGGCATTGGACAACATCAGCTACTTCTTCGGTGCGCGCGCCGAAATTCGAAGCTGGATTCTGGGCAAGCTTCTGCCCGATCTCCCCGTACTGACACAGCATTTTCATTACAAAGGCAGCGCTCCGGAAACCAGCGCCATGGAGGAAATCGCCAGCCAGCGCCTCAGCCAGTTGCGGCGCCTGGGTCAGCGGTACGGAGTGAACCTGATTTTAGTGCTGCCCCCATCCATCCAGGACGAGGGCACCGCGGCGGTACTCAAAAGCGCTTCCTCCCTGGGAATGTCCGTGCTGGACCCGATCTCACCCGGAAGCCTGCCCGCCTCCGACTACTCGGATGGCTTTCACCTCAATGCGCAGGGCGCTTTCCGCTTTACACCAGCGCTGGCGGCAACTTTGCGCGGGTTGGTGCTACGAGCTGCTCCATTAAATGTCGAGGCTCGGCTTCATGCCCGGACGCCGGTGACCCCACCTGTCCAGCAATCCATGAGCGCGGCCAACCCCAGTCAGCCTTGAGCCGGGAAAAATCAGTGCCTGGCGCGCCAGGTTTGCAGGTACAGGTCCATCAGGGCCTGCGCCCGGGCTTGCGGTGAATAGCGCTCCGCAATCAATCGCCGCGCGTTGCCGGCCAGGCGGGCCGCAAGGTTAGGATCCGATAGCACCTGATTGAGGGCAGTGGCTAGACCTATCGGATCGCACGGCTTCACCAGCAGAGCCGTTTCTCCATGGGACACAATCTCGGGAATGCCGCCTACCGCCGTCGCCACCACCGGGACACCGGCGGCCATTGCTTCCAGAAGCACATTGGGAGATCCTTCGCTGACGGAAGAGATGGCCAGCACCTGGGCGCGACGATAATAGGGGCGCACGTCGCGCACGTGGCCGGTTAACTCGACTGCTGGTTGCAAGCCGAGCTCCTGAATCGTCCGCTCGATGGCCGGCCTCTCCTGGCCCTCCCCCAGCAATACCAGCCTTACTGCTGTGTCGCGCCGCAAGCGACGCACCTCGCCCACGGCCCTGACCAAGTCATCAAAACGCTTTTCTCTCGAGAACCGGCCCACGGCCAGCACTGTCTGTTCCCTGTTGTGCGCGGGCTCTGGGGAGTCATCCCTGTCATCGGACCTCAACCAGTCCGGCGAGATGGCATTGTGCATAATGGTCACCCGGTCACCAGGCACACCGCGCGATAGCAACTGCTGTCGAAAGGGCTGGCACACGGTCACGATTCTGGAGGGAACGCGAAGCGACCAGCGGTCGAACTGGTTGTACACCGCCATTCGCATACCTTCATCGGTGTAGCCGTGGTGGAACGCAATCCAGGCACACGCATCATCGGGCCGGCACAGTCGGACCAGGAAGTGGGATTTGACGTGGTGGGTCTCGATTATATCGGGATGGAACGACCGAATTAAGGCACGCAGGCTGCCCAGTACAGAGGGATCGAAAGGAAATCGCTCGCGAATCGGAAATACCTCCACCCCGCTTGCAACCGTGGCTTGCAGGAGTTGACTCTGGTCAATGCCCGGCGCGCTGCCTGGCCTCACAAAAAGCACCACTGCGATTTTGACGGATTGCGGTGCCGCAAGCGTTTGGGAAAGGCGGCAGAATTCGAGCAGGTTCTTGGCGGGTCCGCTCACCCCAGTACCCTCCAACAGCACCAGAATGCGAATTACCGCCGGGACCTGTTTATTCATTGGTTTGGTTTTAACAGTGCACAATGGAGGTCGTACAGGGAGCTTCCGATCTTGGACCAATCATAGCGGGTGCTCACTAATTCCCGCCCCGCTTGGGAAAGGCTGTGCCACAACCCAGGGGATTTCCTCAGATTGATAAGCGCAGCCAACAACTGCTGTGAGCTGTCTCCCAACAGAAGGTGGCGCCCAGGAACAGCCGCCAGCCCTTCGGCTCCGATAGTGGTGGAAACCAGAGGCACGCCAGCCGCCATCGCCTCCAGAATCTTGAGGCGCGTGCCTCCGGCAACGCGCAGGGGAGCGACGGCGGCAAAGGCCTGGGCATAATAAGGCCGCACATCGTCAACTGTGCCGGTAACAGTCACCCCGGGAAGGCGGGCCAGCTCCTGTACCTGCGGCAGCGGCCTGGAGCCGACGATCACAAAGCGAGAGTGTGGATTAGTCGCCTGAAGCTGGGGCCAGACTTCCAGGGCGAAATAGCGCGCGGCATCCACGTTGGCTTGAAAATCCATGGAGCCAACAAACACGATGTGGTGGCGCACGGCGAATCCTGGCGCCTCCGCCGCCCCGGTGCCATTGAGGTAGTAGCCCACATCCACTCCGTTTTCGATTACGTGTATGCCGGCCTGCGGTGATAACTCGCGCAACAGCGAGGCGTCACGATCGCTCACTACCACATGCGCTTCGCACTCCTGCAGCAACCGACTTTCTGCTTTCCGCAGCAGGTGGGACGTTCGCCGGGCGTACAGGCGTTGCGCCCAGCCCGGAGCATGAGTACTGAATCTGGACATCCGGTCCGATTCCACATCGTGCCAGTCGCAGACCACCGGAATGCGGCTGCGGGCAGAGCGGATGATGGGAAGATAGCTCGCTAAGTGAATGCCCTCCATCTGCACGATATCGAAACTGTGTTCTTGCAACAGTTGTCGCAGCCCCTGTGCGACCCTCTGGTCCCAATAATTCAGAATATTGATCGGAGTAGGGCCCGCGAAGCCGCGCACCATACCGCCGAGGGAGTATCCGCGCTTCTTAGGCGCCAGGTTGAAGGTGGCAAGTGTCAAACCGCAGGAAGGGAAAGGTGGGGCTGAGTCTTGGTCAGCTCCGCAAATTCCGAAAAAGGAAACGGAGGCCCGCGACGCCAGCGCGCGCAACAGGTGGTAGTCGCGAATGCGTGCGCCGCTGTTTGCCGGCCAGAAACTCCGGGGAGAAAAGAAAAGAACTTGCATGCTCCGAATACAGCCCCTGGTTCAGCCGCTATTGCGCACCCTGGCGCTGATGCCGCTCATTGTAATCCAGACCCAGACTCCAACCGCCGCTCCGAACCGCCCGCCGGGCTTCCCTCCGCCGGGGCGGATAGATTCTCTGGAGAATGCTGCTGGGCATGGGTAAACAGCACCAATTCAACTCGCGACGAGATTCCCAGCTTTTCAAAAATGTGGAACATGTAGTTTTTTACGGTGTGTTCACTGAGCCGAAGCCGCTGGGCGATGTCACGATTCGACAGGCCCTCCGAGACTAACTGCGCCACCTCCTGCTCGCGCTTGGAAAGCGGCGCGCTCTTGCTGAGTTCGATCAGACGCGGTGGTGCGACGCGGGCAAAGGCCTCCAACACTGATTCCAATTGACTGCTGTTGGCCCAGATCTGTCCCGCCTGGACCGCCTCAATACACTTGCACAAGGAAGGGAGAGAGTCTTCCCGACAAAGAATGCCTTTGGCGCCGGCGCGGAATGCGTCAATGACCAGGCCATGTTCGGCGGAATCGAGCAGAAGGATGGGGCGCACCTCCGGATGCTGCAGCCGTAATTGACGGACCACCGAGAAACCCGACAAAGAGCCATCCTGCAGGCTGGCGCTGATGAGTGCGACGTTGGGGCAGTCATCACGTATCGCCGCCAGGACCTCCTCCGAGGTGGTGGCGCGCGCAGTCACGCGGATGCGATGGTAACGGCGCAGGGCCGTGATCAGTAATTGACAGTTCATCCGACTGGCGTCGGCCACCAATAGCCGGACTTTCCCTGCGCGCCCATGACCCGCGCTCGGGTTATGCTCTCGCCTCCGCGTTTCATGCATAAGTCGCTATCTCCTGACACAGCCACTAAGGGAAAAACTCGAAGAGAACCTGGCCACCACCCTCAGGAACGTCCGTGAAACTACTAATCCGCGATTAGGGCTCTCTAATCTTTACCGCTCCTACCCGAGTATGTGCTTTATATACGCCGACTTGCAAGCTTACAGGAGACGATATTCTCTAGCACATTCCGGCCCTTCAACTCTATGGGATAGTACCACTCTTCCTGCCCTGCTGAAAGCCTCATTTAGTTAGAGAGGAGTAGGGAAAAGATACAGAGTGGTTCCCTTCCTTGTAGTCGGATTCAGTTCACGTAGGATTTGAGGGACCGCATTTGTGGCTTGCGGATACTGGAACTGGTGTGGAGCGCAGAAAATCAACACGCTTCCGATTGCATTGCGAGGTGACTTGCACCTGGCGTGATGACTACGGTGTAGTCAACACCATCCACGGTGCTGCGCAGAATATCAGCGCCGGAGGTCTTTTTATAAGTTCTCCGGGACGGCCTTGGGTGGGCATGTTTGCGACCGTTGACATACAGCTTCCCAGCCGCGTCCCGTTGGGCCAGCAATTGCAACTGCACGGCACCGCGCGCGTAGTTCGGGTTATCCAAGACGGTGACAGAAGCGGTTTTGCGGTGGCCGGCAGCTCCGGCTGGGCTATCGCCCGGTCGCGCGGCCGCGCCGAGGCAACAGCGGTTTAAGTTATTGCAGTTGAATTAGTTACAAGGATTTATTGAGCTAAGTGAGAGGGCGGAGCTGTATCCGGACGAGCCGAAGTGCGGGCAAACGGGAGGCTGTTGCTCTCAGAAGAAACTGGAGACCAAGTGAGCAAGAATTTTGAATTGCTGCGGCAGGCGGGAGTAATTACGGGGACGGCCGAAACTATCGCTCCCTCTCCCCAGCGCCGGGAGCATCCCTTCCCCGTCCCGGAGACAGTTAAACCACCCAACAAAAGTGGGGCAGAGTGGCTGCGCGCCTTGCGAGTGGTTTACAAACATTGGCGTCTTTCCGCCTTGTTTGCCGCGGTCGTCATCCTTACGGTCACGATCGTCACCTTCGCCATGGCGCCGATCTATGCACCGGTGGCACGTATTGAGGTAGACCCTCCCGGCGAAACCTTCTCTCTCGATGGAGGGATATCGGGAGACGATTCGGAATATCTGGAGACGCAGGCGCAGAATCTTAAAAGCGATCAACTGGCCGTTGACGTAATTCGGCGGCTGCATTTGGCCCAAGATCCTGCCTTTATCGGGGAGCCCATTTCAGGCAGTGCGAAGGATTCAGATCCCTCTCCTTACCAGCTGACTCCGCAGGAGAATGCGGCGCTCCAGGCCTTCCGTGCCCGGCTCAAGATAGAACGCAACACCGCCAGCCGGCTGATTGCGATCAGCTTCGCCAGCACCGACCCTAAGCTTGCCGCCTTGGTTACCAATTCCACCATCGACACATTTATTGACGACACCTACAAACAGCGCAACGACGCGATTATGCGGTCTTCAACCTGGCTGTCGCGTCAGCTCGATGACATTCACAATCGCATGGAGGACTCCAACCGCATCCTGGCCGACTACCAGAAATCTATCGGAGTCGCCGACGTGGACGCCAATAAAAGCACCTTCACCGAACAAATGTCCGATCTGGACCGCCAGCTCACGGAAGCGCAATCGGACCGGATTCAACTGGAGGCTTTGCTCAAGAGCGTAAAAGCCGGGACCCCGGATGTGCTGCCTGAAGTCCGCAACAACCCGGTGGTGCAACAACTGAACACCAGAGTGGCTGAGGTTCGCTCCGAACTGGCACAGGCCAGCGTGATCTATGGCGCCAACCACCCCAAAGTGAAACAACTGCAAAGCCAGGTCAACGAACTGCAGGCACAACTGGAAGCGCAGAAGACCGCCGTTCTGGGTTCCATACGCACCAGTTATTCGGCAGCGCGCGCGCGGGAAGAACTGATGCAGTCCCAGATTAAAGGCACGACTGACCAGCTTAGCCAGATAGCGCGCTACAACATGCTGCGGAAGGAAGCCCAGACCAACACCGACCTGTACAACAACCTGTACGCGCGGGTGAAGGAAGCTGGGATTGCGGCAGCTTCTAAATCGAGCAATATCCGGGTGGTGGACCAAGCCCGCGTTCTGGATTCGCCAACCCGGCCCAATCGCATGCTGAACATCCTGCTGGGATTGTTTGTAGGGCTGGCGGGAGGCGTGGGAGTAGCCTTCCTGCGCGAACAATTCGACACCAGAATCTTTACTCCCGAGGATGTGCGGGGTTGGATCGGGACTTCCAACATCGCCATCGTCCCGCTGTTCTTTGCCCCCAATGGGCAACAAGGCCTGCCTCCCGGCAACGGCATGGGCGTGGATTCCAGCAGCAAACTGGCGCCGGGGGTT
Source organism: Terriglobales bacterium (assembly GCA_035278025.1). Taxonomy (GTDB): domain Bacteria; phylum Acidobacteriota; class Terriglobia; order Terriglobales; family Acidobacteriaceae; genus JAICWP01. The sequence goes on along the minus strand of DATEJK010000092.1, from coordinate 19,117 downwards.
CGATTTTTACTGGATCGGCCCCACTCTCCGGAAGCCGAAGCATTGCGTTCGCTTTATACCTCGGTAATGCTCTCGCGCACCGGAACTCCGCCTCAAGTGGTGCTTGTGGTCTCCTCGTTCCCCAACGAAGGTAAAACCACGGTTGCTGTGAACCTGGCCATGGCCATGGCGCAACACGGCCGCACCTGTGTGATTGATGCCGATTTGCGCCGCGGCCGAGTAGCGGCAGCCTTCGGTGTGCCGGGCAACCTGGGACTGACCGACGTATTGAGCGGTACGGCTTCGCTGGAGCAGGTTCAGCTCGATGTGCCCAGCGTGCCGAATCTGGCCGTGGTGCCGGCTCATCCCGGCAGCATGGCGGCCGGGCAACTGGTGTGCTCGGAACGCATGCGCAACATCATTGCGGAGCTGCGCGCAAACTACCAGTACGTAGTGATCGATTCAGCCCCCATACTTCCCTTCGCCGATGGCCGGTCGCTCTCCAACCTGGCTGATGGCTTGATCTTTGTCGGACGCGCGGGTTTGACCACGCGCGAAGTAGTGTCGCGCAGCCTGGAATTGCTGCGCGAAGTCAATTCTGCTCCCGTTCTTGAATTCGTGCTGAACGCAGCTGACCTGAATTCTCCCCAATACCGCTATTACCAGTACGCATACGATTACTACACGCCGGCAGCAAGGTAGGGATACAGAAATCATGTCACTGTCGATCACGTCGCCGATGTCCGAACGCGCTGGCACCCAGGAGCAGGGGCTGTTGAAACACCGCATTTGGCTCATTGCGGCTTCGCAGGTTCTGCTGATTATTACAAGCTATTACTGCAGTTTCCTGCTGCGGCTGGACCTGCCACTAGATCCGGCGTCACGATCGCTTTTTTGGGACACCCTGCCCATTGTCTTGCTGATCAAACTCCTGGTCTTCTACCGCTGTGGTCTCCTTCGCGGGTGGTGGCGGTACGCGGGCATGAACGATGCAGTCAACATTGCTCGCGCCGGTTTCCTCAGCGCGGTTCTTATTTATATAACCGTTATCCTTTTCCTCCGCGCGCCAGGCTATCCCCGGTCCGTGGTGTTAATTGACATGTTGCTGTCCATGGCCATGGTTGGCGGGGCGCGCTTCCTGGTCCGCGCGTATACGGAGCGGGCGCGCCGATATGACGGCCAGAAAAATACGCTCATTATCGGGGCGGGGCAGGCTGGACGAACCATCGCACAGCAACTGCGGTCCAATTCAGAGCTTCCCTACTTTCCCATCGGCTTTGTGGACGATGACCCCGCCAAGCAGGGTGTCCAGTTTGCCGGTCTCAAGGTTCTGGGCACGACCGATTCTCTTGACGCAATTCTCAGCCGTCACCTAGTGGAATGTGTTCTGATCGCGATGCCATCCGCGCCGGGGCGGGTAGTGGAAAAGATTATTGACAAGTGCCGCGAGGGCAAAATCACGCTCCGGATCTTGCCGCCGATCGGAGACATGCTGAACCGCACCGTTTCCGTTAAACAAACGAGGAGCCTCAAGATTGAAGACCTGCTCAACCGCCAGCCGGTTCGGCTCAATCTGGACGAAATCCGTGCCCGCCTGCACGACAAAGTGTTGTTGATCACCGGCGGTGGCGGGTCCATCGGCTCCGAACTTGCCCGCCAGGTTGCCAGCTTTAAGCCCCGGCGGATCGTGCTTCTTGACCGTTCGGAGAACGACCTGTTCAAGATCAGCCTGGAATTGGCGTCGAAGTTCCCGGATGTGAACTGCGTGCCGGCAGTAGGTGACATTCTGGATGTGGGCCGCCTGAAGGAATTGTTCGCCCTCCATCAGCCCAGCTCAGTCTTCCACGCCGCCGCCTACAAGCACGTTCCCATGATGGAGAAAAACTGCTTTCAGGCGGTCACTAACAATGTTTTTGGCACTTACAACGTGGCTCTTATCGCGAAGCAGTTCCATGTTGATGATTTCGTGATGATTTCCTCCGACAAAGCCGTCAATCCCACCAACGTGATGGGGGTGACCAAGCGTATTGCCGAATTGATCGTGCTGGCTCTGCAACACAATCAGACGCGCTTCGCCGCGGTCCGCTTCGGCAACGTTCTAGGCAGCAACGGGAGCGTACTTCCCATCTTCGAGGCACAAATCGCCGCCGGCGGCCCGGTAACTGTCACCCATCCGGAAGCAAAACGCTATTTCATGACAGTGACCGAAGCGGTGCAGTTGGTGTTGCAAGCTTCGACCATGGGCAAGGGCGGAGAAATTTTCGTTCTTGACATGGGAGAGCCCGTTAACATCAGCGATCTTGCCAAGCGCATGATCCGCCTCTCCGGTTTCGAGCCGGAACGCGATATTCAAATCGTTTACACCGGCCTGCGGCCAGGCGAGAAATTATTTGAGGAATTGAAGCTGGAGGGAGAAGGTCTTAAGCCCACGCCCCACGAGAAAGTGCGGGTGCTGGAGGGCGGCATTGTTCCCTTCGAACAGGTACGCACCTGGCTGGAGGAACTGTCTGCGCTCGTGGACGCCAGGAATGTGCACGGCCTGGTGGCGAAGCTTTCCTACATTGTTCCGGAATATTGGCCGAGCGAAGAACTAATCGAACTCTCCGAGATTGACCGTCACGATCTCTCGTTGACATATCGGCAGGGACGCGCCTTGCTGGCCAATGCAGCAAATGCCGCCAAGGAGATCGCCTAAAGCAGGCCACCGGCAACTACAGGATCCCATGACAGAGAATTCCTATATTCCCTTCCACGTTCCCTCTATTGGCGAGGAGGAAATGGCCGCTGTGCAGCGAGTGCTTCAGTCGGGGTGGTTGACGACTGGGTCCGTTGGCATGGAGTTCGAAAAAGAGTTTGCCAGGTACGTCGGCAGCAAACATGCCGTCGCCGTGAATTCGGGGACGGCGGCATTGCAGCTGGCGCTGGATGCGATTGACCTCCGCGCCGGCGACGAGGTGCTGGTCCCCACCTATACATTCACCGCGACCGCCGAGGTGGTCACCTACTTCGGGGCCAAGCCGGTGCTCTGCGATAGTGTTGCCGGCGGCTTCAATCTGGATGTCGAAGATGCGGAACGCAGAATCACTCCCCGCACCAGGGCAATTATCCCGGTTCACATTGCGGGCGAACCCTGCGACCTGGCCAAGGTGCATACCTTGGCGCGCCGGCACAACCTCCACGTCATTGAAGACGCGGCCCATGCTCTGCCGGCCAGCTTGGAGGGACGGCGGATAGGCACGATCTCCGAGCTTACCGCCTTCAGCTTCTACGCGACCAAGACCATTACCACCGGCGAAGGCGGCATGCTGACCACAAACGATGACCGCTATGCCGAGCGCGCCGCTATGATGCGGCTACACGGGATTGGTAAGGACGCCTGGAAGCGCTATTCCCGCAGCGGCTCTTGGCAATACGAGGTGCTGCGCGCCGGATACAAATTCAACCTCCCGGACGTGCTCGCGGCCATCGGACTTGCTCAGCTCCACAAGTGCGACAGGTTCTTTGAGCAGCGCTGCGCCCTTGCGCAAGCCTACCAGAGCAAGCTGAGCCAAGTGGAGGAACTGGAATTACCGCCCCAGGGACCGGAAAATTCGAACCATTCCTGGCACCTGTTCATAGTCCGCCTCCGGCCGCACGCGACCGATCTCAGCCGGGATGAACTTATCGAAAAGCTGAAAGAAGCCGGGGTTGGCACTTCGGTTCACTTTATCCCCCTGCACCGACACCCCTACTACCGCGAGCAGTACCATTACCGGCCCGCGGAATTCCCTCACGCCGAGGATGCGTATAGCCGCTGTTTGTCGTTGCCCATATATCCCGGCCTTTCCGAGCACCAGGTCACTGCGGTCGTAAGCGCCATCTCCCGCGTTATGCTCGAACATCGCAGGCGGGTCACGATCGCTAGCGCGTGAAAACTTCGCAGCCATTGTTGGCCATGGCAGCCTCCGGGATCGGCGGAACGCTCCTTCCTGCCCCATGGAACTTGTCGCTGGGTAAGCGTCTGTTCGATTTCCTAGCATCCAGTCTCCTGCTTTTGCTCACCTCCCCGCTCCTACTCGCGGTAGCGCTCGCCGTGAAACTCACTTCCAGGGGTCCTATCCTGTATCGGCAGAGCCGGGTTGGCCAGGGAGGTTATGAATTTTCTCTGCTGAAATTCCGGACCATGGTGCGGGAACAGCCAGCCGGCGCGCCCAGCGTGACTCGCTTCGGAGATCCGCGCATCACTCCGGCAGGAAAAGTTCTCCGTCAATGGAAATTGGATGAACTGCCACAGCTCTTTAACGTGCTAAAAGGGGAGATGTCCTTCGTCGGTCCGCGTCCGGATGTGCCGGAATATATTGCCACCTTGGATGCGCAACATCGGCAGATCCTCTCCCTCCGTCCAGGACTCACTGGAGCGGCTACGTTGCGCTACCGGCATGAGGAACAGCTGCTTTCCCAAGTTCCTGAGACTGAATTGCGGCAGTTCTATTGCACTCAGGTACTTCCCAAAAAAGTGGGAATGGACCTGGAATATGCCCGCGGCGCCGGATTGCTAAGTGATTTGGCCATTTTGGCGCACACAGCGGGGGCGATTTTCAGTTAAGGCTCGGCCAGCGGTGACCGGTCCCTCTATAGGCAGTTAACCCAGCGGTCTTACAGATGCGCACTTTGACACAAACTGGTACGAACCGGCTCAACCTTGTCTCTTCGTTATCGGGGACCGGCGGCATACTTATGCTGATAGCGGCGGCCGCGAGCATCGGCGTCATCTTGGCCAACGGGAGTTGGCTCTATCTGGCCCTGGTGATCGCCGTCGTGATAGCCCTGCAATGGCCGGTAGAAGCAGCCCTGGGCCTCTACGCCTTCCTGTTTCCGTTTGAATCCATCGCCATGCTGGGCAACTCTGCCTCGGGTGGGATGTCGCTGAACCGCGTCCTGGGAGCGATTGCGGCCATGGCGCTGTTGGCGACCGGGATCGTAACCAAGCGCTTGCACTGGCCTACGCGTCCGGCTTGGTGGTGGACGGCATTTGTAGCCTGGTGCGCCTTCAGCGCTGTGTGGGCGCTGCAACTGCAGCCGGTGCTGAAATTGCTGCCCACGGCCGTTTCGCTACTGGCCTTGTATCTTGTGGCGGTATCGTGGAAGCTTACCGAGAAGCAATATTCCCTTATCACCAAGTGTGTTATAGCCGGCGCCTTTGTGGCGGCGCTATTCGTCATTTACCAGTACCACGCCGGAGTCACCTACAAGACCTGGTTTGGCGACTCTACGGGGCGGGCTTCTCTGGTCGCAGGAGAACGGGAGGCCAACCCCAATCACTTCGGAGCTGACCTCCTGCTGCCGTTCTCTCTGGCGTTGGGGCTCTTTCTTTCGGCAAAGAAAAAGGTGAACATGCTGGTCAGCCTGGGAGTTGCCGGCGCCATCGCCTTCGCCGCCTTTCTCACCATGTCGCGGGGAGCGCTGCTCTCCATCCTGGTGGTTGCAACCGTGTACGTGTTCCGCTTAGGCATGCGGCGGCGCATGCTGCTGGTCGGAGCCGCCTTGCTTGCGGGGCTGGTGGCGATGCCCTCCAGCTTCTTCAGCCGTATAACCACGTCGCTTGCGACCGGCGGCGCAGGACGCACGGATATCTGGGTAGCCAGTGTGTACCTGATAAAAAAGTATGCCTTGTTAGGCGCTGGACTCAGTAATTTTCCAGTGGCGTATAACGAATTTGCGGGACGTGCTCCGCTATTTCGCGGCTTTGGCAGAGGAGCGCACAACATCTACCTGGAGGCGTTGGTGGAACTCGGAGTGGTGGGCATCGTTCTCCTGCTGGCCGCTGTGGCTTCCCACCTGCGCCTGTTGCGAAGACTGCGGCTGGCCCGGAATGAGCGCACGATGCAGGTGCTGGCCCTGGAAGCCGCATGCTGGGCCACTCTGGTCAGTGGATTTTTTGAAGGTGGCATCTGGTACAAGTCGTTTTGGCTGGTGTGGACCTTGTGCCTCGTGCTGGCCGGCCTGATCGAAACTAAGGCCGAAGAGCCCGCGGTCGAAGTAAGCGCGGCAGCTGTCTGGAATTGACAAAAACAGAAACAGTCCGGAACCGTCTCCGGACTGTCTCTTGTCATCGTTAAAGCTGGTTCAGAAGCACGCTCCCTGAGAACTGCTCAACCCTGCAAGTCCCTTGGCGATGCAAGGATCGGCGATGTGGATGTGCTGAGTGATGTCACACAATCCTGCCGCCGGACAACTGCCTCCCGCGGCCGCAAAGTTAGTCCAGGGAAGATTACATTGCCCGCTGCTGACGCCGCATTCCGGGTTGACCCCAGGCTGCCCCTGTAGCCAGGCGAACAGCGGGTCTTCCACGCCGGCCGTTTTATAGGCGTCCTCATTCTCCAAGCGCGAGGGATGGAGCGGTTGGCCAGTATCTCCCACATAGCCGCCATAGTGAGTCATGGCTTCGACAATGGGATATTGCCAGGCGGGCATGTAGCGCTTGAGCAGGGCCAGTTCTGCGTCAGTGTAGTCCAGGAAGACCAGGGCGCCGCCTGGAGGCGCTTTGTCCACGTTGGTGGCGTTGGGCATCTTGGAACACGGAAGTGCCGCCCAGCCGACCAAAACCGGAAACACCGTGGCCGCGGCATTGGAATTCGTGGGCGAAGTCTGCTGGCACAGGGTGTTGAGATAGAGCGCATGATAGATGTGCCCCTGGATCAATTCCTGAACGCGCACTTCGCCGATCGGCGGCAGGATGCCATTGCTCGCCCAGGGATTTCCCATACTCACGCCATAACCCTTGGCTTCGCTGCGGCTGTTAGCCATGGTATCGGAGGGGGAGAAACCAATTTTGCAGGGCTGGCTCAGGTTGGTCGAACTGCAGGGTGGAAACTGGGCTTGCTGACTTCCGCTGCCGCCAGTGTAACGGTAAAACGCGAAGTACTTGTTCTGCGACTGGTCCCAGACAGTGAAATACTGTTCGCTGGAAGCCCCGCTGGTCATCGCCTGGTTGGGAGCATGGAAACTTACACCCAAAGCATTGTACGGAGAACTGGGCGTGCTCCCGGAAGTGATCACATAGGCCGGGTCCGTAGCACTTCCGTAGTAGGTCGGAACTCCGTTGATGTCATTCTGGCTCCCGGAATGGGCAAAAATCATGGCACTGGTGCAGGAGCCGTTGCAGGCGTAGATGGACGAGGTCGCGATGCTGACGTCGTTGGCCATCAGATGATTGAGCACGTCCGGCGGCAACCGCTTGGAGAACATGCTGTTGGGGCTGGGGACGCAAGTAATCGGTTCCTGGTTGGTGATGCTGAAGGGACCGGTGCAGCTTCCGCCGCTGCTTCCACTTACGCTTCCGCCGGCGCCCAGGACCGTCAAATATGCCGACGCATACTTGGACCCGTCAGCCACGCTGACCGCCGAGACCGTGTCGGTGCTGGCCGTGTTCAAAATCGGGGCGGTATAGAGTCCAGAAGCGGTGATGGAGCCCACGCCAGCGGTCCAGGTCACACGTTGGTTAGAGGTGCCCGTCACCGTCGAACTAAACTGGAGCGTCTGGCCGGGCTGCAGGGTTTTCGAGGAAGGATAAATGGAGACGGAAACCTCCCCTTGACCGTTGTTGTTGCCGTTGCCGTTGCCGTTCCCGCCCGAGTTACCGTTGCCGTTCTGACTAGCGCTGCTGCCATGAACCGAGATGCGAAGTTGCGGCAGTACTCCTCCCGCAGTAAGTTGGTTCCACGACACAGGGCTGAACTTCTCCCTGCCTCCCTTGCCAGGAGCAACGGGGGTTTGCACGCTGGCCTGGATGGCAAGCGCGCCCGCATACTCGCCTTTGCCGGCGGGAGCGAACACCACCTGCAACTGCAGTGCTTGTCTGGGGAGCAAAGTGACCGGTCCGCGCCAGCCCTTCACCTTGAAAACTGTGTTGGGCGCAACTGCGACCGAGGTCAACATCAATGGCCTCACTCCGCTATTAGATACCACCATAGTGCGAGTGGACCCGCGTCCATTAGGAGTGACCTGACCAAATTCAAGGTTGGACGGGCTTACAGATAACATTCCTCCACTGGAATTAGCAGTGCCGATGCTGGATGTGGTGCTTCCACCGCAGGCGATAAGCAGAAGCAAACAACCGATTGCCACCAGCAAAGGAGCTGCGCCGCGACACGTAGCCTTTCTGTTTCGGCAGGACAATTGCATTAGATACCTCGCGCGAACAGGGTTATAAAAGTGGCGAATTCGATTGTGCGGAAGTAACCAGAGTGCGTGAAGGTAACGTGAGTCTAGGTACCGCAGTAAGGCCGCTCTCGTTCGCTGGTGCAGGGCCTTTGGTGCCCCTCGGCAGGGTTGATATTTAACGTTGCTGCTGTGCTGTGAAACACAATGTCTTCATCTGAACAACCAGACAAAGTCCTGCGGGTGGGGATCGTGGGTTGCGGACGCGTTGCATATCATCACGCCCGCTTCATCACAGAGGTGCCTCTAGCCAAGTTGGTAGCCGTAGCCGATACCAATCTACAGGCGGCGAATACCTTGGCTCAGCAGTTTGGGGGTGCGGCGGTATATGCCTCTCTTGACGACCTTCTCGAATCCGCTGAACTGGATGTTTTGCACGTCGTTACTCCTCCGGCCTACCACTACGCGAGCGCCCAGGCGGCCCTGGATCGTGGGATTCACGTCCTGCTGGAGAAGCCCTTAGCTTTTTCTTTGGCGGAAGTGAACCGCTTGTATCAACTCGCGGGGAGAAACGGGGTGTCGCTTTGCCCTGATTTCATTCACCTGTTCCATCCCAAGGTGCGCGAAATGGGGGAACTCACCGATTCCGGCCAGCTAGGCCGGGTCGTGCACGTGGACACGAGGCTTTGCCTGAATCTGGAAGAGGAAACAGCCGATGCACGAGAAGCCGAGGGTTTGCATTGGAGCTTCGGCGGTCCCGGCGGCCTTTTGCGCGACTATAGCAGCCATGTTCTTTACCTGACACTTCGCTTCCTCGGTTCGGTGCAGGACTTTAAAGTGAACCGCCAGTCTCTCGGCGGCCTGCCGCAAGGCATGATTGACCACCTGAGCCTGCAGATCGCGGGCCAACGGGGCACCGGTTCGGCTTTACTGACCTGCCGCCCGGGGCCTTCCTCTTTTGATGTTCGTGTATTCTGCGAGCGAGGCACGGTTGAGGTTGATCTTCAATCTCAAACCATTTGTGTTTCTCGTCAGACCGCAATGCCCCGGCGGTTGGCGACGGTTGCCAAACCCCTTCAGCAGGCGTGGGGTACTTCAACGCAGACCTTGCGGAACGTTTACCGGTATCTGCGCGGCTCTATGGTGCCGTACATGGGTTTACGAGCCCTGATACCGGCATTCTACGACAGCATTCGCAACTCCGGTCAGCCACCCATTTCGCAAGCCTTAGCCAGCGCCGTCACGGAACTGGAAGAGAACATCTTTGCTGGTTGCCCATCGCCGCTACGAAGTGGCTGTTACTCGCCCTCGACGTATGTCCCCCGGCACCGGCCGCGAATCCTGGTCACAGGAGCCAGCGGTTACATCGGACGCCAAGTGGTCAAGAAACTGGTCGAGCAGGGCTACGACGTCCGCGCCATGGTCCGGGCCAGCAGCAACCTCGAGCTGTTACAGCCGCTCGGGGCTGAGATATTTCTGGGAGATGTCCGCCGGCTGGAAGACGTGCATGCGGCCGCTGCGGGAATGAACGCGGCGGTGCATTTGGCGGCGGGCATGAGCGGAAGCACGCAATTTATCGTGGACACCTGCGTGCGAGGCACGCAAAATGTCGCGACAGCCGCGGCCGAGCAGCGCCTCCGGCGGGTTATCTACATCAGTTCTTTTTCGGTTTACGACTACACCAGACTTAAAAATGGCGAGCGCATTACCGAAAACAGCCCCCTGGAGGAACGTCCCGAATTGCGTGGCGCGTACTCTCTGGGTAAGCGACGCGCTGAAGAAATCGCGCTTTCCCACCTGCCCGACTCGGCCCCGGCATGGACGATTCTGCGTCCCTCTCTGGTGGTGGGAAATGACCGCGATGTCCTTTCCCCTCTCGGGACACATGCCGGCAATGTGGTCGTCTGTATGGGCAGCTCGCGGCAAAATCTGTTGCTCATACACGTCGAGGATTTGGCCGGCGCCATTCTCCATTCCATCGAGAGCGACAATATGCGCGGCAGAGTTTTCACGGTCACGAACGCTCCCATCAAGACTCGCGATTATGTTAAAGAGTGTGTGCGATGCAGCGAGTACAAGCGGGTGCGGGTCGTCTATGTTCCTTATTTTATGGCGCGAACCGGGGCGTTGGTTGCGGCTATCCTCAGGAAGGGGCTGGGCAGAGGACCCGCGGTAAACCGTCGCCGGCTCCTCTCCGCCTACCGGAACGCAGATGCAGGCCCTTCCCTGCTTACCCAAGAAACCGGTTGGCAGCCCACAGAAAACCTTCTACAGCGCCTCAAAGAAGAAGCGCAACAGGCGGCGCAATCTTCAGTTTCGGCCTCGGCTTTGGTCTTAGCGCCAGAAGAAGACCATACAGCCAGCGTGGGCAATCCCTTATGATTCCGGCCTCCTTCCACAGAGTTGGTACATGCCTTCTGTCCTGCTAATCACGTTCTGTTATCCGCCGCAAGAAATTATTGGCGCACGTCGCCCGGCGGGGCTGGCAAAACACCTTCCTCGCTTTGGCTGGAATGTGCAGGCATTAACTCCGCAGATCCCCGGCCAGACCCGACAGTCGCCGACAGTGGTGGAAACTGGTTACCGCAACATGATCGCAGTGTGGAAAAGCCGGTTGCATCTCGATATCGGCAGTACTCTCCACGAACAACTGGGCCTTTCGCAATCCTCCAAGATTCGTACCATTTCTGCGCACACTCGGGTGATGCAGTTGGCCCGGGACGTGCTCACTTACCCCGACGCCGCCAAGGGGTGGATTCCCTTCGCGGTGAAAGCGGTAAAAGATTTGAAACGCCAGGGTGCGCGTATTGACGCCATCATCACCACCTCGCCGCCCATCACCGCGCATCTCATTGGGCGTGAAGCAAAGCGGATTCTGGGCTGCCCCTGGATTGCGGATCTCCGCGATTTGTGGACCCAAAACCTTGCCGCTGACCACCATCTGCTGCGCCGGCTGGAGCGTGGCCTCGAGAAGCGGACGTTCCATGATGCCGATGTTCTGGTCACCGTCTCGGAACCCTGGGCGGCGCGCCTGCGGGCCCGGTATGCGGACAAGCCGGTCTGCGCCATACCCAATGGCTTCGATCCGGATGAATTCAATTTGCCGCCCCAGTCACTTACCGAGAAATTCACCATGACTTATGCGGGCCGGCTGTATGAGGGTCGGCGTGACCCGACCCCCGTGTTCGCCGTAATTCGTGACCTTGTGGATGATGGGCTGATCACATCCTCCGACCTGTGTTTGCGTTTCTATGGACCTTTAGAGCCCTGGCTGCCGGAGACGATTCGGCAGTACGGCCTGGAGAAGGTCGTGCAAGTAAATGGGGTGGTGCCGCGCGAGCAGGTACTGCTGCGAGAATCGGAATCTCAAGTCTTGCTGATGTTAGGCTGGAGTGACGAGCGGGAGAATGGCCAGCATACCGGCAAGCTATTTGAATATCTCGGGGCGCGGCGCCCCGTCCTTGCGGTGGGCGGAAGCCGCGGAGTATTAACGGACCTGCTGGGAGAAACCCGGGCCGGAACCCATGCGCTTTCCAAACCACAGCTGCGCGCCGCAGTTCTCCAGATGTACACAGATTACAAACGTCTCGGTTGCGTCCCTTACAACGGTGATATTGAGGCCACGCTCCAGTACAGCCATTTGGCCATGGCTCGGAAGTTTGGCGCGATTCTGGATCGCTGCCTGGCTGAGCGCAAAGGTGGCGCTGCCGCAACAGCATTCACGTCCGATGCCAGGCACGAACTTACAACGAAGTAATTGTGTTGCGAAATCGGTCTGACCTGCCATGATGCATACGACGTCGCTCATAGAGACAATGACCGTGGAGAGACCCGCTGGAAGCACGCCCACAGTGAGCATCGGCCTGCCGGTTTACAACGGTAGCCGGTATCTGCGGCAGGCCGTGGACTCGATTCTGGCGCAAACATTTCAGGACTTCGAACTGGTAATTTCCGACAACGCTTCCAGCGACGATACACAGGAGATTTGTGAGGCCTACGCGGCTCAGAACCCGCGGGTACGGTATTATCGCGCCGCTCAAAACCGCGGCGTCACCTGGAATTTCCGGCAGGTTGCGTTGCACTCGTCTGGCGAGCTATTCATGTGGGTAGCCCACGATGACATACTTGCTCCGGAATACGTGGAACGCTGCCTGGAGGTGCTGCAGAAACATCCCGAGTCGGTGCTCTGCTATTCCGCGGCAGCGGATATAGACGAGGAAGGAACTCCAGTTCCCCACCATGAGTTCGGCGCGCGCGTGGATGCGGCCAGCGCTCACATACGCTTTCGCGATCTGATGCGCATGGAGCATCTCTGTGAACCGATTTTCGGCCTCATGCGCTCCGCCATCCTGAAGAAAACGCCTATCCATGGTGACTTTCCCGATTCCGACCGTTGCGTGCTGGCCGAACTCGCCCTGTATGGGCCGTTTTACCGCATTCCCGAGCCGCTTTTCTTCCGTCGCGAGCACAGCGGGCGGGTCACTCTGCAAACTCCCTCGCGGCAAGACCGGCTGGCCATCATCCGCCCCGGCCGCCAAACCAGGTTTGTATTTCCGCACTTTCGGCAGTTCTGGGAGTACGTTGCCGCTGTGCATCGCGCTCCTCTCAGGATGGGCGACCGGGCGCGGTGTTATTTTGAAATACTGCGCTGGATAAGAAACAACTCCCACAGATTACTGCGCGATTTGCGCTATGTTGTAAACCAGACCATCAAATTGCGGCGCCCGGAGCATAACAGCCGCTGAAATAAGCAGCCTCTCACCGCCTGTCGTCTTGGCGGGGTGATGGCCGCTACGGCAATCAAGTTCTAGTTTCCAACCTGTCTGCATGGCTTCCATACCACGCATTCGACGTATCGCCGGCAACATCTTCTCCAATTGGGTCGCCCTTTGCCTGGGCATGGTGGTGGCATTTTTCCTCATGCCATTTGTTGTCCACCACCTGGGCAACGTCGCCTATGGTGTATGGGTGCTGGTGGTCTCGCTGAACTCCTACATGGGGTTGCTGGACCTGGGCCTGCGCGGAGCTGTAACCCGTTTCGTTTCCAAGGGTGCTACCCAGAGCAATCATGAGGAGGCGTCAGACGCCGCTTCCGGAGCTTTGTGGATCCGGATGTGGTTGAGCATTGCCGTCCTGCTGACCAGCGTGGGCTTCGCTGCCGTCTTCACCCGGGTGTTTCACGTTCCGGCCAGCCTGCAGTGGGATGCGCGCTGGGCGATTCTGGCCACGGCGGCGGGGCTGGCCATCACCCTCTGCGGCGGAGTCTTCGGGGGCGTTCTATCGGCGCTGCACCGCTTTGATCTCCTCAGTACCGTCACCATTCTGCAGACGGTCTTGCGCGCCGGTGGAATCGTCTGGCTGTTGCTGCACCACCACGGCATTCTGGCTTTGGCTCTGTGGGATTTCACCGCCACCGCCATTGCCAATTGCCTGCTGATCTTGTTCTGTTTGCGAAGCTACCCTGAGCTTCACATCCGCCTGTCAATGCCCACCCGCGCCACCCTGCGCAAGCTGTGGAACTATAGCTTTTACGTATTTATCATTAATGTCGCGCTGCAACTGGTGTACTACACCGATAACCTTGTGGTAGGTGCTTTTGCAGGCGCGGTGGGCGTTACATTCTATGCCATAGGCGGCTCTTTAATCGGCTACGCACGACAGGTCGTGGGTTCCATGACCACCACCTTCACTCCCCTGGCCAGTACCTTCGAAGCCCAGGGCAGCGAAAGGAATTTGCGACGCCTGCTGATTCACGGCACGCGCGCTGCTTTGGTCGTCTCCTTGCCTATCGAGTTGGCCCTTTTTCTGCGCGGTGAAACCTTTATCTCGCTGTGGATGGGTCCAGAGTATGGACATGCCTCCGGAACAGTGCTGCGCATCCTGCTGATCTCCTTGATTGTCAGTACCGGAAGCGCCGCCGCGTGCGGCATCGTTTATGGCATGGAAAAGCATCGCCGGGTTGCGATTTGGGGAGTGTTTGAAGGAATTGCCAACCTGGGCCTGAGCATCATCCTGGTCCGCCAGATTGGAATTACGGGTGTGGCCTGGGGCACCACCATCCCCAGCATCTTCGTGGAATTACTGCTGTGGCCGCCCTTCATCTGCCGCCTGGTCATGATCTCCATGCGGGAATATATCTGGCAGACTTGGGGAAGAACCGGCCTGGCTGTGCTGCCCTTCACGCTGAGCTGCTACCTGAGCGAGCGCTTCTGGCCGGCACGCAACCTGGCCTACTTCTTCGCGCAGATTGCCGCTGTCTTGCCTCTGGTAGCGGTGGGGTTGGCAGTCGTTTTCCACAGTGAAATCCGCCTGGCGCTGCAGCGGCGCGCAAAATCCCAGCAGCCTGTGCAGCTGCCCGAGTTCGCGGCTACGCCGGCCAGCAAGGAATAGCACGCGTGGCAGAGGTTTCCCGAAAACGGCCGAAGTTCCCCGAAGTGGGTGTGCTGGCGCTGGTGCCCGACCAGTGGGGACCGCAATGGCAAACCCGGCACCATGTACTGGCTCGCCTGGCGGAATATTTCGAAGTGGTATGGGTCAACCAGCCGCGAAGCTGGCGGCAGCTATTTTCCCGGCGACTCTTTTCCGCCCAGAGGTCAGCCGAGGCGCCGGTGGGAATTGGCCTGCAGATTTACGATCCCGGGATGTGGCTGCCGGAGTTCGGCCGCCCCGCCTGGCTGGCAAATCTGACTTTGCGGAAAAGGCTGCAACGCGGGCGTAACCTGTTGCTCCAGCGCGGATGTCGCCAGATTGTGCTCTACGTTTGGCGGCCGGAGTTCGCGGGCGCTCTCGACCAGATGGCGTACGATCTGAGCTGCTATCACATAGACGATGAATATTCCTATTCACCGCGGGAGTTGCCTCTGGACCGGCAAGAGGCCCGTCTTCTCCAAAAGGCTGGACAGGTGTTCATCCACTCGCGGACGATGATGGAAAAGAAAGGCGCTTTGAACCGCCATTCGGAATTTATTCCCAACGGAGTGGACTACAAGCTCTATTCCACGCCGCAGCCGGAACCCGAAGATCTGCGTCCCATTTCACGCCCTCGCATCGGCTATTCGGGGGTGCTGAAGAATCAGATGGATTGGCCGCTGCTGTTGGAACTTAGCGCACGTCATCCGCAGTGGTCGTTCGTATTTGTCGGCGCCGCCAACTTGAGCTGGAGATCCGAGGACGTTCTTCCCATTCTGTCTGCACGGTCCAACCTGCACTTTCTAGGGGCAAAAACCACGCAGGAACTGGCGCGATACGCCCAGCATTTTCAGGTCTGCCTCCTGCCCTACCGCGTGGACGGCTACACCAAATTCATTTACCCGCTGAAGTTACATGAATACCTTGCCAGCGGCACACCGGTAGTGGGATCGCGCATTTCAACCCTGCGCGACTTCGAAAGTGTCATTTCCCTGGCCGACGGGCCCGAAGAATGGTCCGGTTCCATCGCACAGGCTTTGAGCCCTGCGGCCAATTCCGACGCGGCCCGGGCCGCCCGGCAGAGTGTCGCCCGGAGACACGATTGGAGCGTCATTGTCGGCAAGATTGCGGAAGCTATGGGTCGCAGACTGGGAGTTCAGGTTGTCAGCGCTAGGGAGGGCGGCTTGGCGCCCAGCCCGACCGGCGAACCCTCCCCGGAATTATCGTTGCTCCAGTAACATTCGCCGGCGGATACTGGCCGCGGCAAATCTTCGGTTTCAAAGTTTGGAGGTCCGGTCATGAAGGTCGTGCTGTTCTGCGGAGGGTTGGGGATGAGGCTGAAGGAGTTTTCCGAGGCCATTCCCAAGCCTTTGGTCAACATCGGGTATCGGCCCATTTTGTGGCACGTGATGAAGTATTACGCCCACTATGGACATAAGGACTTCATTCTTTGCCTGGGTTACAAAGCGGACGTAATCAAACAATATTTCCTGAATTACAACGAGTGTTTGACCAACGACTTTGTACTAGCCGACGGCGGCAAACAGCTGACCCTGCTCAACAGCGACATCCATGACTGGCGAATTACGTTTGTGGACACCGGCATCAGTTCCAATGTTGGCCAGCGGCTGAAACTGGTTGAACCCTACCTCAAGAAGGAGGAGATGTTCCTGGCCAATTACACCGACGGGTTGTGCGATCTGCCCCTTCCCGATTACATCAGTCACTTCCAGCGGCGCAACAAGATCGCCAGCTTCGTTTGCGTAAAGCCCAGCCAGACTTTCCACGTGGTTACTATGGAGGACGGAGACCTGGTGAGTGACATCCGGCATGTGGACCAGTCGGGAGTCCGCATGAACGGAGGTTTCTTCATCCTGCGCAAGGAAGTATTCCGTTACATGCGGCCGGGCGAAGAACTGGTAGTTGAGCCCTTCCAGCGCCTGATCCCCGAGCGCCAACTCATGGCCTACAAGTACGATGGCTTTTGGGCTTGCATGGACACCTTTAAGGAAAAACAGCAACTGGAGGACCTGTACGCGCGCGGGGATGCGCCCTGGGAAGTCTGGAAGACACCGCTGCAAACCAAGGTCGAAAGTATCCATGCTTAAGCTGCTACTGGCCCGGCCGCGGGCCGCCGGCCATCGCATTCTGTGCCTGGGAGCTCATTCCGACGACTTGGAAATCGGCTGCGGAGGCACCATCCTGCGTCTGCTCGACGACCACAAGAACGTTAGCCTGCAGTGGGTGGTATTCAGCGCCAATCACACCCGCGCCAAGGAAGCCCGCCGCAGCGCGGAGATGTTCCTGGATAAGGCGAAAAACAGGGAGATCGTTACCAAGTCCTTTCGCGACGGCTTTCTTCCCTACAAGGGAGGGGAGGTCAAGGAGTTTTTTGAGGGGCTGAAGCAGTTCGCTCCCGACTTGATCTTCACTCATTATCGCCACGATCTGCATCAGGACCATCGTCTGATCTGCGAACTGACCTGGAACACATTTCGCGACCACACTATCCTGGAGTACGAAGTTCCTAAGTACGACGGTGATATGGGGGCGCCGAACTTTTTTGTGGAGCTCGACGAAGACACGTGCAGCAAAAAAGCCGAATATCTGCTGACAAATTTCAAGTCGCAGCGCGACAAGCATTGGTTTAGCGCCGAGACCTTTCGCTCGTTACTGCGCCTGCGGGGCCTGGAATGCCGCTCCGCAACCGGGTATGCCGAAGCTTTTTACGCGCGCAAGATAGTGCTGGACAGGCGCTAGTTGACCGCGAAGTAGCAGTTCTAAAGGAGGAGCAGGGTGAAAGTTTTGGTGAGCGGACATAATGGCTACATAGGTTCGGTTATGGTTCCCATGCTTCAGGCCGCCGGGCATGAGGTGGCCGGCATTGATACTTTCTTTTTCGAAGGCTGCACGCTCGGCGAAGACGACCCGCCCATTCCCGCCTTGCGCAAAGACATTCGCGAAGTGGAGGTGCGCGACGTCGCCGGGTTCGACGCGGTCATCCATCTGGCGGCACTGTCCAACGATCCTCTGGGCAATATGAACGCGGACTGCACCTACGACATCAACTACCGCGCATCCGTTCACCTGGCCAAAATGGCCAAACAGGCAGGCGTGCCGCGCTATCTGTATGCCTCGTCCTGCAGCCTTTATGGCGTGTCTGACACCAATGCCATGCTGCGGGAAGATGCCGCCTTCAATCCCATTACCGCCTACGGTGAAACCAAAGTCTTTAGCGAGCGCGATATCGCCCAGCTGGCGGATGACAAGTTCAGCCCCACCTTTTTGCGCAATGCCACTGCCTACGGTGCTTCCCCCCGACTGCGGGGCGACGTTGTGGTCAACAACCTGGTGGGAGTTGCCTACACTACGGGCGAAGTGTTGATCCAGAGCGACGGCACACCCTGGAGGCCCCTGGTCCACGTGGAAGACATTTCCCGCGCCTTCCTGGCGGTTCTGCAGGCGCCCAGGGAAGCCATTCACAACCAGGCCTTCAACGTCGGTCGCAGCCAGGAGAACTACCAGATCCGCGACCTGGCTGACATGGTGCAGAAAGTCGTACCCGGCAGCCGTGTGACCTACGCTCCGGGCGGCGGACCGGATCCGCGCTGCTATCGAGTGGATTGCTCCAAGATCGCCAGCATGCTGCCGGAGTTCAAACCGCAGTGGACGGTGGCCCAGGGCATGCAGCAGTTGTATGCCGCGTTTCAGAAACACGGCCTCACCAAGGATGAATTCCTGGGCGGAAAATATTTTAGAATTAAGCAGATTACCAGCCTCCAGAAGGAAGGCCGCCTGGATTCCAGCATGCGCTGGACCCGCGGCCCGGAGGCCAAAGAAAAGGTTGACGCTGGCGCGCCGCTTGCCGGCGTTGCCCGCCATGACTAGGTTTAGCCGCTCTCGTCTATTCTTCGATCCAGCAAGGTGTCCTTATGCACTATTCCCTCAAATCAGTTAAGACGTTATTGCTGTTCGCAACAGTTTTTGTTCTGGCGGCCGCGCTTTCCGCTCAGGTCTCGGTTCTTACGCAATCGAATCATCCCGACCGCACCGCCTGGAACAATCAGGAAATTATTCTCAATACTTCCAACGTCAACGTCAGCAACTTCGGCAAGCTGTTCGCCTTGGACGTGGATGGGTACATCTATGCCCAGCCTCTCTATGTGGCGAATCTCACGATTGGCGGCAAAACTCATAACGTGGTCTACGTTGCCACTGAGAACAACAGTGTGTACGCCTTTGATGCTGACGATCCCAGCGTGCCTGTGCTCTGGCAGGTGAGCCTCAATGCAGGAGGGACGCCGGTTGACAGCAACGATATCTGCGCCGCTGCTGGACAGGCGCCCTATTGCGCCGACCTCATTCCCCAGGTCGGCGTTACGGCAACCCCGGTGATTGACCTTCCTTCGAAAACTATGTACGTGGTCGCCGAGACCAAGGCGGCCAGCTCTTATCACTTCAAATTGCACGCTCTCGACATCACCACTGGTATGGAACGGCCTAGTGCCCCAGTTGAGATCGTCAGCCCCAGCGGCGTGTCGCCGGCTTTCGACCAGCTCCCGCAACTGAACCGGCCCGGTCTGCTCTTCTT
>DATEJK010000091.1:0-6729 GCA_035278025.1 Terriglobales bacterium | reverse complement strand
AAGGTTAAGACCAGCGAGTTTGGCGACTACATTATTAAGAACATGGACGCCAGGCTCTCCACCGCAGCCGATTAAGAACTAACCACAAAGGCACGAAGGAACACAAAGGGATTTCAAATCGGTTTCCTTCGTGTCCTTTGTGGTAAAGGCTTTTGAAAGGGAAAATTATGCGCAATAAAGTGAGCATTGTAGGTTCGGGGAATGTGGGCGCCACGGCGGCGCACTGGATGGCGGCCAAAGAACTGGCCGATGTGGTTCTGATTGACATCATCGAGGGCGTGCCTCAGGGCAAGGGCCTGGACCTGCTGGAAGCCATGCCCATCGAGAAGAAGGATTCCTTTGTATTTGGCACGCAAGACTACAAAGACACGGCGAACTCTGACATCGTGGTCATCACCGCCGGAGTGCCGCGCAAGCCGGGCATGAGCCGCGACGAGCTGCTCAAAATCAATCACGGGATCATGAAAGACGTGGTCGGGAAGGTGGTGCAGTATTCGCCTAATTGCATCCTGATCATCGTCTCCAACCCGCTGGACGCCATGGCGCAGGCGGCCTACAAGATGAGCGGCTTTTCCCGCAACCGGGTGATTGGCATGGCGGGGGTGCTCGACTCGGCCCGTTTCCGCGCCTTTATCGCTACGGAACTGAAAGTGAGCGTGGAAAACGTGACCGCATTCGTGTTGGGTGGGCATGGCGATACCATGGTGCCGCTGCCGCGCTACTCCACCGTGGCCGGCATTCCCATCACCGAATTGATGGACAAAGCGACCATCGAACGCCTGGTGCAGCGCACCCGCGATGGCGGCGCCGAGATCGTCAAATACCTGAAGACCGGCAGCGCCTACTACGCTCCTTCAGCCGCTGTGACTGAGATGGTGGAGGCGATCCTCAAGGATAAGAAGAAAATTCTGCCCTGTGCCGCTTACCTGGAAGGCGAGTATGGCCTGCGTGGGCTGTACGTGGGCGTGCCCTGCAAACTAGGTACGCGGGGTATCGAGCAGATCATTGAAATTAAGCTCACGCCGGAAGAAAAAGCGGCGGTGGAGAAGAGCGCTGGAGCGGTGAAGGAGCTGGTGGGAGTAATTGGAGTGTAGGCTGCTTTGAAGGGACGGCCTTCCTGCGGTCCGAAGATAGCGACCGACGGCCCGCCTCGAAATCAGGGGCGGGCCTTTTGTTTCCTGAACGGAGCCTAAAGTTCAGCGCCTGACACAACCGCCATGTGTAGCCGTCACATTTTGTCGTGAGGCGAATCACCGTATCCCAGCTCTCCAGGTTCTACATTAAAAGGTCGCATGGAACCGGGAAAACTCCGGGCAGGCAAGCGACACGGCTGGAAGGAGAAACTATGCGCAAAACTGCACTTTTATTACTTACATTGTTGGGATTGGGCGCCATGTTGTGGGCGCAACAGGCGACCGGGTTTAAGGCAAAGAGAACAGTGACTTTGACGGAACCGGCCAAGGTGGGCGCGCAGGTGCTGCCTGCGGGTGAATACAAGCTCACGCACGTCATGGAAGGATCCGAGCATATCATGGTGTTCAAACTGGGTAAGCAGGAATACCGCGTAAAGTGCGACATGCAGGCGTTGAATGGGAAGGCCGAGCAGACCCAGTTCTGGTATGCACCGGATTCCAGCGGCCAACGTGTGCTGGAGGCGATGGTGTTCCAGGGCGACACCGTGAAGCACGTGCTAGCGCAGTAGGGCAGTTGCCGGTTCCCGGATACCGGCACCAGAGGTGCGCTTTGCCGGGTCCTAACTCCCGACTACTGACTACTCACTACTGGTGTGGGCCGCTTGAGCTTGACGGCGATGTCAATAAAGGCGAGCGCGGCGCGGCTGAGCGCTTTGTCTTTGCGGAACACCAGAGCCAGGTCGCGGCGAAATTGCGCGTCGGCGATGGGCAGGGCAGCCAGCACGCCGGCGCGCACGTCTTCCGCCACGTTGGAGCGGGCGATAAAGCCCAAGCCGACCTGAGCGGCTACGAAGCGCTTGAGCAGTTCGCTGGAATCGAGTTCCATGGAGACCTGCGGACGCAGGCGGCGCTCGTGGAACATGTTCTCGATGGCATCGCGGGTCCGGCCCACCTTGGGCAACAGCAGTGGGAATTTAGCAATTTCCTCCACCGGCACCGCCTCCAGCCTGGCCAGGGGATGATTGGGCGGCGCAACCAGGACCAGTTCATCGCGGTGAATGAGCACGATGGTCAGGCGCGTGTCGGTCACCGGCAGCGACACCACTCCGAAGTCCACTGAATTATCAATCACCGATTCCAGGATCTTGCTGTGCTCGGAGCGCTGCACGCTCACCGCCACGCGCGAGTACTGCTTCTTGAATTCGGCGAAGACCTCGGGCAGGATGTGCAGGCAGGTGCCCTCGTTGGCGGCGACTACGATCTCGCCCCGGGGCACACGCTCCATCTCCTGCACCGTGGTCATGACCACGCGGCGGGCCTGCAGGGTTTCTTCGGCGTAGCGCAGGAAGACTTTACCCGCGGCGGTCAGTGCCACCTTGCCGCCGGAGCGGTCGAAAAGCTTGGCTCCAACTTCCTCTTCCAGAGCGCGAATCTGGGAGGAAATGGCGGGCTGGGTACGGAAACGCTTCTCCGCTGCACGCGAGAAGCTGGCGTGGCGGGCGACTTCAAGAAACGTTTCCAGTTGATCAAAGTCCATAAAGCAGTACTTAGCAATTCGCACTCAGCATTTAGTCAGGAAAGCATTTATCTCGCCTGGACACACTCGTTGCCGGCCAAGTGCTAATTGCTAACTGCTAATTACTTCCTTGATTTCTACCGGCTAAGTCATAGGAATATTAGGGCTTACTTCCTAATAAAAGGCTTTTATCCCGGCCATAAAAAGTATCAATTTCCTCCCCCGGTCAAGCGCCACGTATCCTGAATACATCCTGCTGCCTCTGGATTGTAGCAGCAGGTGCCTGCCCCAATTTCATGACAATTTTGCCGTTTGCCCACCGTGCTCATCCCGTATTTGGCGGAACAGGGCTATCCGCGCCCGGAAGCGGCGCAAAGGAGCTTTTGCATGGCTGATCCAAAGACCATCATGGAGTTTGTAAAAAAGAACGAGGTCAAACTTTTAGACCTGCGTTTTACCGACCTGCCTGGCTTGTGGCACCACGTTTCCTATCCCATTGACCAACTTTCCGAGGACTCGTTCGAAGAAGGTTTCGGCATGGATGGTTCCTCCATCCGGGGCTGGGCCGCCATCCACGAGAGCGACATGCTGCTCATCCCCGACCCAGCCTGGTACATGCTGGACCCGTTCACCGAGGTAGCCACGCTGGTGATGGTGTGCGACGTGGTGGACCCGGTCACCAAGCAGCGCTATGACCGCGACCCGCGCTACATCGCCAAGAAGGCGGAGATGTACCTGGCCTCCACCGGCCTGGCCGACACCGCTTACTTCGGCGCCGAAGCCGAGTTCTTCATTTTCGACAACGTGCGCTTTGACCAGCGCGAGCAGCACGGCTTCTACTTTATTGACGCCGAGGAAGGCCGCTGGAACTCCGGTCGCGCCGAGAACAACCTGGGCTACCGACCGCGCTACAAGGAAGGCTACTTCCCGGTGCCGCCTACGGACCACTACCAGGACCTGCGCACCGAGATGGCGCTGACCATGCAGAACGCCGGCCTGAGCGTGGAGTGCCACCACCACGAGGTGGCCACCGGGGGACAGACGGAAATTGACCTGAAGTTCGATTCCCTGGTGCGCTCCGCCGATAACATGATGCTCTACAAGTACATCGTGCGGAACGTGGCCAACCAGTACGGCAAGACGGTGACTTTCATGCCCAAGCCCCTGTTCCAGGACAACGGGAGCGGCATGCACACCCACCAGTCGCTGTGGAAGAGCGGCAAGCCGCTTTTCTCTGGCGATGGCTATGCAGGCCTGTCGCAGCTGGCGTTGTGGTACATCGGCGGGCTGATCAAGCACGGGCCGGCGCTTTCGGCGCTGATCGCGCCCACCACCAACTCCTACAAGCGCCTGGTGCCGGGCTTTGAAGCGCCGGTGAACCTGGCTTACTCACGGCGCAATCGCTCGGCGGCCTGCCGCATTCCCATGTACTCGGCCTCGCCCAAGGCCAAGCGCGTGGAGTTCCGCCCGCCCGACCCGAGTTGCAATCCCTACATGGCTTTCGCGGCCATGATGATGGCCGGCTTGGATGGGGTGGAGAACAAGATGGATCCCGGCCAGCCGCTGGACAAGGACATTTACGATCTGGGCACGGAGGAACTGGCGAAGGTTCCCTCCATGCCCGGTTCGCTGGAAGACGCTCTGGACGCGCTGGAGAAAGACCACCAGTTCCTGCTGAAAGGCGACGTCTTCACCGAGGGCTTGCTGGAAACCTATATCGAGTACAAGCGCGCCAAGGAAGTGGACGCGGTACGCCTGCGGCCACATCCGTATGAGTTCGCGCTGTACTACGACATTTGATCGCGCTTTCCGCGGCGTCTGAGCCGCGGGCGATCATCCTGAGCGCAGCGAAGGATCTCTCGGTCGTCGGCTCTCGGCCTTCGGCCAAACCACCACTCATTTCTCATCGCGGCCCGGCAGAAATGCCGGGCCGACTTCTTCCCCTACCTGAAAACTTCGTGCGGCGGGTAACTCTTACCCGGATCTCCTTGGATGGGGAAGCTCGAGTGAGCGAACTCAAATCGCTGATCCGGCATACCTTCCAGCAACTCCCAGCGATGGAACCGTACGTGCAAACCATTTAGAAGAGGTGCGCCATGTACGAATCAAATTTGAAGCTGGCGAAATACGACCCCCTCACTTTTCAGTGCGTTCATTGCGATCAGCAATTCGCCGTTTCTGATAATTCGCTTGAGAAGTTAGGTGCGGAAGTGTCGGACCACCTCACGAAGAATCATCCGGAATTTTTATACTCTGAGCGGCAAAAGAAGCAGAGCCGCGAGGAAGGTTGTCTGCGCGGTCAGGCCGCTCAGGTTGCATGAAGGTTACGGCTTGGGTCTAGTTCCAATCAGGCGCCAGACCGTAGGATTTACCACCCCGCCCTCTTTCGCGACCGCGATTAGCCCGTTCTTCTCCAGCGCTTCAATGGTGCCTCGGTTGGCTGTGGCCCGTACTTCTATGTTGTCCCTCAGGTGCCGCAAGATGGGGTTATCCCAAAGCAAAGAGGTCTCCAGTTGATATCCGTTGGCCATGTGCCAGAGGAGGTCTTCCTCGGTCTTGCTCAGCTTGGCTGCTGGTTGCGGCTTCGGCTTGGCTTTTGTTGTCGGTCGCGAACGCTTCTTTTTAGCGGGCATTGTTGTGCTTTACCTTTGGGGCGGAGATTATAAGACGATTTGGGTCCGCCCGCCGAGCCGATTTTCCCGGTGGGCGAAAGTAAAACTGATAATCTTGACCAACCGCAAGGTCCTTCGACTTCGCAAGGCGACTCGAAAGCGAATCGCCTTGCTGCGCTCAGGATGACAAACTAGGTGATTTTTTTTTGATAGGCGACGATCAATGTCATGCTTGGCGGGTCGCACGGATATCAAAGCGTCCAAGTGATTCGACCGTTGGCTGGTTGTCCTCGCCTTCCTCCAGCCATGCGCCGCCCAGCAGAAGACCGCCACCTCCGGGCTGAGCGCCGCCGGGCCGGTATTTCATGGCACGCTCCACGACCCGCTGCGCGACCCGCTGGAGAAGCATCTTCGCCACGTCAAGCAGCTGACCTTTGGCGGGCTGAACGCCGAAGCCTACTTCATCTACGACGGGCGCCGCCTCATCTTCATGTCCTCGCGCGAGCCATCACGTCAGAACCGCCAGGTGATCTTTCCGTAAGCGGAGCGGCCAACCTGGGCGTGCTGCCCCCATTCCGAGGGGCTGATAAATTCCACATGGCGGGGCTGCAGCAGGTTCTGCAAGCCCAGGCTGAACTCCACGCGCCCGCTGGGACGCCAGCCCAGGCGAGTGTCCAGACGGGTGTAGCCGGGAACAAACTGGGCAGAAAGAGCGCTCACGTAGTACAGCCCGGTATCGAATTCGAGATTCCGGGGAAGCGAAAGATAGGAATGCACCTGGAACTGATTCCTCGGGCTATCCCCGGCGCGGAAAGGGGCCTCCCAAGGGTCATCCAGCGGATAGGGCCGGATAACCAGCCAGGTATAGCTGGCCAGGAGTTTCAGGCGAGGGGCAGGGGCATAGGAACTGGAAAATTCGGCACCATAGGTTCGGGTGGCGGTGTTATTGCGGAAATAAACCGGGACGACGAACTGCGGGGGAGGGCCAGACGGGTTTATCAGGGGCTGCCCCGGCCAGGCGTTGATGAAGTCGTGATAGATGTTGTAGAACCCGGCCACATCAAAAGCCGTGTGGCGCGAGGGCTGGGCGCGATAGCCGAATTCGTAGGAGAGCAAGCCCTGCTCCTCCAGATCGCGGCTCCCCATGAGGACCACGCCGCCCAGCATTCCGTTGGGGCCGGGAAAGGTCGCTTCCAGGCGCCGGGCGAGAACCTGAAAGTCATTAGGAATGGTGATGGCGCGCGAGACCGCCGCCCAGAGCGTGTGCTCGCGGTGGGGCTTCCAGCGCAGCCGAAAGTTGGGTTGGACTTCAAAGCCGGTGTACTCGTTGTGTTCCAGCTTGGTGCCCACGGTCGCCCACAGGCGGGAGGGAACAAGGGCAATTTCATCCTGGACAAAACCATTGACCGTGAACAGGGTCAGGCGGCTGGGGTTCAGTTCCATAGCGTAACTGCCGCGAGTGTTGGAC
>DATEJK010000090.1:0-35004 GCA_035278025.1 Terriglobales bacterium | reverse complement strand
GGATGTTCAGCCCCAATCTTTTGCCGCGGACCTGGCGGCAGAAACCTGGGCGCGGACATCGTTTTCCCGCATTCGCGAGGGTGCTCTTGTCAACCTTGAGCTGCCCATGCGTGCCGATGGCCGCTTCGGCGGCCACCTGGTGCAGGGACACGTGGATGGCACCGGCAAATTTCTGGGCCTCGATCCCATTCCCGGCGGAAACGACTTCTGGCTGCGCCTGGAAATTCCTCAGGACCTGGAGCGCTACGTGGTCCACAAGGGTTCGCTGTCGGTGGAAGGAATCAGCCTGACCGTGGCCAAACTGGAAGGAACCGCCGTAACCATCGCCATCATTCCCCACACTATCGAGATGACCAATTTGAAGTCCTTGCGGCCCGGCGATCCCCTCAATCTGGAAGTGGACCTGGTGGCCAAATACGTGGAGAAGATGGTACGCGGGGAGGAAGCCGCCGCCGAACTGACGGTCGAGCGCCTGATGGCCGAAGGCTTCTGACCTCGGCTCTCTCCCCGGGCTCAGGTTTCGCTGCGCCATTCTCCGCTCTTCTGTCCCAGTGGCGGAGGTTCGAGCCGCAACTCATCCAGTTCCAGAAACTCTTTCACGATGGGCTCGCGTGAGCGCACCATCTCGGCAGTGGTGCCGAAAAAAATCACCCTGGCTTCGTGCAGGAAGACCACACGGTCGGCTAATTTCTTGGCCAGGCGCATGTCATGAGTTACGACCACGCTGGTCAGCTTGAGCTGAAATTTAAGCTTCTTGATAAGGTCGCCGAGCAGTTGTGCCATGAGCGGGTCCACCATGGTGGTGGGCTCGTCATAAAGCACGCATTCCGGCTGCGCAGCCAGGGCCCTCGCGATGGCCACCGAACGTTTCATGCCGGTGGAAAGGTCGGAGGGCAGCACGTCGCGCATCGGTTTCACGCCCACCATATCCAGCAGCCCGTCTACGATCTGGTAAATCTGTTCTTCATTCAGATCGCCGCGTTCGCGCAGGGGAAAAGCCACATTCTCGCCGACCGTCAGAGAATCGAACAGGGCGCCGTTCTGGAAAACCATAGTGACCTTCTTGCGAATACGCTCCAGCTCTTCTTCGGGATAATCGGTAATGTCCTCGAAGGCTACGATCACTCGCCCCGAATCCGGCTTCAGGAATCCCATGATGTGGTGCAGGGACACCGATTTCCCTACTCCGCTGCGCCCCAGAATGCAGACCGTCTCTCCTGGCATTACATCGAAGCTCACGTCATCCAGAACACAATTGGAGCCGAACGTCTTGAACACATGCTTGAACTCAATGTAGGGCTTACGCGGGGATTGTTCTTGCTCTCCGGAGCGAGTGGCCGGCGCGAGGTCATGGCCGTCGGCGGGCGCGCTGGTAAGAATGGAGCTCATGTTTTCTGTTGCCGGCGCCGGCGCGCCTGCTCCCACTCATCCCTGGTATTTAAATTGTCGAACATCGCGGCAGAGAAGGCAAAGCGCGCCAGTTCTTCTTCTTCGATAATACGCACTGGGATCTGGGCAAACAGAGTGTCAATCTTGTTTCGGCCCGCCGCCAGGGCATGCTCCGCCAGTTCTCCAAATTCCCGGCCATACACGGCGCACAGCGGCTGTAATCCTCCCCCTGCTCGCGGCACGGTGACGGTGGCACTCCCGGCGCGAGCCTCGGCCAGCAGGTAGCGCAGAAATCTCTCCTCCAGGAAGGGCAAGTCCACGGCCAGAATCAGGCTGCGCGGGCTGCTGCTGGCATTCAGCGCGGCATGGATTCCGCCCAGGGGCCCGCGCTCCTCATATTGATCCTCGATTACGGGCGCAAAGGCGGCAAATTTATCCCGCGCGCCCACGATGCGGACCTCTTCGGCCACCGAGTTCGCCAACTCCAGCGCGCGCTCGAGCAGTGTGCGGCCCTCGAGCAGGAGAAAGGCCTTGTCCGCTCCCATGCGCGAACTCTTGCCTCCCGCCAAAACAAATGCCGTCAGATCAGCCACCGAGAGAGCTTACCATCGCCCTGAGGCAGAGTTTGCTGCCGTCGGCTATGCAAATTGCCCTCCCGGTCACTCACGTCCCCAGGGAATTGTCCGCACCGGCAACTCCCCCGATTACAGTTCTTTACACTCTCACAGGGTCTAGGCCCTCGGTGCCAATTTTTATAATTGGAGAGTAGCCGCTCTGCATCTAAACTGGTAGCAGAAACCCCGCATTCCCAGAGGAGTGTCTTTTATGAACCCGAAGCTTGCCCTATATCTATGTACGCTGCTGCTGGCGGGATCCTTGGGTTTGGTTACCGGCTGCTCGCGTGCCCCGAATGATGCGCAGGTTGCGGGCAACGTGCAGAGCAAGATCTATGCCGACCCCAACGTGCAGAGCCGTCAAATCACGGTGCAATCGGCCAATGGTGTGGTTACCCTTTCCGGCTACGCGAATAGTGACGCCGAGCGTGCCACTGCGGCCGCCGATGCGGCTCAGATAGAAGGCGTCAAAACCGTGGTCAACAATCTGGAAGTTTCCGCCCCCGCGCAGGCCGCTGCGCCCGCGCCGGCCGTAGAGCCTGCTGCGCAGCAGGAGGAGCCTCCTCCGGCCCCGGCTCCGGAACGCCGCCGCGCTCCCCGCCACCGCGCACGCCGGGCTCCCGCGGAAGCCAGCAACACCTCCCCTTCCAACGATATGGCTATGAATTCAGCTCCGGCTGCACCAGCGCCCGCGGAGGCTTCAATTCCTGCTCCGCCGCCGCCCCCCAAGCCGGTCGTGGTTCCTGCCGGAACCAACATCGCCATTCGTCTGATTGAGCCCATTGACAGCGAGAAAAACCAGACGGGCCAGAGTTTTCGCGCCACTCTGGATTCCCCGCTGGCCGATGAAAACGGCAACGTGGTAGTCCCTGCCGGCTTCGACGTGACTGGTCGTCTGGACGAAGTCAAGAGCGCCGGCCGCTTCGCCGGCCAGTCTGACATCATCTTGTCGCTGACCCGGCTTTCTGTGAATGGCAGGTCCTATAGCCTGCAAACCAACCAGTACAGCCGCAGGGGCAGCTCGCGCGGCAAGGCGACGGCCGCCAAAGTAGGCGGCGGCGCCGCCATCGGCGCAATCCTGGGTGGTCTGCTGGGCGGCGGCAAGGGCGCGGCCGTTGGAGCCACTGTAGGCGCGGGCGCGGGCACCGGCGTTTCCGCAGCTACCAAGGGCCAGCAGATCGTGCTGCCCTCAGAAACTGTGCTCAATTTCCAATTACAGGCGCCGGTTTCGGTGATTCCCACCGAGCACGGACCGAATTCGGGCCGGCAGCAACTTAATTAGCTCTGAGTCCAAGGGGGAGGTGACAGCCGGCTGTCGCTTCCCTTCTTTTGCACTCATAACATGCTCTCCGGGACCTGGTTCCTGATAAGTTACTAAAGTTCTCTGGCGACCTCGTCTCTCCTCCCATAACATTCCACTGTTCTAGCATTCCCCAAACAACCTTCATGAGTTCTCTGCTGGATAAGCTGCCGACCATCCTGGTGCTTTGCGTCTTGCTGGGCATCTTCGTATCCCTGCGCAAGCACGCTCCCTCGCGCACGGTGCGGCTATGGATCGTCGGTTGGGCCTTGATTCTGGCGCACTTCATAGCCCAGGCCTTCGACGCCGCCCCAGGCTGGCGCGGACAATTCGCGAGCGTGGTGGAGCTTGCCGGTCTGGAGCTGGCAGGCACCGTCTTTGTGGCGTCCACATGGAAGGCTATTTTTGATAGCCGGCGCCGCTTGTGCTTCTTTTTTCTGCTCCTGGTGCCACCTGTGCTGGCGCACTCCATCCTGGCTGGCATTCCCCTGGATCTGCGCTGGCCTTACCTGGCCACCATGGGGGCAATCTTCTTTGGCTCGACGGCTTTTCTGTTGCGCGTCCGACGGCCTCTACCCCGCTTCGGCCAGGCCGTGGCGGTGTTCCTGCCTGCCATCGGCTGCTGGTCCATCCATGATGCCTGGTATCGCAACTATGACACCGGTACGCTCGCCGTCCTTGCTCTGGGTTACATGTTAGCCGGCGTGAATTTCTATCGCATTTACCAGCGCCGCTCCCCGGGTGTTACCACTACGGCTCTGGGCTTTTTCTTTTGGGGAGCAGTCTTTCCCGTGGGCGCTCTCACTGACCACTTCCTGCCCCATGTGGCCATCAACCCTGAAATCTGGAACGTGCCCAAATATTTTGTGGCTTTCGGCATGATTTTGACGCTGCTGGAGGATAAGTCGTTCTCGCTGCTGGCGGTGAACGCCCGCGAACATCAGGCCAACAGGCAACTGCAGTATTTTTCTCAGATCACCTCCCGTCTGCTCACCGGCGCCGACCCCAAGCTCATGTGCCCGGAAATCGCGCGCGTAATAACCCAGTTCAGCAACTTCCGCCGCGTCGCCGTGAACTGGGAGAATGAGGAAGGCAAGCTGGAGATCGCCGGCGAGAGCGGCCTTTCACCCCAGGCCAGCCGTGAACTCCGCGACAAGGTGCAACACTGGACCGGCGCCCATATTGCAGAGATGTCGTCCCTTGGCCA
This sequence comes from Terriglobales bacterium, assembly GCA_035278025.1. GTDB lineage: Bacteria > Acidobacteriota > Terriglobia > Terriglobales > Acidobacteriaceae > JAICWP01. The sequence goes on along the minus strand of DATEJK010000090.1, from coordinate 30,494 downwards.
GCCTCTCGGCTCCAGTTCCATTCTCATCAAATATCGCGACCTCGCCAGTTTTGACCCGGTGCGCAGCGTGGAACAGTTCCCTCCCAATCCGATTTGGGAAAACGGTGACGAAGTCATTGTTCCTTTGCGTTCTTCCACCGGGCGGTGCCTGGGTTGTATTTCGCTGGACGATCCCAAGGACGTCACCCGGGTGAGCTCCGAGGAGATGTCCAAAATCGAGCTGCTGGCCGCCGACTTGTCGGTTTCATTCGAAAATGCCGCCTTGCAACAGCAACTCATCCGCTCAGAGAAACTGGCCGCCATCGGCAAGCTGGTATCCGGCGTGGCCCACGAACTGAACAATCCTCTGACCTCGATCTCCGGATTCTCCGAACTGCTGCTGGAGGAAGTACAGCCGGAGAATGCCCGAAAAAAATTGGAGAAAATCAGCCACGAGAGTCGGCGCATGCAGCGCATCATTGATAACCTGCTGCGCTTTGCCCGCGGCAAGACCATTGAACAGACGCCTCTCGACCTGCAGCTGGTCCTGCGCGAAGCCCTGGCCCTGTTCGAATACAAGCTGCGCAGCGAACGCATCGAATTGCGCACCAGCATTGATCCCACGCTGCCCCGCATTGTGGGAGATGAAGGCCAGATGAAGCAGGTGTTCGTGAACCTGATGGGCAATGCTCTGGACGCGATAGATGGCATGACCGAGCGGCGCATCAGCATTGAGATGTTCGCCCGGCACAGCCACGTCGTGATTCGCTTTGCCGATTCGGGAAAAGGCTTCAGTGACCTCAACCGTGCCTTCGATCCCTTCTACACCACCAAGCCGGTGGGCAAGGGACCCGGCCTGGGACTGAGCATCTGCTATGGCCTGATCAAGGAACACGGCGGAGAAATTCGCGCCGAAAACCTGCAGCCCGGCGCGGTGGTCATAATCGAACTGCCGCGCGCCCAGTCGCGGCCGCTGGCGTTGTCAGCGACCACCAACTCCTAGCCCCATCCTCTCCCGGTACGGACTCCGCCGGAAGCGGCAGCTTGGTGGTGTGCTACCATCCCTTTTTCCATGCCCAGGCTCACCGCCCTCATCCACACGCACCATGATGAATTGCGCCTTGGACGGACACTGGAGTCGCTGCGCCCCTGCGATGAGCTGCTGATTTTCGATGATGCCTCGCAGGACGGCACCGCCGCCGTGGCCCGCGAATATGGCGCGCGGGTTTTTCCCGCCGCGGGCGCGACTCTCCATCTGGCGCGGCACGATTGGATCCTCTGCCTGCTTCCTACCGAGGCTCTCAGCGAGGGCCTGGAGGCTTCTCTTTTTGAATGGAAGCTGGGGGAACACGCACCAGCCGGCGCGTTCAGCATGACGGTTCGCGAGCAGGCCGGCGACGAATGGGTCTCTCACCCGCCCACCACTCGCCTGGTAAATCGCCATGGCCGGCCCTGGACCGGGTCGCTGCCCCCGGATGATCCCCAGGCCCAGCTTTTGGCAGGCGACCTGCTCCGCTTCCGAGAACCCTAGCATCTCCCACTTGGCAGCTCAGTGTCCCGGCTGATCGCTGATTGCTGACGGTTGAGTTCTGGGTCCTATTTCGCCGCCGCCACTCCCATTTGCTGCTGATAGTTGGGATACGGCGGCCGCGCGTACTGCTGCGGCGGGTGCTGCTTCAATTCCTGCAGCACCACCTGCACCGCTTTCTCCAGTTGTGGGTCGTGGCCGTTGCGCCACGCCTGAGGATCCATCTCCACGTCGTAATCCGGCGGGATACCATGGTTTTCTACTTCCCACTGCCCCTGCAGCCCGTAAATGGCGATGCGCGGCGCCGTGACGAATCCCCCATCCATCAGCTCGGGGTAATCATAAATGCCCACCAGACCGCCCCAGGTGCGTTTGCCGATGAGCGGCCCGATGCCGGCTTTGCGGAAGTACCAGGGCAAGGCATCGCCGCCGGAGCCCGACATTTCGTTGATCACCATAACCTTGGGAGCATAAATCGAGCCCAGCGGACTGGACTGGTCGCGGCCCTCGCGCGTCATCATCAGGCTCATGATCGGCCGCCGCAGGTAATCAACAATGTAGTCGGCGATGTCGCCGCCGGTGTTGAAGCGTTCGTCAATCACCGCTGCTTCCTTATCAATTTGCGAGAAAAAGTATCGGTTGAAGTAGGTGTAGCCGGCCTCGGCGGTGTTTGGCAGATAAACATAGGCTACGCGGCCGCCCGTCATTTGATCCACCGTACGCCGGTTGTTTTCAATCCAGGCGCGGCGGCGCAGGTTGTACTCGCTCTCGATGGGCACCACCGTCACTTCGCGCGCGCCCTTGTCATCGGGATTGGGGCCAACCCTCAGCACCGTCGTTTTACCGGCTGTCCCCTGGAAAAAGCTGAACAGGTTGTCGCTGTCATGCAGTTCGCGCCCGTTCACCGCCAGCAGGTATTCGCCGGCTTTCACGTTCACCCCGGGTTGGGTAAGCGGCGCCTTCAGGTCGGGATTCCAGTTTTCGCCGTTATAGACCTTGGAAAACCGGTAGCGCCCGTTAGCGATGTTGTAGTCGGCGCCCAGCAGGCCCGTCTTGGCCAGAGGCTTGGGTTCGTCCATATCGCCGCCGCGAACGAAAACGTGCCCCAGGCTCAGATTGCTCAGCATCTCCTCAAACAGGTAGTTCAGTTCGTCGCGATCGCCGATGTTCTTGAGATAGGGGGCGTACGTCGCCGAAGCTACCTGCAGGTTCAGCCCGTGATAGTGCGGGTCATAGAGGAAGTCCCGCTCAATGCGCCACACCTCGCGATACATCTGGTCCCACTCTGCCCGCGGGTCCACATACACCTGCATGCTTTCCAGCTTCAGCGGCCCCTCTCCCGGCTTGGGCTCGCCTCCGTCGGGCTTGGGAGGAGCGTCGGTGGAGGCGATAATCCATTGTTCTCCTTTGCGGAAGAGCAGCTTCTTGCCGTCGTGCGACAAGCGGAAGTCGGCAATACCATCCACGAACTTGTCCACCTTCCGCTTTTTCAAGTCGAACTTGTGCAGCACCATCTTGGGATTTTCAGAATCTTCCTGCGAAAGCACCGGTGGCGCCTCCAGCAGGAACAAATTCCCGGTCTTGCCTGCCTCCAGATCCTCGTAATTACGCGCCGGAATGGGAAGAACAAGGATGCGCTGGCTTATGTTTTCCATGTCCACGCGCACCACCGCCGGTTCTTTCTTTCCCTTCGATTCCTCCTTGTCCTGATCTTCCGGCTTGCTCTCTTCCTCGTCGGCAGCCGCGCTCTTCTTCTTGTTCTTGTCCTTAGTTACGCTTAGCGGCTTGTCCTGTTCCTTCTTCTGTTCGCCCGCGACCTTCTCTTCGTCACTCTCCGGCGCCAGGGGCGAAGGCAGGTCTTTGCCGAGGACCACTACGTAAGCGCTGCTGGTCACGGGACGATTGATGCTCGACATATCCAGCCAGTCGGCGCTCAGCCCCACATCGGTGCTGGCCAGGAAGTACAGGTACTTGCCGTTTTCGTCGAAAGCGGGATGGCGGGCATCGCTCATGCCGTCCGTAATCTGGAATGACTTGCCGCTGGCCAGCGAGTAAACAAACACCGCGTGCAGGTGATTAGGCAGCAGCTTGGTGTAGGTCAGCCACTGGCTGTCGGGCGCCCATTGCGGATCCAGCGTGCGCTCCGGAGCTTCGAAAAGGTTGGTGTCCACCTTCACCGGCGCGCCCTTGGCCAGGTCCACGTACCACAAGTTCAAACGCTTATCGGTGTAGGCGATTTTCTTGCTGTCCGGCGCCCACTTGGGCGAATAGAAGAATGATGGCGGATTGCCCAGGTTGATTTTGCGCACCTCGCCCAGTCCGCTCTGGTCGCGCAGTTCCAGGCCATACTCGCCGGAAGCGTCGGAGAAGTACGCGATCCATTTCCCGTCCGGCGCCCAGGCCGGATCGCGCTCCTCCACCGCCGTGGTGTTGGTAAGGTCGCGGATATCGCCTTTATCCGAAGGCACGCTGAGAATATCGCCATGCGCCTCCACCACGGCGCGCACCCCGGTCGGCGAGAGCTCGATGTTGTGAATGTCCTTGGCATCAATTTTCACGAAGTGGGGCTGCAGGTGGGGCAGGTCGCCGGCCACACGCACATTGACGTCCTTCGCCTGGCGTGTGTTCAGGTCGTAGAGGTGCAGCGAACCGAACTGCTCGTACACAATGGCCCCCGGCCCGGCCGAAGCCGATTTGAAATCCAAGCCGCGATTGGCCACCACTTCGCTCACCTGTTTGCTCTTGGTGTCATAGGCAAACAGGCTCACCGGGCCGCTGCGGTCGGATAGAAAATAGATGGTGTCCCCCACCCACATGGGATTGGAGTCATTGGAATTCTCGCGCGGAATCGCGGCCTCAATGTGGGAAGTAGCCAGATTCACAATCCAGATGGGCGTCGTCTGCCCGCCGCGGTAGTGCTTCCATCCCGGTTCCCACTGGGGGTGCGGCACGTAGGCCAGTTGCGTTCCATCAGGTGAGAACGACGCCTCCTCCCCACTGGGCAGCGGCAGTTCATCGGGAAACCCGTGCCCGCTGAGCGGCATGGTGTAAAGCCGGTCAATGAAACCGATAAAGCTGTTGCGCGGTGAGCTGAACAGGATGCTTTTGCCGTCCGGCGTCCAGCCCAGAACCTGGTCCGCCCCGGGATGGTAGGTGAGGCGGCGGGGAACTCCTCCTTCCGCCGGCACCAGGTAAACATCGCGGTTGCCGTCGTACTCCCCGGTAAAGGCGATCAGCGAGCCGTCCGGCGAAAACATAGGGTCGGTCTCGATGCCCGCTCCTGTGGTCAGGCGGCGCGCATCGCCACCTTCGCGGCTCACCACCCACAAATCCCCGGCGTAGGTGAACGCAATTTGCGTCCGGCTGACCGCCGGCTTGCTCAGCAACAGCGGCGCGTCTGCGGCCATGCACAGGCTGGAGACGAGCAGGCACACAATTCCAAGGACAATCTTTTTCACGGACAGGCTCCTGTTGGTGCTGGCTAGCTGGTTCCCGGGGAGAAGCCGAATCTTATGCTTTGAAATGGGGCTGGGTCAACGCTACCGCGGCCGCCGAAGAAGTCAGATTGAGAATTTACATATGTTGAACGTTTATATTATTGCCTTCTCGCAACCCACCGCACTTCTTTGGGTTTGTATTGCGTCTGTGCCCAGGCGCAGACGCCGCAGCCGGTTGCAAGTACACTTGAGAGGAAATATGCAGGGGGATGAATGCGTTCTCGCCTTGTCCTGTGTGGCTTAATTATCTTGCTCATTGCCTTGACGGCGGCGGCTCAACAATCCGATTCAGCCGCCGACCAACAATCCGCACCAACGGCAACCCAGCAATCTAAACCGAGAGTTTCTCCACAGTCCAAAGCGGACATTTTCGCCGGCTATTCCTACCTGCGCTTTGACAGCGCCTCCATGGGTTTGCCCCACCAGATTAACCTTAACGGCTGGGCCGCCACCGGCACGGTGTACGTTTACAAACCCTGGCTGGGCGTGGTCGCCGATTTCAGCGGCAATTATGGGAAACACTACGGGCTGGCGTTCAACGCCTACAATTTTCTTACTGGTCCGGAGTTGGCTTATCGCCGGCACCGCAACACTATTTTCATCCGCGGGCTGGTTGGAATGGCCCGCAACCATATCTCCGGGGCGACTAATAGCGGCCTCGAATACGGCGGAGGGGCCGGCCTGGACATTCGCCTGCGTCCGCGCTTTGCCGCGCGCGTTTTTCAAGCTGATTATCTGAAGACTCACACCTTCGGCGTAGACCAGACAAATATCAGGGTTTCCACCGGCCTGGTGTTTCGCTGGGGTGGCCACTGATGCCCGCCTCTGCTGAAAATGTCGCCCGAGCGGGTCCGCCGGTTAGGACAATGAGGACGCAAATGTCACGCAATCATTTCTGGATTACAGCTTTGCTTTCGGCGGCAGTAGCCTGCTGCAGCGCCTGCAGCACCGCTCCTAGCCATTTGGCATACGTTACCTTGAGCAACAATCAGGTGGCTGCCTATCGTGTGGACGACAGCAGCGGCCTGCTGACGCCGATGGCCGGCTCGCCCTATCCAGCGGGCGTTTTTCCCACTGCAATTGCCGCGCACCCTTCGGCAAAGTTCGCCTATGTGGCCAATACCGGCGAGGGCGACATCGCGACCTTCACCATCAATAGCGCAACCGGGGCGCTCAAGGAACTCCCGCCGCGGGTTTTAACCGGCACCAACCCCACTGCGCTGGCCTTCCGCTCCGACGGAAACGAACTGTTTGTGGCCAATGCCGGCTCGGGCACGCTTTCCGTTTTTTCCATCAATACCCGCACTGGAAACCTGAAGCCTATCTCCGGCTCGCCTTTCTCCTGCGGCATATCCCCGGCCTCCCTGGCGGTTTCATCCTCCAACGTGCTCTATGCTGTGGATTCAACCTCCAACGCAGTTTTTGCCTTCGCCGTTGATACCACCACCGGAGGACTAACCGCGGTTCCGGGCTCGCCATTCCCGGCCGGGGGAAGCAAACCTAGTTCGATCGCCATGGATGCTTCCGGCAAATTCTTGTATACAGCCAACCTGCTTTCGAACACCATCTCCGGCTTCGCTATCGCTTCCAACGGCAGCCTCGCCCCAATCGCTGGTTCCCCCTTCGCCGCCGGAACCGGACCCATTTCCGTCGCGGCGGCCCCAGCGGGCGAAGTTATCTACGTGGCGAATCAAGGTTCGAACACGCTCACCAGGTTTGCGCTCAGTTCGAGCGGGGTGCCCTCCCCGGCGGGATCTCCGGTGCCGGTGGGACGCAGTCCCGTATTTGTCGCTCCCGACCTTACCGGCAACTTTGTATTTGTGGGAAACGGATTGTCGGCTAACCTTTCGGAATTTGCGGCGAACTCGAGCGGGCTGGAAAAAGTGGACCAGTCGCCCTACGCCACGCCCTCAGCGCCCACCGCGCTGACCACTGTGAAATGAGCGGGTTTGCGGCCGGAGCGGTTTGGGGCGCGGGCACCCTCGCCCGCGAAGTTTCTACGCCGCGTTGATAGTGCGCAGTTGCCGCGCCCGCTCGTACACTCGCACGTACTCGCGCGCGGAAGCGTTCCAGGAGAAATCCTTGCTCATCCCGCTGCGCATCAGCCGCTGCCACGCATCACGGTCCTGGTAAGCCTTCAGCGCCAGCTTCACCGTGTGCAGCAGGGCTTCGCCCGTGTACTCGCTGAACTTGAATCCCGTTCCCCTGCCGGCGCGTGGGTCCCAGTTCTCGATGGTATCGTCCAGGCCTCCGGTGGCGCGCACAATCGGCACCGTGCCGTATTTCAGGCTGTAGATCTGGTTCAACCCGCAGGGCTCATAACGCGAAGGCATCAGGAACATGTCGCTTCCCGCCTCAATTTTGTGGGCCAGCGCGTTGTCGTAGGCGACTTTCACCGCGATCTTTTGCGGATACTGCTTGTGCAGCCGCAGAAACATGTCCTGGTACTCCTTGTCGCCGGCGCCCAGCGCCACCACGATCATCTCTTCCCGCGCCAGCCGGTCCATCACCTGCGAGATGAGGTCGAATCCCTTCTGCGCCGCGAACCGGGAAACGATGCCGATCACCGGCAGCTTGGGGTCGGCATCGGTGATGCCGAACTGCGTGAGCAGGTCCCGCTTGCACGCCGCCTTGCCGCTCAGGTCCTCAGGGGAGTAGCGCGCCGCCGTGAACTTGTCCGTTTCCGGGCTCCATTCCCTGTAATCCACGCCGTTCAAAATGCCGGTTACGGTTGCCGAACGCCCGTGCAACACCCCTTCCAGGCCGAAGCCGTATTCCGCGGTCTGAATCTCCTGGCTGTATTTGCGGCTGACGGTGGTAATGAAATCGGAAAATACCAGCGCGCCCTTGAGAAAATTCACGTTGCCGTAAAATTCCATGCGGGTAATGGTGAACAGGTCCCAGGGCAGCATCAGCAAGGGCAAAATTTCCGGGGGGAACAAGCCCTGGTACCCCATGTTGTGGATGGTGAAGACGCAGCCTACGTCGCGGAAAGCGGGATCTTCGGCGTAAACCGAGCGCAGCAGCACCGGCACCAGCGCCGACTGCCAGTCGTGGCAGTGGAACACGTCGGGCACCCCCAGAATCTTGCAGGATTCCAGTACGGCGCGGCTGTACAGGGCAAAACGCTCAGCGTTGTCGCGATAATCGCCCACCGAGGTTCCGTACAACGCTTCCCGGTCGAAGTAGGGCGGGTAGTCAATGAAATAGAATTGCACTCCAGAGTGCATGCCGCCATCCAGCACCGAGCAGAAGCGGTAGCGGTCGTCGAAGGGAACGGTCACACTGGGCAACACTGGCTTGGCATCCGGTAGCTTGGTCTGCCGGTAAAGCGGCAGGTAGACCGTAACCCGGTGTCCGAGCGAGGCCAGAGCGGGCGGCAGGGCCCCGACCACGTCAGCCAAGCCGCCAGTTTTGGCAAAGGGTACGCACTCGGATGCGGCAAATACAATGTGCATCGGGATTCGGCCTCCAAAGAAATATAACGCGCTTGGCGGACCACGAGCGGTTTGCTCCCCGCATGGGAAGCCACGGTCCGCGCCGGCGCCTTAAGCTGAAGTTCGAGTCTAAATGGCGAAAGGAAAGAGGGTCAACGTGGAGAACGTCACCAAGCTGTGGAAACCGCAGCCGCCACGATTGCAGGCGCGAATCAGCGGCGATTCTTGCGCTCACCGTAAGCGCCCCAAATTGGGACAGCATTTTCTGGTTGACCAACACGCCGCCCAACGCATTGTGGATGCTTTGGGTGATGTCTCCGAAAAGACGGTGGTCGAAATCGGCCCCGGGCGCGGCGCGTTGACCAACGCGTTGGCCGAACGGGCTCGCCGTGTTATCGCTATCGAACTTGACCGCGTCCTGGCGGCGCAGTTGCGCATGCACTTCAACCGCCTCGAAAATGTCGAGATCATTGAGGGCGACATTCTTGCCATTGACTTCAGCACCGTGCTCGGCCCGCGTCCCGGAATGAACCATCCCGGCATCGTCCACGTGCCCGAAAAGGCCCGCCTGGTCGGCAACCTGCCCTACTTCATCACCTCCGACATCCTGCTCCACCTGTTTCAGTACCATGCCTATTTTGAAACCATTGTCATCATGGTGCAGGAGGAGGTTGCGGATCGCATTGCCGCCAGGCCCGGGGTTCGCGACTACGGTCTGCTCTCCGCCACCGTTCAGCTCTACGCCAAAGTGGAGAAGCTGTTCTCCCTGCCCCCGGACGCCTTTAATCCGCCCCCCAAGGTGCATTCCTCTGTTCTTCGGCTTACCATAGCTCCTCAGATGGACAGGTTGCGGGTGCCGGAGCAGGAGTTCATTGAATTTCTCAAGCTCTCCTTCGGCCAGAAGCGCAAGACCCTGGGGAACAACCTCAAGTTGCGCTTCGATTCCCGCGCCCTGACCGCCGCCCTCAAGAAGGCCGGCCTGCAGCCCGGTGTGCGGGCGGAAGCTGTCTCGCTGGAAAAGATGGCTGCCCTGTTCCGCGGCTTGAGGGCAGCGGCTGCAGATTGAGAGGCCGTATGATCACCGCCGTGCGTGAACCGGCTGTGGCTGGGTATTTCTACCCCCGTTCTCCCGAAGCGCTCAGCCAGGAAATCAAGATCTACACGGCGCTGGAGGGCGAAAAGATTTCCGCTCTCGCCTGTGTTGTCCCCCACGCAGGCTATATGTATTCCGGGCACGTGGCCGGCGCGGTGTACGGACGGCTGCACCTGCCCAGGCGTTTTGTCATTCTCTGCCCCAATCACACCGGCTACGGCCGCCCGCTCGCCGTCATGACCGAAGGCGCGTGGCAAACGCCGCTTGGCCAGGCGCAGATTGACAGCGAACTCGGCGCGGCACTGCGCCGCGCCTGCCCGCTCCTGGAAGAGGACGATACGGCCCACCGTGGCGAGCACGCCATTGAGGTGCAGCTGCCCTTCTTGCAGGCGGCGCTGCCCGAGTTCACCTTTCTCCCCATTGCCGTCGGCACCGCCAGATACGAACCCCTGCAAGCCCTGGGAGAGGCCATTGGCGGATTGCTCAGGGACCACTCCGACAAGATTATGCTCATCTCCTCCAGCGACATGAACCACTACGAGCCCGACGACGTAACCCGGGTAAAAGACCGCAAGGCCATTGACAAAATCTTGGCTCTCGACCCGCGCGGCCTCTATGACGTGGTCATGGAGGAATCCATTTCCATGTGCGGCTTTGGGCCCACGGTAGCTACCTTGACCGCAGCTCGCCTGCTGGGGGCAACCTCCGCGGAAGTGATCAAGTACGCCACCTCCGCCGACGTCTCCGGCGACCGCAGCGCCGTTGTGGGCTACGCCGGCGCGGTAATTCAGTAGATAGTGGCCGGTGCGCAGTGGTCAGTTGATGTGCATCTTACCGGCTGTCGTGAGGTTATCCTGCCCTCACACCTGTAGTTCTTGTTCGCCGGCCTCCGCGAAACAGTCTTGCCAACCCTCAAGCCGCCAATCTTGCCGTCCCGGTTATAATCAAGAGATGCCCACTCGCCGAAATTCTCTTCTGTGCGGGCGCCGAACCAAATCGGCGGGCACTCGAGGCATAAGCTGGGCAGCTGGATAGCCAGTCACCTGTTTTTATGAACTTCAAACTTATCAGTGACTACAAACCGGCCGGAGACCAGGGTAAGGCCATCGAGCAGCTTACCCGTGGTGTCCTCGAAGCCGAACAACACCAGGTCCTGCTGGGCGTCACCGGCTCTGGCAAGACCTACACCATGGCCAAGGTCATTGAGGCCACAAATCGCCCCACCCTCGTCATGGCCCACAACAAGACCCTGGCGGCGCAGCTCTATCACGAGTTCAAGAGCTTCTTCCCCCACAATGCGGTCGAGTACTTCGTGTCGTATTACGACTACTACCAGCCGGAAGCGTACGTCCCCGCCGCCGACCTCTACATTGAAAAAGAAGCGACCATCAACGATGAACTGGACAAGCTGCGGCTCTCCGCCACTAAGTCGCTGTTTGAGCGCCGTGACTGCCTGATTGTCGCATCGGTCAGCTGCATCTACGGCCTGGGCTCTCCCGAAGCCTACTATGGCATGTTGCTGTTTCTGGAGAAGGGCCAGAAGGTCAAGCGCGAAGACATCACCCGCAAGCTGGTGGAGATCCTCTACGAGCGCACCGACGGAGAGTTCCGCCGCGGCACCTTCCGCGTGCGTGGCGATGTGATCGAAATCTTTCCCACGTACGACGACATGGCTTACCGGGTCGAGCTCTGGGGTGACGAAATCGAATCCCTCTCCCAGATTGACCCGCTCTTCGGCACCGTCAAGCAGAAGTATGTGCGCCTGCCCATCTACCCCAAGACCCACTACGTGATGAAACCGGAAACCAAGAGCCGCGCGGTTGATTCCATCCTTCAGGAATTGGCCTGGTGGGAAGCGGAACTGGAAAAGCAGGGCCGCGTAGTGGAGGCGCAGCGGGTTCACCAGCGCACCCGCTTCGATCTGGAGATGATTAAGTCAGTAGGCTACTGCCACGGCATCGAGAACTACTCGCGGCACTTCACCGGCCGCCTGCCGGGCGAGCCGCCGCCCACATTGCTGGATTACGTGCCCCGCGACTACCTGCTCTTCATAGACGAGTCGCACCAGACTGTTCCCCAGCTCCACGGCATGTACCACGGCGACCGTTCGCGGAAGGAAACCCTGGTGGAGTACGGCTTCCGCCTGCCCTCCGCGCTCGATAACCGCCCCCTCACCTTTCCCGAGTTTGAGCACCGGGTGAACCAGATCGTCTATGTCTCGGCCACGCCGGGGCCGTACGAGCTGACCAAATCCGCCGGGGTGGTGGTGGAGCAGATCATCCGCCCCACCGGGCTGGTGGATCCCCCGGTCGAGATGCGCCCGGTCAAGGGCCAGATTGACGACCTGCTGCACGAAATCCGCCGCCGGGTGGAGTGCGGCGAGCGCGTGCTGGTCACCACCCTGACCAAGCGCATGGCGGAAGACCTGGCCGAATACTACAGCGAGGTCGGCGTGCGCTGTCGCTACATGCATTCCGAAATTGAAACTTTGGAGCGGGTCAAGATTCTGCGCGACCTGCGCAAGGGCGAGTTCGACGTGCTCATCGGTATCAACCTGCTCCGCGAAGGCCTGGATCTGCCGGAGGTCTCACTGGTGGCCGTGCTCGACGCCGACAAAGAGGGCTTTCTGCGCTCCAGCGGTTCGCTTATCCAAACCATCGGCCGCTGCGCCCGCAACCTGAACGGCCGCGCCATCCTCTACGCCGATACCATGACCGACTCCATGCGCCGCGCCATGGACGAAACCGAGCGCCGCCGCGCCATCCAGCAGGCCTACAACGAGGAGCACAACATCACACCCGAATCCATCGTGCGCCCGCTGGAGATGTCGCTGGCCCGCATCGTGGAAGCCGATTATGGCGACAACCTGGTGCAGGAAGCCGAGGGCATGCCCGAGTTCAAGTCGCAGGAGGAGCTCGACGCTTACGTCGCCAAGCTGGAAAACGACATGCGCGAAGCCGCCAAGCGTTTCGAATTCGAGAAGGCGGCCAAGCTGCGCGACACCATTCGCGACCTGCGCACCAAGGAATTTCTGTTCGCGTAACCCACCTGCTTCACCACAGAGGACACGAAGGTCACAAAGGAATGCTTATCTTGCTGGAGGAGCGCCCACTGGCAATACCTGTATAGGACAGGCGCCCTCGCCTGTACGAACGAGCGCAGCTCGCCTCCGCCGCCGGCCTTCCGCCGGGTTTCACTCCCCGCTTTCCGCCTCCGCCTGCAGCCTCTGCAAGTCGGGAATCACGATCTGCCGGCCATCCATGCGGATCATGCCCTGAGCTTGCAGCCGGCTGAGGTTGCGTGAAACCAGTTCGCGCACCGTGCCAATCTGCGCTGCCAGTTCCTGGTTGCTGCTGGGTAGAGTGATCTCGACTCCTGCTGGTGTGCGCTTACCCGTGGCCGCCAGCCGGCAAAGAAACGCGCTCAGCCGCTGGTGCACCGTGGTAAAGGAGAGTTCTTCGATGATGCCCACCAGTCGCCGCAAGCGCGCGCCTACCACCCGCAGAACCTTCAATGCAACCCGTGGATGCTCCAGGCAAAGCGCCTGGAAGTCGTTCTTGCTTACGAACAGGAGCGTGCTGTCGCTGACCGCCGAAGTGGAAGCCGGATAATTACCTCCGTCAAATACAGGCAACTCGGCAATGGAACTGCCGGCGCCCTCGATGGCCAGCACCTGCTCGCGGCCGGCAGCCGAGCTTTTGAAAATTCGCACATTGCCGGTCTCAACCACATAAAGCCCGCTGCAGGCATCGCCTTCATTGAAGATGATCTCCCCAGCGGAATAATGCCGCGGCACTGCACGCTGGGCAAGGAATTGCAACTCGTGCTCTTCCAGGCCGGAAAAGATGGCTACTTTGCGCAAGGTCTGGACGTGCTCAACACGGCGGGGTTCAGGCATGACGTTATTGTAATGGCCCCACAAACTATAGCGGATGCGGCCATCGGATCGGAGTCACTTTGGCGGAGGGCTAAACGCTGCGTGGTGATTACATATCAGAAGCGGAAGGCGGCAATCAGCAGCACCCCGAACGCCAGCGACTGCGCCAACTCGCTCCAACCCAGGCGACGGACGGCCAATGGCTGAAATGGACGCAGGAACCATGCGATACCGCGGCACAGGACAGGCACAAAGGCCAGCAGCACCGGCCAGGGCAGCAGCCCCAACTTGGCCAATAACCCGAGCGCGGCAACGAGCCCGATTTGCCCGGCCAAAAAAGCCCGCCCGCGCCGTAGCTTTTCGCCGGCCGCCTGAGCGCGGCCCGCGTGAATGCGCAACTGCACAAAGTGAATCTGGTCGCCGGCAAACAGCCAGTTGGCCAGCCACAGCCCGGCCGAGATGGAGTCAAAGCGGCCGGTAACCACCATGTACGCGGCGGGCGCGGTGGCGGTCAGGCCGATGGCGCCGGCTACCTGTGCGGTCATGCGCAGTTTGCGGCTCAGCTTCTTCAGTCCTGCTTGCACAAAAAAAGCCAGCGCCACAGTCGCGCCCAGCGGCAACAGAATGCGGTTTCTCCCACCCCAGAAAAGAGCCGCAAACGTCAGCGCGGCTATGGCCGACAGGGAGAGGATGAACAGCAGCACAACCCGCCGCTCGGCAGCGGTTTGCACGCGCAACGGCGCGGTGCCCAGCCAGCTTTCCACCGGCGTTCTGAGCCAGAACACAGACATGGCCGCGGTGGTGAAAATAGCAAGCGGCAGGGACTGCCCACCCCGCATCAGGCCGGCGGCCGCTCCCGTCGCCAGCGGCACCAGCAGCATGCCCCAGGCGCCGTGCTCGCGCGGCACCACCAGCGCCCGCAGGCGAGGCCCGGGAATCGGTGCGGAGGAGAGACTCAATGACATATTCCCCGTCGTAAAATTTCACCGGCAAGGCGCCGCGATCTACGAGAGAAGAAGCAGATGAAATTAAACCCTCTGCCTCTCTGCGTCTCGGCGGTGAAATCAGGTCATGCCGCGGGAGAGCACGGCGCTGCGCTGGTTTTCGCAGAGATTACTGTGCCGTACTCTCCCGCAATCTTTTTCACTGCGCCGCGGGGCGTCGAACTTTTGTCTCTTTGTCCTTCTCGCCTGCTCGCGGCTGGTAAATGCAGAACGGCTCCTCGCTCAGAAAATCGCCGGTGGCGGCGAAAGCGCGCGCCCGGCACCCCATACAAATGTTGCGAAATTCGCAACAACCGCATTTCCCTTTCAGGTTGCTGGTATCGCGCAGCTGTTCGAATACCAGCGATTTTTCCCATATCTCAGCAAAGCTCTGACGGCGCAGGTCGCCGGCCAACGTCGGCAAATAGCCGCAGGGATAAATTTCGCCCTCGTGGGAAATAAAGCACACTCCCGTGCCCGCCAGGCACCCCTTGGTCATAGCGTTCATGTCCACAGGATGGCCGGAGTGCGCGCCGCCGGGATGGCCGCCGCGCGCCGAGCCTGGGTGATGAATGACCACGCCCGTGGAGCCCGGCATGGCCATCTCCGTGGGGCCGATCGCCCCTAATGGCTTCTCTTCGGCCGGCACAACCGCTTTGCGTTCCCCATTCGTGCCCCGGCGTTCGGCCGCGCGCCGCTGCCGTACCACGCGAAAATAATGCGGCGCGCACGTGGCCTTCAGCTCGATTCCTCCCTCCAGCGAGCGGTCGTAAAACCAGTTCAGCATCTCTTCATACTCTTCCGGGGCCACCATCTGTTCGGCTGCGATGTCCACCCCGCAGCCTACCGGCACCAGCAGGAAGGTGTGCAGCGCGTCTGCCCCCAGCCGCTTGGCCAGTCCCAGCACCTCCGGCAGCTGGCGGGCATTGTGGCGGGCGATAGTCATGTTGATCTGCACCGACATGCCCAGCGCTTTCAGGTTGCGCAACCCCTGTACCGCCGCATTGAAGGCCCCGGGAATGCCGCGGAACGTATCGTGGGTCAGGGCGTCGGCTCCGTCCAGGCTGATGGAAACTCGGCGCACGCCCGAATCCACGATCATGCGCGCCACTTCCCGGGTCACCAGGGTGCCATTGGTAGCCAGCGCCACCCGCAGGCCTCGGTCGGTACCATAGCGCGCCAGTTGGAAAATGTCGGAGCGGTAAAGCGGCTCGCCCCCGCTGAGCACCAGGATGGGATTGCCGGCCGCGGCAATCTGATCAATGATGCCGAGCGCGGTGGCGGTGCTGAGGTCCGAGGGAGAACTGAGTTCAGTGGCGCTGGCCCGGCAATGGATGCAGCGCAGATTACACCCCTTAGTCACCTCCCAGAAGATCAGCCTGGGGGAAGTTCTGGCCTCCGCCGCTTCGCCGCCGCCCTGCGCCATGGTGCTCTCCTTTTTTACCCGCTGCCCACATCCTTGCAGCTCCTACGATAGAAAAGGTGCGCACTTGAGGCCGTGACCCATATCACGAGAAATTGTGACGTCCATCACCGGCCCCCAAAAACCGCCTTTTCACGAGGCAGCTTCCGAAAGCGCGTGAAACTGGGCCGCCCGACGCCTTGCTGAAGCCATGCCCTGATACGAAACTTTCCCAGGAGGGCCCGTATCAGCGCACGGATTTAGCGTGCGATTCGATGTTCACTGTATTTCAGCGAGTGCGACCCAGCGCGGCGAAGGAGCGCGAGCCAGGATACCCTAAGGCCCCACTCCTCCCGTATGGCAGTCGCTGCAATTGACGGCGCTGATGTCCCCCAGCTCCACCGGATGCTTGAAAGGCGTTCCTTCAATGGCCGTGGGCTGGGTGCCGCCCTCCTCCTGGCTGAGGATGGTGTGGCAGATGGTGCAGTCCTTGCGTATTACCTTGCCGTCCGCGCTCACGTGCTGTCCGTCGTGGCAGCGGAAGCAGCCGGAAAAATAGAAATGGCCGATGTTATCCGGATGGGTCTTCCAGTCAATCTTCATCTCCGGGAAAGTCGTGGTGCGATACAGGCGCTGCAGTTCGGTGATGGCATCCCGGATTTCCAGCTGTTTTGTGCTCTCCAGTTGCGGGTACTTGGCGGCGTAAAAATCGTGCAGCTTGGTGGCAATGCCCTGCATGGCCTGGTCGCTGCTGGTATAGCTGGCCGTGAGCACGGTCACGCCCTGCTGCTTAATAAAAGGCAGGGAGGCATCAATCCGCCGCGCCAGCAGCGACTGGTCCACCGCCCGGTCCGGCGGCACATAAATGTGCGTTGGCCGGTTGTGGCAATCCACGCAATCCATGCGCCGTCGCGGAAGGGTGTCAATCTGCGCCTTGCTCAAAGCCGTGTCCTTGACCATGTAGTCGGTTATCCCTCCCTGCATGTCCTTGACGTGAACGTAAGGTATGGTCTCGCGGGTTCTATCGGGAGTGACGTAGGTGATTTCGTTGGCGATATTCATGTGCCAGTGAATCCCGGTGGTCATGCCGATCCCGGGGTCGCCGCCGCCGGTTTTGATCAGCAGCCGGATCTGCCGCGGCGTGTTCTTCTCGTCGTAACCGTAGTGGGTAATCACCTTCAATTGCGCGCCGTAGAACTTGCGCGGCCAGTGGCACTGTTCGCAAGTCTCCTGCGCCGGCCGCAGATTCTCCACCGGCGTGGGAATAGGCCGCGGGAACCGGTTGAACAGGGTGGCATACACCTGGCGCGCGCCGGAGAGCTTGGAGCGCACATACCAGGTGGCGCCCGAGCCCACGTGGCAGTCCACGCAGCGTACCCGGGCGTGCGGCGAAAGCTGGTAAGCGGTGTATTCCGGGTTCATCACCGAGTGGCAGAGCTGCCCGCAAAACTGGACCGAATCGGTGAACTCGTAGCCCCGGTAGCTGCCCACCGCGCTCAGCATCACGAACACAATCACGAAACTGAAGAAGAACGCTACCGTGCTGCGCTGCGCCGGCTCGTTCAGATCAATCTGCGGGTAGACCGGACCCTCAACTCCCTGCTGCCGCAGCCGCTGCCGCCGCGCCAGATACATGCCTGCCGGAACCAGCGCCAGCCCCAGAAGAAAGAACCCGGGCAGAATCATGTAGGCGAGAATGCCCACGTAAGGGCTGTGCCGGGGCGAGAAAACATCAATCAGAAAAAGGAAGAGGATGTTGGCCAGGCTGACCAGGGCCAGCGCTCCGCCAATCGCCGCCAGCGGATGGCGAAAGCGGTTGATGATTCGGTTTCGCCTCTGGTCAGCTCCCGATTGTGCATCGTTATCCATAACGTCCATAACCGCTGGTCCACTCCTCCTTGGCGCTCTCCTACCGTTCGGGCGCCACTTCTTCATGCTTCTCCTCGATCGCCGTCTTTTCTTTGCCGGACACCTCGCCGGCATTGCCATTGTTGCCCGTCTCCGCCGCTGCTTCGGCGTTCTTCTCGTCCACCGCAGCCGTTTCCGCGCGGCTGGCCTCCAGCAGCGCCTTCGCGTCCAGTGGGTGCTCTTCGCGGTAGTGCTCCAGCGATACCTTGCCGTCGTACCAGGCCCAGTTCATGGGATAGGTGTCGGGATCGAAAAACACCTGGTAGAAGTGCCAGGCCACAATCGCCAGCGTGGCCAGCACCGCCTCGTAGAAGTGGACCGCCGCCGCCACGTCCAGCCACCAGCGCGGAATCAGGTCGCCCACCGTGACCTTGGCCCACAGCATGAGGCCGGTGGTCGCCATGATGACCATGCCCCACACCAGCGCCCAATACTCCGCCTTCTCGGCGTAGTTGAAGCGCGCGAACTGCGGCTTTTCGGAACTCAATCCCAGGTAATGACTCACATTCTCCACCGCGTCGTGCGCGTCCTTCATGCGCGGCAGGAAGTCCCGCAACAGCCGCCGGCCCTCGCGGCTGGCCGCGGCGTAAACAATGTGATACGCCCCCAGGGAGATGAGCACCACAGCCGCCACCCGGTGAACGATGCCGCGCACGGTCTCCCCGCCCACCAGGGCGGCAAACCAGGAATCGGGGAACTTGAGCGCGAAGCCGGTGATCACCAGCACAAAAAAGCTGCTCAGCAGAATCAGGTGCTGTACCCGCTGGTTCAGGCTCATGCGCAGCAATACGCGGTGCTCGGCTTTACGCCGCGCTATCGCCTTCATGCGCCAGATCAGGAAGTTGTGCGCCAGCATGGCTCCGATGACGGCCAGAATCATGCTGATGTAGAAGCGACGCACCCAGCGCACCACTACGCTCCCGGTGTCGGCGGAAAGGGGAGCGTCCACATGCACCTTGGCAAGCACAAATTTCTGCGTCACGCCGGGATGGCACTGCCCGCACGTCTTCACCAGGTTGGCGCGATTGATGGTAGAGCGCGGGTCCGCTGAAGGCAGGATGTTGTGTACGCCGTGGCAACTGGCGCAATTAGCCACCACCGGCGAGCCCAGCCGCGAAGCCAGACCGTGATAGCTGTCCATATACGTGCTCACCCGGTGCCCGGGCACGCCGAATTCCTGGGTCAGACGCACCCCTTCATGGCAGCGCGCGCACGTGGCCTGGGCCACCGACTGCGCCGATACTGTGGAACTGGGGTCTACCGGCGCCTTGATGGAGTGAATGCCGTGGCAATCGGTGCACACCGGCGCCTGCCAGTTGCCGTGGACGATCGCCGTCCCGTGGATGCTCTGGGCATACACCTTCTCCACGTTGCCATGACACTGCCCGCAGGTGTTGGGCACGTTGAACTTGAAGATCGGCGATTTGGGGTCGTTCGCGGTGCGGATGTCGTGGCTGCCGTGGCAATCGGTGCAGACCGCCGCTTTCTCCGACCCCGCCGCTACCGCCCGCCCGTGTACGCTCTGCTGATAGGAGTAGAAAGTTTCGGCGCTGTGCCCGCTGGCCTCCATGACGAACCTTTGTCCGTGGCATGCGCCGCAGGTGGCGGGCAGGTTGGTGCGGTGTACGCGCGAGGCGGGGTCGCTGGCGGGCAACAGTTCGTGCGCGCTGCCGTGGCAATCCACACAGCGGGCCGCCCGCGCGTCGCCTTTGCGCAATGCCGCCGCGTGATAGCCATTGTCGTAGGCGGTCTGCTGGTCGGCGTGGCAGGTGGCGCATTTGGGCGTGGCCGGCATTGTTTCGTGCGGCACCGCTTTCACGTCGCTGTGGCAGTCGGTGCAGCCGAACACGCTGTGCGCCGATGCCTGAAACTTCTTGTCATCTACGTACAGGCTTACCGGCTTGCCCTTTTCCTCTTTGCTCAGAGTGTTGTCGCCGTGGCAGGCCAGGCAGTCGGCGTTGCTCAGCTTCTGTCCCCAGGCAGCGCCGGCCACGAGGAGAACCACCGCAAACAGGGCCCAAACTGCGGAGCGCAGACCACGAGCATCAGCCGCACAATCGGCGCCAGGGATCATGGAACTGACCTCCTCCAGTCGGTCAGCCTTACCCTGTATTGTTGGCTGATGGGCACACTAAGCCGCAGTGAGTGGACTCACTCCCACCTGTGACCGGGATCACCATCACCCGGGTAACAGCTGCGCGGGTACTGCGGGATCAACCGGCGGCGCCAGACAGGGACATCTGCTCCGCATACTCATAACCGGCGGCGGCGTAGCTGATGGCGCGATCAAAGAAGTAGTCCAGTTGCTGCAGCAATTCCAGCTCGCCGTACACTTCGATGGTGCGGTCCACCCCGGCGTTTTTGAGCAGGAACGACCACAGGTTTTCCTTGGTCAGAATGATGGCATAGGCTAATTGGCTGAAAGGCACGCCTTGCGAAGCCCGGCGTATTCCGATTTCACGGTAGCGCCGCTCGACTTCGCCTTCGGTTCGCTTCAACAGCCAGTCGCCGAGGTCGCGGTAAATCTCATACACCCGCAGCTTCAGATCCTGTGCCGGCACGCGCCCGCAAAACTCCGCCGTACGCGAGGATTTCCGTACCTGTTGCGACAGGCTGTTGGCCAATTCCTCCGCGTGTCCCTCAATCAGCCGAACCAGATGATAGGCAAGCAGCATGGCCGCATTTCCCCCAGTTGGATAGAGGCCCGGAATGCGATGCACTCCCCGGCACATCCCGTACGCTCTACCATCAGCCTAACTGCCGTAATAGCCACCAGCAGTGAGTTGGCTCACCCTCGCGGGTGATGGCTCGTCCGGCTGGAATCCCAAGTCCGCGCCCGGTGATGAATCGCGGCGCCCAGCCATCCCTCGAAAGCGCCTGGCGGGCAACGGCCGGCCCGACCTTTACTAACTGGTGTACTCTGATCCGTGCGGCACTGAGTAGCCGGTTCTACTCTGGATCCGCGGTTTTGCCCTGGGGCGGAACTCAGCAGTTGAACTCCACGCATCCAATGCTTAGAGTATGAGTGCTTAGAATTATGAACCTGGATAAAACCATCGCCGAGATCGAGTGGCTGGAACGCCTTTACTCGCTTCCCGATACCCGTCCCCCCGCACTAGCTGACCGCTACGCCGCCAACCAGAGGCACGACGAAATGTACGCTAACAATCCCTGGTTTAGGCTCTGGAAACGTTACGGGGTCTGAGCCCAACTGAAGCCGACCGGCATCCAAAGCCAACCGTTATTTCTTGTGGAAATCAAGGGAGTTTAGAGTCTCGCCTGACCACCCCGCCGCTGGTTGTGGATTTGACAATCCCGTGCCCGCGTAGCACACTTTTTCGAACCCCAGGTCAAAAGGGCTTTGGCACCCCTCGGCGAAACTCCTCAAGCCAATATGCCCGATAGGAGAAAGATTCGTGGACACCAGCCTGCCCACGTCGCCAGCCGCCCGGCCCCGAATTCTATTGGTCAACGACCCCAGCCGCGGCAGCCTGGTAGCCGAGCAACTCACTGATAAGGGCTATGACGTCTTCTGGGCGCGCGACACCATGGAAGCGCGCTGGCTCTGGCTGCCCAACTTCTACCACTTGGTCCTGATCCGGCTTCCCAAGGATGCCAACTCCGGCAATGGATTCGTGCAGCGCATCCGCAAAGAGGCGCCCGGACAGCGCATCGCGTTCTGGGAAGATTGGGCGGGCAACAGCGAAGCGGAAGGCATCCAAAAGCGTCCCGTTACCTCCATACGGTCAGTGGCGGCTTCTGTCCTGAACCGGTTGAACCGGAGGCGCGTCCTCGCCACCCCTGCCAAAGTCATCGAGATGCCCAAACGCTGAACCCTCTACCACAAAGGACACGAGGAGACGGGAAGGATCTTTGCTGTTTTCCTTTTGTCTTCCTTCCTGTCCTTTGTGGTGAATCGTTTTCAGGCTGCCTTTTTCCCCAGCGGATGGCGCACCTTCCGGTGGCACGGCCATTCATGCAGCAGTTCCAGGTTATCCAGGCCGTGTCCTTTGGCGCGGTCACGATGATGAGCATTCACCTCATCGAAGCGTGCCGGCTTATGACACTCTTCACATAAGCCGTTGGTCCGCGTAAACAGCACAAATTTTCTCCATGCCCAGTCCTTGGGATAAGATTCGGTATCGTTTCTGAACACTGGCTCCACTTCGGCCAGGTACAACTGAATGGCATTCTGTTCGCCCAACCGGGAAGCCGCCTTCCTGGGAGCCTTCAGTTCTTCGGATCGGAACGGCAAGCGCATACGCCCCCTTTTCACCGCGTACTGAAGTTTCAAATAGCACCTGTCCCTGCCTTGTTCCGTGATAGGGAGCACGTTATTGCGTGACTCCTGACCCACAGCCCCAGGCCACAGAGCACTGGTTGATTAGAAATGGACATTCGATAGCGGCACGGTTGCCTTAGGCGGCGCCGCCGAACCCCTGGCTTGTCGCTTCGCAGACCACAAGGTGAAAGGCGGGAGGTTTCAAATTCTCATATTCACAGCGTCGCGAAGATTTACAAAACCATATCCATTCGCGTGCTATGGCACGTAAGTCGCTGATCCTGCTCAATTATTCGGACGGTAGAGGAATTGCAACTACCCTCTGGCGAGTGAGCCATGTCATCCATTCCTACTAACGCATCGGCCTTGGCCGGAGTAACAGCACCGACTGCTTTTCGCCGCATCCCCCGCAAGGTGCAGAACCATTTGCGCACCTTGCGTTCGGAGCGCGGCCTGACGTTGCAGCAGGTTTCGGAGGGTACCGGGCTTTCCATCTCCACGCTGCACGCCATCGAGAACGAGCAGGAACGCGAGGCCACGCTGGCAACGGCGTTCAAGCTGGCACGCTTCTATGGCTTGTCAGTGGAAAACATCTGGCAGCCCCTATTCCAGCAGATTTGCCAGGAAGCCGAGGGCCAAGTATGGCCCATGCCCGCGCGGATCGCTGCCCGCAAGTGAGACCCACCTGCCGGCTACCCAACCGGATAGTTTAACTTACTGAATACATTAGCTTTATGTCTGCTTCCGGCCTCCTTCTGCCCCTTTTCCATCCTGCCCAGCCTTAATCCTGACTAGGTGTTTACCGTAGAAGCCCTCAGGTATCACGCGGATTCGTTTGCCTGCCTTCCCGGGCTGAAAATGTTTCTACTTCGACCTTAGTAGTTCCTGTTAACCCCTGCCCGCGAAAGCGATTATGAGCGGGTCCACCACATTTCGAAATTCCGGGGAGGCGCGTGTGCGTTCCGCTGTTACTTGCTTATTGTTATGCCTGCTGGGAGCGGCCTTGGGCTGTGGTTCCGCCGGTATGAGTTCCAGCTCGGGCCGGGCGGCGACGCCCTCCAATGTGTCAGTGACGTTGCAGCCGGTGCAGCCCGCCTCCCCCGTGCATGTGGTGGCCAGCGCCACTTCCCCCTACCCGATCAAACAATGGCAATTAGCGGTAGACTCGGCACCGGTCTGGCAACAAGCCAGCTCCCAACCCCAGATCGTCCAATCCATTCCTCTCTCCGCGGGTCAGCACCAGATCACCGCCACCGCCACCAACACCGCGGGCAGTGCCGGAAGCTCCTCCGTGGCCGTGACCATACCGGCCTCTGGTGCTGCCGGAACTGCCACAACGCTCTCGGTGGCGCTCAAGCCTCTGGGTTCCTCCTCCCCTGCTACTGTTAGCGCCGTGGCGCAGGGACCCAATCCGTTTACCGGGTGGGCGTTGTACTTGGATGGGAACCTGGTGGACAAGCTGAACACCTCCTCCGGCACCCTGAGTGATACGCTGCAGATGACCACAGGCAAGCACGAGATCATTGCACGCGTTTGGGACAACAGCGGCGCCTACGCTTCGGCTACCGCTACAGCCGACATCACCGCGTCCACGGCTACTGCCACCACCGGCAGCCTCATGCCAACACCGCCTTCCTCGGCCAAGACCTGGAACGACGTGGAAGAGAGGCATGGCTGGTCGGGTTGCGGAGCCTGCGCCGGCAATCCCGCCGGCACCGGCCCCACCGGCGATTACTGGTTCAAGCAGGGCGTGACCAGCCCTTCCCTCGATGGCAACAGCATGGAAACCTACATTGGTGGATGGGTGCCCTGGGCCGACAATGTCTTCGCCTACCATTTTGGACCGCAGAACTGGGCTAACCACATCCTCTACACCGTTCACTTTTTCTGGAACGCTTCCAAGACCAGGAGCGCCGACGGCGCCTACGTGGTTCAGGCGGCTGAGTTTGACTCCTTTTTCTTCAGCGGCGGCTTCAAGTATATGTTCGGCACGCAATGCGACTATGCCGGCGGCTACTGGGGCGTCTGGAACGGGCCAGACAACAAGTGGCAGAACACCTCTCTCAAGTGCAACAACTTCCCTCCCAACCAGTGGCACACCATCGCCTGGTACCTGGAGCGCGATCAGAATCAGAAGAAGCTCCATTTCGTAGCCATCTCGGTAGACGGCCATCAATCCAAAATTGACGTTTGGATGCCAGCGGTGGGCAGCGGTACAACCGACGACTCCGGAATCCAGTTCCAGCAGGACAGCGACCAATACGGAAGCCCCTGGAACGCCTGGATAGACCAGGTCAGTTTCACCATCTGGTAGCGTACAGCGTCACATATTGATGTGACCCAGGTCAGCGGCGCGCGGCCCAGGGCTCGGCTAAGCTGGGCGTGGCTTACCGGACAATGGCGGAGCGCAATCCGAAAATCGCTTTTGTGGTGCTGGGCGCCGTCGGCTACATGGGGATGAACGGCATTCGCGCCTTGCACCGTTTGAACCGGATGCTGAGGGAAAAAGCGTTCTACCCGGAGCGGCTGCTGGCGGTGGATTTGGACCTGGCCCGGCCGGACGCGCGCCGCCGCCCGGAATGGCTGGAAATAGCCGCCCTGCTGGGCGAGCGCCCCCGCGCCATCGCGGAATTTCACCACGCCCGGCCCTTCCTCTGGGGCTTGCGCATGGCGGACCCGCGCTGCTGGGTGGTGATTTACGATGCCACTCCCTCCATCTTTCACAACGGACACCTGGTGCAGATTGCCGCCGACCGCGACCCGCGCACCATCTACCTGGGCGAGAAGCCCATCTTCACGGCGCTTTCCGATTTGGAAACAGCGCGCCATTTTCCGCCGGAATGCAGCTTCTACTGCGACCTGATCGAGACCGAGAGCCCGGTGTTCCGCGGCGTGACGCAATATCTGCAAGACGAAGGCCTGCAGGTGGAAAGGCTCTGGATGTGGCGCGCCGGCAGCGGGGGCCTGCGCAAGGCGCTGCGCGCCGACCGCGAAGTGGTGTTCGGCGGCGCCCTGGAAGACAAGGCCCTGCACGATTTCTCCATCACCCTGGGCTGGCTGGGCGGGCCCGCCGCCGTGCGCGCCATTCCCCCGGAGCGCATCCGGATTGAGAACGGCCATTGCTTCTGCCTTTCTGACCGCGCTCTGCTCCTCCGCGAGCCCAGCCTGCTCAGCATGAACAACGGACTGATCGCCTCTTTCCAGCACATCCCTACTTTGGGCCGGGATTTTCATCGCGACCGCTTCCCTGCTGACGTGGTCACGCAGATGCAGTGCGACTGGGTGCTGGAGGGGCGCACCGTCAATGCCAATTATTTGGTGAGCTGGGTGGGCCTGACGGGATCGGCCTGGGAGCAGCAATTCCAGGAGCGCTGGCGAAGCGTGGCCGCCCTCGAGTTGCCCATCGGGCGCATGTGTGAGACCAGGCATATCGCGGATGTAGGCCGCAGCTTCGAATGTGACGTGCAGGAGGTTCGCCTGGCAATCGTCGAGTGCCGCGGGCCCCGTGGGCGTCAAACCATCCTCTGCAACTTTCTGGGAAAGGAAGCTTTTCCCGGGCTGCGCCGTTTCGCTTGTGCGTTTGACGGTCATGGCCGCCTGACGCACAAGATTTATGAAGATCAGCGGCCGCAGCCGGGAGCGGCCAAGCTTCACGACCTGGCTGACATCTTCCAAAGAATTGTGGGTGAAATCAAAGGCCGGGCCCAGGCCGAGTACATCGGGCGCGAGGCCACGCTGCTCACTCACGAACTCATGCTGCGCGCCCACGAGCAGCTGCGTCGCAACGTGCATCGCGAACTGGATAAAGTGGGCGATGCGCGCTGGTGGCAGGAAGTATATCCGCGCTCGGCGGCGCTGTTTGCCAGGCGCATCCGGCCAGCAGCCCAGGCAGTGGCCGCGTGCGGCGCGGTTGAAGTTGCTCGTTAAAACCCGCTCCGGCACAGAGACACGGAGAAAATCATGGGAATCCCTCAAGGATGTTTCGCATCCTCCATGCTCCTTCGTGTCCTCTGTGGTGAAGGTTTTATCCCACAAACGTCTGTTTCAGCCTTCTCATCTGCTCGAACTCCTCAACACACCAGGAACATTCCTGGAAAACGTGCCGCCATGCGCTTTCCAGGTCGTCCGGTGGATGGAGCTGGCAACGGGCGTAGGTGCCCTCAATTTCCGAGAGATAGGTGGCGAGTTCCGGGTGCCGGTCCTGAAACAACAGTTCATCTTCAATGTGACGTCCGGCGGTTTGGCGTTCTTCCTTTTCAGCAGCGGCCCTCATAACAGTATTTTCGCTTTTCCCGCACCTTCCCGCCGTGACCCGGCGCACGCGGACCGGTGATGCAGGCCAGTTCTGGTTCCGCTTTCTTCCCTCTTGTGCGATTAGAAAATGGAATTCGCAAAACGCAGGGGACCGCCCTGGAATCGCTTGTGGGCAAAGAGTCAAGAACCCGCCTCACCTTGAAAGCTGGTAACGCCGGCAGCGGGCCGGATGCCGCCTAGGGTCTTTGATAGCTCTCGTTCCCGATAAGGAATATATCTCCACCAGGCGGGGTAACCTGTTGACAGCTGGGTATAATTGCACGCGCCCATGGCCCTTATCGCTGGCACAAAACTCGGTCCGTACGAAATCCAGTCGCCGATCGGGATGGCAAGTCGCTACTCTATCTGGCATGGAAGCCGGCCGGCAGTGGGGGCAACGGGCAAAGCGGCAATGCTGCAACTTTGAAAATTCTTCCCCTGCAGGGCGGAGTACCGCCGGCTGCATTGCTGGGGAATGTGGATCCCGCAAGTAATGCCCGGCTGAAGCCGCGAAACCAATGATTGGCTCGCGAAGGCAAGCGACTCGGGCCGCTCGGAAGTGTACCTGACCAAGTTTCCCCACCCTGCGGCGAAGTACCGCCGAGTTTGGTTGCGGAAAAGGTCCTAGAAGTCGCCGCCAGCGGCACCTGGCAGTTGCGTCATCTGGTGGGCCCTGACGCCGTCCCGCTGATCGAATGGCGAAAAGGAATGACCGACGAACAGTGGGTCGAACTGCACTCCTCAGATGAAGAGAAATATCAGAAGCTCATGGGAGCAGCGGCGGCAGACTGACGCAGGTCCTGGCTCCGTTTTTGCCGGTGGTCCATCTTTCCTTTATCTCGTGAGTATATTCGGGAGTGGCCAACCCATTCCCTTGCCTGTATATCCCAGAAACGAAAACATAAGGGTTCCCCACCCAACGTGCTTTTCGTTGGGTGGGAGGAATGACGACTCCTGGGTCGAGGGTCCTTCTAAAAAAGACCAACGGCACAGCCGAGGCCGAACTCATGGTCGGCCCTGGCAGACGATTTTCGAACTTTTCTGCTGGGAGCCCAATGGTCCCGAGTGCTTTTTTCAGCAGCTTACGACCTGAAGGTTGGGTCTCGTCCGGGTCCAATGAGTGTAATGGGGATTTCTCGCCAGTTATCAAAGGTCGGCGGCCACCGAATTACTTGATGACGCAACCGTGAATTGTGTGGGTCAAGAAGGGGTCAGATGCCGAGCCCATCCTTGCCATCGAATTTGTCGGTTTCTTTTGTCCAGCCGACGATCCCGTCTTTGGATTTAATTTCCACCCACCATTCGACGCGGCCTTCCTTGAGTAGCTTCGCATTGCACTTATGACTGCAGCCAGCATCTGCCACCCCGCTCCCGTCGAAATCTTCCACCCAGTAGCCGTTAAACCAGGCGCTGAAAACGCCCTCACCTTTGTACATGTAACCATAAATCGTATCCCCTGGCTTGAGACCGTAATCGGCAATAGGCGCGGTCACCTGGATTTCCGATGGCTCAAACGTAATGTGAACGCCGGTGATCGCCGTGACCGCTTCCCCCTTGGATACTACGACAACGGGCTTGCGATCTTCTTTCCACGTCGAGAACAGTTGGACGGGGTCACTGGCTGTCCATGCACCGAACTGACAGCCCTCGAACGGACAGGCTTTCTCGTCAATTTTCGGCAGCGTGGGTTTGGGCGCTTTTTGCGGCGTGAGCGAAGGATCGAGCTGCGGAGCTGCCAATAACATCAGCAGAACGACGATCTTGAGCATGCTTCAAATTACCAGCACCGAGCGACGTAATCACGTTCCGCAGGTCTCGGCATGTTTGGCGCTTAGGCGGCGTGAGCGAAAGGGGAGCCGCCTGCCGAAATCTTGAGCAACGTCGAAGGAGCAACCTGTCAGAAAGCAAAAAAAGAGGCGGGGGCCCACCTGTTCTCTGAAAATATATCTCATAAATGAAACAACGAGGGTGCCCCACCCAACATGCTTTTCGTTGGGTCGAGGGTCCTTTTAAAGAAAGATCAACGGCACAGCCGAGGCCGAACTCATGGTCGGGGCGCCCGGATTTGAACCGGGGACCCCCTGCGCCCAAGGCAGGTGCGCTACCAGGCTGCGCTACGCCCCGACGAAACCGCGGCCGGAAGGGGGTGCACCGTGATTATAAATGATGGCCGTTCTGCGCCGGTCACCGCGCCCCTACCGCGCCGGGCGTATAATCCACTGCAACGATGCCGCCTTCGCACTACGCATTGGTCGCCTATGTCAAAGCGCCTGTGGGGCAATTTGTGGAGCGCTTGCGCGGCGAACTCCATCCCGCCCTCTCCCATCTGCCTGCCCATTTGACCGTCTTGCCGCCTCGCCTGCTGCAGGGCACGGAAGAAGAAGCTCGCCAGGTAGTGGAACGGGTCTGCCGCCAGGCCAGCCCTTTTGAAGTGGTTATGGGCGAGGTAGAAACCTTCATTCCGGTCACCCCCACGGTTTTCATCCGCGTGGCCCATGCCGCCTATCGGCTGCGCGAGTTGCACGACCAACTCAACATTAATGCCTTGAAGGCTGAGGAGTGCTGGCCCTACATGCCGCACCTGACGATCGTGAAGGTAGCTACGGAAGCGGAAGCCAGCAGCGCCTTTCAGGTAGCGCAGCAGCGCTGGTCGCAGTACCAGGGGAGCCGCCGCGTGCTCATTGAAGAGCTCACCTTCGTGCGGGAAGCGCCGGGAGATACCTGGGAAGACCTCGCACCCGTGCCTTTGGGCGGCAGCTTGGCGGTCAAGGGCTGAGTTCCTGCAGTGCTCCCTCCCTCCGCGTGCTATCTCGGAACAGCGTCTTCCCTCAGGCCTTAGTTACGGAAGTTTTTCGAGTACACGTCCCCATCGTGCCTTGCCACTGTCGCTTCGGGGCGGTACATAAGGGTGGGGGTGTGCGAGGCGGCGCAACGCGGTTGCCGCCGCCGTCCCGTCAACGCTAACCATCGGAGCGCGCAGGGGATGCTACCCATCGGGGTGTACGGCTCGGGGTTCCTGGGAACCGTTATTTCCGCCTGTCTGGCCGATTTTGGCACCCCCGTCTTCTGTTGCGATCAGGATGGGGAGCGTCTGCTGGCCCGCGCCCGCGGCGAAATTCCGTTCCACGAAAAAGACTTGCAGGAAGTTATCCGGCGCAACGTGCGGGTGGGCCGCCTGGTCTACTCCAGCGACCTGCAGAAGCTGTTGCCCAACGCCCAGTTTCTTTTTCTGGCCCAGGATTCGCCGGCCGAGATTGACGACCTGGCGGTCAGCGTCGGCCGCATCATGGCCAAAGATGCCATGCTGATTCTGGCGACTCCCGTGCCCGTGGGCACGGCCAGCCGCATCGAACGCAAGCTCAAAGAGCACAAGCTGCATATCAACGTGGTCTCGCAGCCTACCTTCCTTACCGATGGCTGCGCGGTGGAGGATTTCAACTGGCCGGAGCGCATCATTCTGGGGACGGCCTCGGAAGCGGCGGTGAAGGCCATCAAGCAGATGTACCGGCCCCTGGTGATGCGCGGCGTGCCGGTGGTGAACATGAGTCTTGAGAGCGCCGAACTGGTGCGCCAGGCCACCACCGCGTTTCTAGCGGCAAAAATTTCCTTCATCAATGAACTGGCGGGCTTGTGCGAGCGAGTCAAAGCCGACGCCCTGGACGTCGCTATGGGCATGGGTCTGGATAAAAAGAAAATTGGCCCGCGCTGCCTGCAGCCCGGAGCCGTTTTTTCCGGTCCCTTTGCCGAAGCCGATCTGGAAGCGCTGGCGGAACTGGCGCGTCAGAACAACGTTTCGCTCAAGATTCTGGAGGCCGCCCGCGAAGTCAACCGTACCGTAGCCGATTCCCTGATGGACAAGATCACGCGCGCCGTGGATCCGGTTGCCGGCAAAGAAGTGGGCATGCTGGGGCTGGCGTTCAAGCCCAATACGAACTCCGTGACTGGCTCCTCGTCGCTGTGCCTGGCGCGCAGCCTGCTATCCAAGGGAGCCAAGGTGCGAGCCTATGACCCCGTGGCCAATTCCCAGGCCAAGGCGGAACTGGAGGCGGTGCGCTATTGCGATTCCGCCTACGCCGTGGCCGAAGGAGTGGACGCGCTGGTGGTGGGCACGGGCTGGCCGGAATTTCGCGACCTCGACTTCGCCCGCATCAAACGCCTGCTCAAAAAACCCATCATTGTGGATACCAAGAACCTGCTCGATGGTCCCAGCCTGCG
>DATEJK010000089.1:0-7724 GCA_035278025.1 Terriglobales bacterium | reverse complement strand
GTTCGGCTACGAGCCCGGCTCTTTCACCGGGGCCACTCACGCAAAGCCGGGCAAGTTCGAATTGTGCCAGCGAGGCACAATTTTGCTCGACGAAATCGGGGAAATGCCGCCCGCGCTGCAGGCAAAACTGCTTCACGTCCTGCAAGACGGCCAGTTTTCTCGCCTGGGTGGCCGGTCCGTAATCAAAGCGGATGTGCGCGTACTTGCGGCTACTAATGTTGACATCGGCCAGGCTCTTGCCGACAGGCGACTGAGAGAGGATCTCTACTATCGGCTCAACGGCTTTGCCCTGCGGCTGCCACCCTTGCGGAAGCGTCCGGATGATATTGCGCTTCTCCTGCGTTATTTCATGGAGTCTCTCGCGGAACGCCTCGCTTGCCCACCCCTGCCCATTTCGCAGGCCGTGCTCGACGCCTGCATGAATTATCCGTGGCCCGGCAATGTCCGCGAATTGGAAAACTTCGTCAAGCGCTGTCTTGTCCTTCAGGAATTCACTTCCCCAGGTTCCGATCCAGGCTCCTCCGGCCTCCTCGGCACGCACACGGGCATGATGCCCGCGAGCAGTCCTGGCCGCGGGTTGAAATCGCTAACGCGATATGCACGGGAAAATGCCGAGGCGCACGCCATTATACGGGCTCTACAACAGACTAACTGGAATCGCAAGCAGGCAGCCGAGACGTTGAAGATCAGCTACAAGGCTTTGCTTTATAAAATCCGGGAATATGAAATTACGCCTGCCATCGCACCTGTCCCCTGATTTCTGAACGGCTAGGCCCTCCGCTTGCGGCCAGCGTTGCTACGCCGTTGGGAGTGTTGATACTCTGGAACAAGTTCCAGGTCGCCTGGCAAAGGCGACCGGCCTTTTTCGTCGGAGCAATAGGAGCTATCCGAGCTGGCCAACTGATCAACAGGGACCTTGTGTGAACAAGAAGGTTATTGTAATAGGCCTCGATGGCCTGGAACCGGCCATCGTGGAATTGTTGCTTGAGCAAAACGCCCTGCCGAACTTGGCGGCCATCCGTCAGGGTGGCTATTACGGGCGCATGCGCACCACCTATCCAGCGCAGACCCCGGTTGCCTGGTCTTCTTTTGCCACCGGCACCAACCCCGGCGGGCACGGGATTTTTGATTTCATCTGCCGCGATGCCCAGACCTACCTGCCTGATATTGCGCTCAGCCGCTTTGAAAGGCCGAAGAGCATCTTCGCTCTGCCTCGGGTGGTCAACCGGCGCCAGGGCACGCCCATCTGGCAGCACCTGGGCAAAGCCGGTATTCCCAGCGTGGTTCTGCGCTGTCCCTGCACTTTCCCCGCGGAGGACTTGACCGGGAATATGCTTTCCGGGGTCGGGGTCCCGGACCTGCGCGGCAGCCAGGGGACCGGCACCTTCTATACCGAGGACCACACCGTGCAGCCCAAGGAATACGAGCAGATCGTATATCTGGACTCCGCAGCCGAACTGCAGACGCGGGTCATCGGACCGCGCAATACCCGGGCTAACCCGCCGGCTGACACCGCCGCCGAAATCAAAATCAAAGTTGACCACCAGGCGCGCACCCTTAAAATCAGCGCCGGCGGAGCCACCATAGAAGTGCGCGAAAAGAGCTGGAGCCCCTGGCTGCGGGTGAAGTTCAAATTATCCATGCTGCAGTCCCTGAGCGGGATTGTGCGCTTCTACTGTTGTCAACTGCAGCCCCATCTGGAGTTATACGCCTCGCCCGTAAACTTTGATCCCGCGGCACCACTGTTTCCCATCTCCTATCCCGCCGATTACGGCAAGACGCTCTCGGATACGATCGGCCTGTTTTCTACCCTGGGCATGGCGGAGGACCACGGCGGCCACAACAACGGCCGTTTCGATGAAGAGGCCTTTGCGGCGCAATGCGACCTGGTATTCCGCGAGCGGGAAGCGATGGCCATACACGAGTTGCAACGTTTCCGGGAAGGCCTTTTCTTTGTGCTATTCGACACCCCGGACCGACTGCAGCACATGTTCTGGAAGTTCCTGGATCCTCACCATCCCTGTTTCGATCGCGATCGCGCCAGCGAACTAGCCCACAAGGTGCATGCTCTTTACCAGCAATGCGATGACTTCCTGGGACGGGTGCTGGAACACGTGGATGAGAACACCCTGCTCATGGTGCTTTCCGACCACGGATTCAATTCCTTCCGTCGTGCCTTTCACACCAATACCTGGTTGTATGAGAACAACCTCCTGGCTCTGCATCCGGGCAAGCAGCCGGGGGAAGACTTGGGCGAAGGTTTCTCTGCGGTTGACTGGTCAAGAACCTACGCCTATGCGCTGGGTCTGGGAGGAGTTTATCTCAACCTGAAAGGCCGGGAGCGCTCCGGCATCGTGGAAGAAGGCAGCGGCCAAGCGGAGCGGGTGCGGCGCGCTATTCAGGAGGGCCTGGCCGATTTCGCCGACGCCGAAACCGGGCAATCGGCGGTGCGCGGTGTCTCCCGCAAGGAAGAGATGTACTCCGGGCCATTTGTCGGCGACTCGCCCGACCTGCTGGTGAACTTCCGCCCTGGTTACCGCGTCTCCTGGCAGACTTCTCTGGGCGGATTCTCGCATTCGCTATTTGAGGACAACACCCGGCGCTGGAGCGGCGACCACATTATTGATCCTGACGCCGTGCCCGGGATCTTGTTTCTGAACCGGCCCGTGGTCCATAACCATGCCCAAATCCTCGATCTTGCGCCCACCATCCTCACCCACCTGGGCGCGGCGGGAAAGGATTCCATGGAGGGAAAATCCCTTCTCTGAGCGTGCTTCAATGAAGATTTGTGTCATCGGCCTGGACGGCGCCGCACCCGACCTCCTCTTTCAAGACGAACGGCTGGTCAACCTGCGGCGCATGATGGAAGTGGGATTG
Organism: Terriglobales bacterium; assembly: GCA_035278025.1. GTDB lineage: Bacteria > Acidobacteriota > Terriglobia > Terriglobales > Acidobacteriaceae > JAICWP01. The sequence goes on along the minus strand of DATEJK010000089.1, from coordinate 4,847 downwards.
TACGGGCCGCTCGAAAGCGTCATCCCGCCGGCGACCGTGCCCTCCTGGCTGTGCCTGAGCACGAGCCAGGACCCTGGCTCCTTAGGCATCTACGGAGCACGCCGGCGGCGCGGCTATTCGTATGAGGGGTTAGCCAGTGTGGGTGCGGACTCAGCGCCGCCCTGTACCCTGTGGAACCACATGGCGCGGGAAATGAAAAACAAACCTTTCCTGGCGGCGATCCCTTCCCAAGCCGTTCACGGCCTCAGCATCGCTTCCTTCGACTCCCAAGATGATCCCGCGAGCATTCAGGTGCATGAGCACGCAGACGAACGTGCGCTTGGGGAGGGTCTGCGCGCCTCCAGCAAGGAAGCTGTGCGCGACGCGGTTTTCGCCATGAGCCGCAAACAGTGGGAGGCGGCGACATCGTTGTTGCGCGAAAAAACGTGGGATTACTTCCAGTTTGTGGATACCGGCATTAATCGCATCCAGCATGCTTTCTGGAGCTCCTTTGATCCGGAGTCGCCGCGCTTCGTGCCCGGAAATGTCAACCAGAACGTAATCCCCGACTACTGCCGCTGGCTGGATGAGCAAATCGGCGGAGTAATGGAGACGCTCGATGCGGAGACAATCCTGCTTCTGGTGGCACCTTTTGGTGTGCAACGGCTGCGGGGAGCTTTAGCACTGAACCAGTGGCTGCTCGCTGAGGGTCTGCTGGTTCTGCATGAGACCCCCAGGGAGGCCACGCCGTTCGACCGGCTGAAGGTTGATTGGTCCAGGACCACGGCCTGCAGCGAGGGCGGTGACTCCGCCAACCTCTTTTTCAACGTGCAGGGCCGCGAGCCAATGGGAGTAATACCAGCCGCTGAGTATGAGGAGTTTCGCGCTCAGCTTAAGGACAAACTGCTGGCCCTCACGAGCGAGCAAGCAGTTCCGCTCGCCCCCCAGGTCGTGACTCCGGCTGAGATTTATGCGCAAGTGCGTGATGTCGCCCCGGATCTGATAGTGAACTTCAGCGGGTCGGGTTGGCGAGTCTCAGACAGCGTCGGTCATCCCGATATCTACGCGGCAACGGACGGGCTGGATGATTGCAGTCACTCGCAAAAAGGAATGTTTGTGTTGGCCGCGCCCAATTGCCCGCTGGGTGGAGAATTCCAGGGCGCCCGCTTGCTCGACCTCGCCCCCACTTTGCTCGACCTGGCAGGCTACTCCGTGCCTGCTTCCATGGAAGGCCGTTCTCTGGCGGCGGGCATGGAAAAACGCGCCGCTTTCGGAGGCTCCGACGCTGAACAGGAGAGGATCATTCGCGAGCGCCTCGCTGGTCTGGGTTATGTGTAGTTTCGCCCGTGCTCTCAGTCTGCTGCACCTTTATCTGGGCACCGCCGACCCGCTCCGACAGGGTTATCTGCTCTTTTGCTCCCTTCCGCTTGCCCTGCTTGGAACCCCTGTTAGCAGCCTTCTCCCGGCTACTGGCTTATCGCTTTTCTTTCCTGCCTCCTGCTTATTACCGGTGCCGGTATGATCACGGTTTAGGCTCCTCGCCGCTCCCCAACCGGAAACACCCCTTCTCTTGTCAATAGCCTGAAAGTGGGGGCTGTAATATTATTTTCATCGTGTTGCACGGCTAAGTGAATGCTATACTTCCCGCTCGTCCAACGACTTCTTAGTCTCCCTGGCGCACACCCTGACTTTAAGGCTGGCGGACGGAAGAGCGAGGTAGTAGTGATGCCCTCTCCAGAGATCGTCGTGCTCGACGGCCATGATCGTTATTTTCGAGCTGCCGTGCTCAAGGCACGCGGGTACAGCGTTTTCACCACGGAACACGTCGTGGAAGTCTGTTTGCGCTGGGTACCCGGGGGTTGTGCGGCGCTGGTGATTGGGCCTCAGATTCCGTGGGACCACGTGGCTACGCTTTGCGACTGGATAAAGATCAACAGCCCCGAAAAACCTGTCATCTTGCTCAGTGACCGCCGTAGCGCCCGGTGGCCGGCTAACATTGACGCGGTCGTTCCCACCCAACCCGTCCAGTTGCTGATAGAACGCTTGCGCGCCATGCTGTCCGCGGCTGCAGAACAGAACTGCGGAGCCGCGATGCGCAACGCTGGCGCTGTGAGTATCTCCTCGCGTCTCCGCAATTTATGACCTTGCTGCTTGCTTGAATTGACCGCGGGACGAAGCATAGATGATAATTGAGGTGTCTTTAGAACCACTGAAGTTAATCTTGGCGCTCTCGCCGAGCATGGCGGTTCGCCTTACAAACTTCCTCAATTCATGATAACTGTCGTCTCCGGTATACCGCGCTCCGGCACTTCCCTGATGATGCAAATGCTGGCGGCGGGCGGCATGCCCGTGCTCACCGACGGATTGCGTTCCGCTGACGCCAACAATCCTCGCGGTTACTTCGAAATGGAGTCGGTTAAGGCTCTGGGCCGCAATCAGGATGTGATCGCTCAAGCCGAGGGCAAAGTAGTTAAGGTGATCTCTTCCCTTCTGCCCAGCCTGCCCAGGCAATTCGACTATCGTGTGATTTTCATGTGCCGCCCGCTGGAAGAAGTTGTCTCATCGCAGAATCGCATGCTGGAACGGCTAGGCAAGGAGGTTCCGGCGACACCAACGGTCACGGTAATCGCCGCCTTTGAAGAACATTTGAAGAAAATACGGTCGTGGCTGGCTCAGCAATCTCACATTAACGTGCTCTATGTGGACTACCCCGCCGTGCTCGACGCCCCCGAAGAGCAAACGCGCAGAGTCTGTGCCTTTCTGGGACGGGATCTCGATGCAGCCGCGATGATCCCGCAGATCGAACACTCTCTTCATCGTGAAAAGTCCACTTCTATCAGCGGTGCCTACCCCACCCCTTCCCCCCGCTAATCGAACAGCATCTCTGGCTTTCAGGTGGCCGCTGCCACGCTTCGCCCGGACTGCTTGCTTCACTCCTTCCCGTGCTAAAGGGGTAAAATAGTGCAAATCTTTGCGCCACAGGCAGAGCGGGGAGAGGCTTGCGTTCGGCCACGCGGCCATCAGATCGCCGAACGTCCCAGGTTGCTGCTGGTCACGATTTGCCCGGCATGTGCAAAAAGTTTCATTCCACCGGAGAAAAGACACCCGGGGAGCCGGATGCGGACTTTTGTCCCCGCGCAATCTGTTGGCTGGGCTAGGTGCCCATTCTCTATCTTTATCTGTAGGACAAGCGTTGGAAGGCGCAGAAATGCTTGAGTTTGTCACGCTAAGGAACGACAGTAACAAGCCTCGAAGTTGGAACTAGGATTGCATCTGCAGCTCTACGGAGGATACTAATGTCTGCGCACGTTCAAGTTCTGACCGGTATGGCAGAGGCGCTGAAGCAAAAAATCGAAACTCGCCAGGCGCAAGTCGGGGTCATTGGCCTGGGTTATGTGGGTCTGCCTCTGGCTCTGCTTTTCGCCGAGCAGCGCTTTCCGGTCATGGGCTTCGATATTGACCAGCGTAAGGTAAACACTTTGGAGCAGGGCGCCTCCTACATTTATCGCATCACGCCGGGTGAAATTCAACTGGCTCGCGAACAGGGCTTCCGCGCCACTTTCGACTTTGCCCAATTGGAGCGCATGGACGCCGTCATCATCTGCGTGCCCACTCCCCTCGATGAATATCGCGAGCCCGATCTCAGCTTTATTACCAAGACCGCCGAAGCCATTGCGCCTCACGTCCAGCCCGGCCAGTTGATCATTCTGGAAAGCACAACCTACCCAGGCACAACGGAGGAGGTGCTGATTCCGATTCTTGAACGCAATCCCGGCGCTTTAAAGGCATTCCGCAATGGCTCGGAAGGCGGTGATTTCTACGTCGCGTTCTCACCCGAGCGCGAGGACCCGGGTAATGATTCGGTGGCTCGTCGCGATATCCCCAAGGTGGTGGGCGGGTTCGATTCACAGGCCTCCGCTCTGGCCTCCGCACTCTATGGTTCGATTTTCGCCCGCACCGTGCCCGTCTCTACCCCCGCCGCCGCGGAAATGACCAAGCTGTTGGAGAACATCTATCGCTGCGTGAACATCGCGCTGGTGAACGAACTAAAAATGCTTTGCCTGCGCATGGGCATTGACATATGGGAAGTCATTGACGCCGCCTCCACCAAGCCCTTCGGATTTCACCCTTTTTATCCTGGCCCGGGGCTGGGCGGCCACTGCATTCCTGTGGACCCGTTCTATCTTTCCTGGAAAGCCAAAGAGTTTGATTGCCAAACACGCTTCATCGAATTAGCGGGCGAAGTCAATACCGCCATGCCCTACCATGTGCTGGCCTCGGTAGGAGAAGCGTTGAATCGCCAGAAGAAGGCGTTGAATGGGGCCAAGCTTCTGGTGCTGGGTGTCGCCTACAAGAAGGACATTGATGACCTGCGCGAGTCGCCGGCGCTTACTATTATCGAACTGCTGCAGAAACAGGGCGCCGAAGTTTCTTATCACGACCCCTACTTCCCCTTCGTCGGTAAGGGCCGCAAGTATGACCTGCAGATGAAGCGTGTCCCTCTGGAAAACTTTGGCCAGTACGATTGCGTGCTGATCGTGACCGATCACTCGGATTACGACTATGCGCGCATCGTGCGGGAATCCCAACTGGTGGTGGATACGCGCAACGCGACGCGCGGCATCTCGGCCCCTAATCTGGTCCGTTGCTGAACGTTTGCCGGCTGAAGGACCCAACTCCTATGTGTGGAATTGTCGGATATGTGGGCAGTAAACGGGTGGTGCCGCTGATTCTGGACGGCCTGAAGCGGCTGGAGTATCGCGGCTACGATTCGGCGGGGATCGCGGTGGCGGGCAACGGCAAGGGCCTCGAGATCCGGCGCGCCGAGGGCAAGCTGCGCAATCTGGAAGAGTCGGTGCGCCTGAAGC
>DATEJK010000088.1:0-9136 GCA_035278025.1 Terriglobales bacterium | reverse complement strand
TGAGGCCCCGGTCTTGAAGGGGACGGCCAACGCCGGTTTTGAAGGGGACGGCCAGCGTCTGTTTTGAAAGGGACGGCCTGCGTCTGTTTTGAAAGGGACGGCCTTCAGGCAGTCCGCCAATGCAGCCAATCCGCGCGGCTTTAGCCGCTGAGGGAATTGCGGCCGATTTAATCAGAGTTTCCTTAGCAATTCGAATCCTCAGCAGCCGGAGCCATCCTCTTGCAGACAATAAAAAAGCCAGGCCTTGTGGCCTGGCTGAAGGTTCTGCAGTTGTGGGTTATGGGCAGGAGTTCTGGAGGAAGAATGTCACCGGGAAGCTCTGCACGGTGAACGAATTATCGAACGTTGTGCCTTGATACGTCCCGACAGCCGCTCCCTTGACGTTCCATTGGAACACCCAGGAATTGGTTTTTGCGTCAAACCGATACGGCGCTTTGCCGTTGGTTCCCGCAAGCGGAATGAATAGGGGCGCCTGCCCTGAATTCTTTTTCACCAGCGACAACATTGGCTGCAGGCTTTGGAACTGGGTCTGCGTCAGTCCTGTGCAGGTGAAGCTGAAGTTCAGTGTGCCGCGGTTGGTCTTGTAGCAGCTGTTCTGCACTGGGCTTGAGTACGTGCAAGTAGCCCCGCCCGCGGTCACCGTTATTTCGTGCAGTGAGTGCACGCTTACAGTGCGCGTTCCTGGATCGCCGCCAACGAAGGTAGTGTCGTCGAACTGCTCATCTACGAACACGTCCGTGCCGTTGTCGAAAAATCCCACGGGCGGTGTGATTGCCGTGTTCAGAGTCTGGGTATTCGGCAAAACCGCATTTCCATTCAGCGGAATGTCAATCTTCAGGACAAGAGCCTGGTTAGCACTGAAGGGTTTGCAAAAGATGCTTCCAGCCGACGGGTCGTTAAAGCAGCTCGTGGGATCCACCGCCGAGCCATAAAGGGAAATTTTGGTCGCGGGCGGCGACCCACCGCTGTTGTTGGAGAGGGTTGATTTGATGCTGTTCCCCAAGAAATTGGGGCTGGCAGTGAAAGAATCCCCGGAATTAAGAGTTCCGTTGATAACCAGGCTGGCAAGCCCCGGCTGGTTGGCGCTCTCGCCGCCATAGACCACGAGGCCTTGTACCCCGTTGCCGCCCGTTGCTGCGTTGAACGATGCGGGCGCCCCACCGGCAAAGTTCTGCCGGTAGATAGTCCCGCTGCCGTTATCGCCCATCCAGAAGCTGGGGAGCACCGCGACTAGTTGCCCGCTGTCAGTGACCTTTCGCGTAGGCAGGCTGCCTGTAGAACAGGCAGTCCCATTAGTTCCCGTGCAGTTAGATACCAGCGGATCGAGCGCCAGCGACTGCAGCGTGGTTACACTCGCGGGCGCGGGATAGCGAGCGAGCACGGACGGGTTGGGCTGATCGGTCCACTGCAAACCGTCCTTGATAGTAGCGGTGGCGACGTCATGGGAGGTGAAATCTGGAGCATTCGCCGCCGGAGCGGACGTTCCCTTCGTGTTTGTTTCCTGCCACAGATAGCGGCCTGTGTCGCCTACTTGTTCACCGAGGGTGTAAGGGTGATTCTCCTGCCATGTACCCTGGTCGGTCCAGGTGACAGGATTGTCGTAAACGCTCCCGCCTTCGGAGCCGATAAAGTCTGGGGAGGATGCGCCTGACTTACCACCGATTGTTGCCTGAAACAGGTGTGAATTAGTATCGCCGACTTGAGCGCCCACGTTATATGTCGCACCACCGACCCAGGTGCCCTGGTCGGTCCAGACAACCGCGTTGTCTGCTACTGGTCCTGGCGGAATAAAGGTGGGTTCCGCCGTGCCAGATGTACCAGGTGTATATACTGTCCAGATGTCGGTGCCTGTGTTGGTGTCCTGAATATAATCGCCAATTGAATAAGGGTGTCCCGCTGCCCAATGCGCAGGGGTACAACCGTTACATGTCACCACGTCCACCCACTGCAGACCGTCTACTGTCGTCCCTCCTCCAGTAGGAGGTGTATCGGAGAACGAAGGCGGACTCGCCGCGGAGGTCCCAGCCGTCGAGGCTTTTTGTACGTGCCCAGCCGAGTCGACAATGATGTCAGCCAAGTTGTATGGCTGGTTGTTGGCCCTGAGCTTTTGACCTTGGTCCGTCCATTTCAGGCCGTCAGTAGTCATCCCGCCGAAATTGGGGGCAATCGAATTGGTCCACGGATTCGGCTCTGTTGCTGCCGAGGTGCCGCCAGTTGTTACTTTCTGCACGTGTCCGGCGGAATCTACAACTAAGTCGCCGCTACTATATGTGTGGGTTGGAGACCAAAGTTTCTGCCCTTGATTCGTCCAGATCACGAGGTTGTCGTCGGTTATACCGCCACTCTGGTCGAACGTCGGTTCATCGGAGCCAGAAGTGCCGGGATGCGACACCTGCTGCAAGTGCCCGTGCGGATCTAAGATCGTTGTATTGGTACTGGGGTACAGCGTTTTGGCGATCCATGGCTGCGCGTTCAATCCCGCTCCCGCTGTATCCAGCAGCAGACCGCAGGAGACGGGCGCCTGGTCCATTAGGTTCGTGCAGATGTTGACCGCATCGGGATCGTTGGGTGATGGCGGCTCAGTGGTTTCATTAGTGTCCGCATCCGGGTCGGTAAACCCCTTTGCCACCACAAGCACAGATTCACCAGTCGGGCATGGATTGCTAACGGGATTAGGCGGATTCGCTCCGCAAGTCCCGCTCAGAGCGTTCGCCGGAATGTCTTTAATTCCATAGAGATTCACCAGCGACCCGAAGTCGGCGAACTTGGCGCAGGTGGCGCCAGCCAAAGTGTAGGTGCCACCTGAAAGTACCAGTGACACCTTTCGAATGATTCCATCGCCGGCGGTCACGTAGATGGCGTCACCGGCTGAGCTCAGATCCACGCTCTTCAGTACGTTGGTTGCGCATTCCCCAATAGTAAACGAGTAGGACGAGCCGGTAACAGGATTACCCTTGGAGTCTAGTTCAACCAGCGAAGCGGGACCCGAATTTCCCACGAAAATGTGTCCGGCATTGCTCACCGCCAGCGCTGCCGCGCTGCCATTGCCGCCGCCACTCCCATCGTAAGGCGGATTGTTAATCACGTTGTGGGTCAGCACCGTTCCCAGGAATGGCTGGATGCTGGCGATGGAATACACCACCACGTTGCTATGAGTGGTCCCGGTGCCATCATCCGTCGCTAATACGTGCAGTGTGTTGTTAAGCCCCACTCCGCTGTTGTGGCCCAGCAGTCCACTGGAGATCGTGTCCAACACCTGAACGGTGCTGCCGTGCAACCGAATGACGTTGCAATTACCGCCACCGTAGCAGACGACGATGTCGCCTACCTGCCAGGGTACACCGCTGGCCCAGGCGCTGCCCGCCCAGGCCACCATGAACATCACCACTACTGTCGCCATGCGGCTCAGCTTACAAAGCTTGTCTTGCATAAAGATCCTCCGAGAATTTCGCCTGATTGCTGGTGTCGGATAGAAATAAAGCGTGCGCACCACGGTTCCGCGACCGCGGTTCGCCGACGAGTTGGTTCGGATGTATTCCGGGATCAATTCGCTCAAATGGCAATCTTTCCTAGCCACGCAAGCACGGGCCTGTTAGTTCGCCCTAAAAGCGGCGCGCAAAAACCAAGTGCAAAGCAACACACCCCAATGGGCGGCCATTCTCGCTGTCGGGGAAACCACTGTCAAGCGAAAAAGACATTAAAATGTGTAAATTGCAGCGCCAATCTTAAAGTTAGGCGATGGCCGGGCGAAATTGCCGGGAGTTGCACAATCTGTGCAGCAGATTTGCACAAAAATGACAAAAGACTGTTATGTTTTGTCGCGCCCGTCCGAGTAAGCGGCCAAATCCGACCGGTTGAAGGGGCCCGTTGCCGTTGAGTTTCGCACTCGGGCGCCGGCCGGCACTTTGGTTCCTTGCCGGAGGTAATTTGCCGGCGGCAACCCCCGCTTTTACTGTCCTACCATGCCCAAGACCGGTTCATTCCCGGGGGGATCCGCTGCCAATCGTCCGCACACGCGCTACACCCTGGCGGCCACGGTGGAGATTCGCGCCTCCGTTCTGCGGGGTACGGTGCTGGCACAGCTAAGCAACGTCAGCCTGAGCGGCTGCTATGTGAACACGCCGCAAAACCTGCCGGAACACACGCGGGTGCGCATTGTCCTGCATACCGGGTCTTTGAAAGCCGAGCTCTGGGGCGTGATCCGGCGGCAGGATCAGAACGGCCTTGGCATCCAGTTCACCAACGGAACCACGGTGGAAGACTGGAAATCCCTGGAGTCCATCATCCATCAACTGCAGAGCCCGAAGCGGCAGGCCACCTCGGCGGGCTCTTAGTAAAGTGCGATGAAGAGAGCTGCAATTCCTTAGCGGCTTAATCAGAGTTTCCCCAGCGCAATCCCTGACCGCCTTCATAAAGGCTACTCCCAAAGCTACGCCCCTAAAGTGTGGCCGCCGCACTTGCATCGCCACGAGAGATGGCTCAGCATAAGGATAATTATTCTTGGGGCGGTGCCATGATGAGCGAGATTCTGCGCTCATGGAAGGAAATTGCTGCGTACGCGGGAGCTTCTGTGCGTACCCTGCAGCGCTGGGAGAGGGAATTCCGCCTGCCCATCCGCCGCATCGCCACCAAGAAGGGCTCGGTGGTGTTTGCCTTTCGCTCTGATCTGGATACCTGGTTCCGGGCTCGTACCCAGACGGCGGAGATGACCGTTCGCGACGAGCACTTCCGCATGATGTTCATGAACTCGCCCCTGCCCAGCATGGTGGTAGACAATTCGCGGAAAATCCTGGACGTGAATGATGCTGCCTGCCAACTGCTGGGTTTGGAACGAACCCAGCTCGTCGGGCAAATCACCAACGTGTTTTCTCAGTACAGCGCCGAATACGACGAGGAGGAATGGAGACATTTCCTGCAGTCGGGAGCATCGTTGGGGCAGCGTAATGTGCGCCACTCGGATGGCAGCGTGGTGGGAGTGGAATACGTGATGAGAAATGTTTATCCGGGTCTGAACATGGTGACCGTAGTGGCCACGCACCCGGGTGGGGTGCCGCAGAATGAGGTTTACTACCATTTGGGGCGGGGCAGCCTGAGCCTTTGACAGCCCGGTTGCTGCGGTTCGCCGTGGTCATGTCGCAAGTCGGCGCCCAGGTGACGCTTCCTGGCATTAGGGGCAGCCGGTGATGGCTGGCTACAGTGGATGGGCGCCGGTGCTTCGCACTGCTCCTGCTCCCATGCTCACATTCCGCGGGGCAACGGCGCGGACCCTCCTCCCACGCAAAAGCAAAAGCCCGGCACGTTCATGCCGGGCTGCTTTATTTCAGGGCCGCTTACGGTTGGGCAGTTCTACTGCCGGTGAACAGCCGAACTGTGTGCGCTTTGCAGGCTGGCCGCGGTCTTGCGCTCGGCGATGATGCGGCGGGCGTTTTGCGCCAGTTGTCTGGCCTGGGGCAGCAACTGCAGCGCCTGGACGACTTCAGGATCGGCCTCGGCATGAACCTGCAAACCCGCCTCCATGCCAAAAGCGTCGGTAAACATCTCGCTGCGCAGGTTCCATTTCACCCAATCCAGGTTTTGCGCCATGTCGGCCTCGGAATAGGGCACGTTCTGCCGGCTCAGGAAATTACGGAAGTCCTGAAGCACCTGGTCGGTGACCTGGAAGGCCTTGGTCAAGTGGTGGTGCTGCAGGTAATCCTGGGCGAAGTTGAAGAACACGTAATGCACCAGGATGGTGTCCTGGAAGGAGTTGTTCTTGGGCGGTGGAATCTTCACGTCGGGACTGATGCCGTCGCCGCCGTACACCGTGCGGCCGCTGTCGGTGTATTTGGTTTCACGGCCCGAGTTATTGTTGCCGCTGTTGCGCTCGAAATAATAGTCATAGAGCGATACGCCGTTGTAGTTGCGCTGAATCAGGCGCCCGCTGGGGGTGTAGTACTTGGCCGTGGTCAAGGCCAGGCCGGTATCCTCCGACAGGGGAAACACGGTCTGCACCAGGCCCTTGCCGAAGGTGTTTTCGCCGGCGATAAGCCCGCGGTCATGATCCTGGATGGCGCCGGCTACGATTTCGGCGCCGGAGGCGGTGCCGCGGTCCACCAGAACCACGATGGGATAAGGCTTTCCATCCTCGCCGCGGGTGGCATGATAGACCTTCTCCGGCGAAGCGCGCCCGGCCTGTGAAACCACCACCGCTCCCTTGGGCAGGAACTTATCGGCCACGCCGACGGCGGAGTTCAGCAAACCCCCCGGGTCCTGGCGCAAATCCAACACCAGGCCCTGCAAAGATCCGAACTGGCCGAGGGCGTTCTGCACTTCATCCACGGTGGTCTCATCAAAGGAGGCCACATGCAGATAGCCGATGCCCGGCCGCAGAAGGAAGTGCAGGTCCACGCTGTAGTGGGGAATTTCGGCCCGCTCCACAGCGAACTGCAGGGGCTTAGGTTCCCCCTCGCGCAGGATGGTGAGGGTGACGGAGGTACCCTTGGGCCCCCGCACCAGCTCGGCCACCTCTTCGGTGCTCATGTTGTCGGTGGGCTTGCCGTTGACGGCCACGATTACGTCGCCGGGACGAATACCGGCTTTGTAGGCGGGCGTGCCCGCGAAAGGCGCGATAACCACAATGTGGTTGTTGCGCGGCCCGATGGTCATGCCAATTCCGTAATACTTCCCGCTCTGCGATTCCTTGAGCATGGCATAGGCCTTGGGATCGAAGAAGGTGGAATGGGGATCGAGCACGCGCAACATGCCGGGAATGGCGCCGTCATAAATTGCTTTATCGGGGTTCACCGGCTCGGCGTAGTTCTGCTCCACAATGTTATAGGCATCGGTAAAACTACGCAGGCTGTTGCTGATTTGGGAATCACCCTGGGGATTTTGTCCGGGAGCCTGTCCAAAAACCGCACCCAAAACGCCGCACGCCAGTAAAACCGCCAATACCAGAAAGAAAGAACGCCGACCTTTAGCTGCCATGGGAATTTTTCCGGGCCGCGGCGGCGCGAGGGTCCGCCAACCGCATTAAGAGCCTCAGCACTGTTTGGATGAGGGGGAAGGGGCAAGGGTTTCGTAAGCTGAGCAGAATTATCTCTGGGCGGCCAGGGCGGGCGAAGCAACGGGAGAGAGGGGCAGGCGGATTTCCACCACCAGGCCGCCGCCCTCGGCATTGCGGGCGGTGATGGTTCCCTGGTGCAGGCGCACGGCGCGCTCGGCGATGGCCAGCCCCAGTCCGGCGCCCCCGGTCTGGCGTTCGCGTGCCGCGTCCAGGCGGTAAAAGGGACGGAAAAGGTTGCCGATCTCCTGGTCAGGCACGCCCGGGCCGTGGTCGCGCACGGTGAGCACCGCCTGGGCCTGGGTGCCGTTCTGGGCCTGGCAACGAAGACGAATTTCGACCGCGCTGGCGGGCGCGGTGTAGCGCACCGCGTTGCGCACCACGTTTTCGAAGGCGCTGCGCAGCAACTCGGGATTGCCCTGGGTGGTGCAGTCTTCCGCCTGCACCAGTTGAACGCCGCAATCGCGGCTGCGGGCCTCGAAGTCCGCGTCCGCCACCACTTCCTGCAACAAGTCGAGAATGTGGATGGGACCCCGATCCGCGGGCGGCTCGCCGCTTTCCAGGCGGGCCAGCGTGAGCAGTTTTCCGATCATTTCATTGAGGCGCTCGGCTTCCAGTTCAATGCGGTCGAGAGCCTTGGTGGAATCCTCGCTGGCGCGCTGCCGGGCCAGGCCGAGGGCCACATTCAGACGGGCCAGAGGAGAGCGCAACTCGTGGGAAATGTCGCTGATGAGCTGCTTTTGCGAGTTGAGCAAAACCTCCAGGCGCTCCGCCATGCGGTTAAAGTCGTGGACCAGTTCGGCGATCTCGTCGGCGCGCTTGGTTTCCGCAGCGCGGGCGCCAAGGTTGCCGCCCGCCAGCTGGTGGGTAGCCGCCCGCAGCCGCACGATGGGCCCGGTGAGATAACGCGCCAGCCAGAAGCACACGAAGCCGGAGACCAGGATAGCCAGACCCAGGCGGGTGATGAATTCTTCGGTGCTGCGGCGCAAAGCGAAGGGACCATGTCCGTGCAGGATTTGCGCCACCAGCACATAACGTTTGCCGTCTGCTCCCAGGGCCACCTGGCCGCCCAGGGTCGCACTTGGTGTGGGGACGAACTCCTGCTGGCCGGTATGGGCTACGTGACCGGCGAGCTGGCTGACCTTACGGGGAACCTCAGCGCCGCCAAACAGCAGCTTTCCTTGCGGACTAAACCAGAAGAACTGCACGTCGGCGCTGTGCTCGATCTGCTTCAGGTAGGCGGTGGCCTTGTCGGTTTGCCCATTTTCCAGAAACGAAACCGCATTCTGGTCGTAGAGCTTAAGAGCGTCAGCGGTGAGGGAGTGCCAGCGCATGATGACGCGCTCGGAGGGGCGCACGGCCAGCACCACGGCCAGCACCAGGAACAGAGCCTGGGTAAGCCAGAAGGAAAGGAAAATTTTGAGGAATATGCTCCGCATGGCCGATTACTCGCCGCCCGGGGCGGCATAAATATAACCAACGCCGCGCACCGTCTTGATGCGCTCCACTCCCTTGCCGTCTTCTCCAAGCTTCTTGCGCAGCTTACTGATGTGCATGTCAATGCTGCGATCGTAGGGGGAGAACAGACGGCCAAGCGCGATCTTAGCCAATTCGTCGCGCGTGACCACGCGTCCGGCCTCACGCAAAAGTACGTCGAGCAGGTTGAACTCCACCGCGGTCAGGTCCACGGCTTCGCCGCCGCGCAAAACCGTGCGGGTGGCGGGATTGAGTTCGACATCGGCCACGCGGACGCTGGTTTGCGGCGCCTGCCGTTCGCCGGGGTCTCCTCCCTTGGTGCGCCGCAGAATGGCGCGAATGCGGGCCACCAGTTCGCGGGGATTGAAGGGCTTGGGCAGGTAATCATCGGCGCCCAGTTCCAGACCCACGATGCGGTCCACGTCCTGACCCCGTGCGGTCAGCAGCAGCACCGGAACTGTAGAAGTGGCGCGCAACTTCCGCAACACGTCCAGACCGTTCATGCCCGGCAGCATGACGTCGAGCACCACCAGCGCGTGCTCTCCGGAGAGCGCCCGCTCCAGCCCGCGATTGCCGTTGTGGACAGCTTCCACCTGCAGTCCCTCGGGCTCGAGGAAC
>DATEJK010000087.1:0-24959 GCA_035278025.1 Terriglobales bacterium | reverse complement strand
CTGAAGCCTGGGCGGGGATTACTTTCGGGACTGCCCCTCCCAACCCGGGGCTTGCAGCCGGCTCCGGTCTGCTTGCCAACCCGGTGGCTTCTTATTCGAAGCGCAGCGCGGTGATGGGATTGACGCGGGTGGCGCGGCGCGCGGGAATCCCCAGCAGGGCCACCGCGCTGAGCAGGAGCGGCGTAGCGCCGCCCTGGTCATAACCCGCGACGTACTGAAAGATACTGGTCTGCTGGCGCCAGATGTTGAACTTAGGCACACTGACGCCGAAGAATGTCCCTTGGGGAGCAGTTTCCATCAAGACTGCGGATTGGGATAGCTGAGCGGCTGGAGCAATACGGTATTGATTACGGAAAAGACGGCTGTATTCGAACCGATGCCGACCGCGATGACAAGTACGGCGATGGCGTGAAACCTGGCATTTTGGCCAGCGAGCGCAGGGCGAAGCGGAAATCGCGCCCTGCGCCTTCCAGCCATGCGAAGGGATGGCGCCTCCCGCCAGTCGCACTCTCCCGATCAGCTGTCATCTCGTTGCTCCGCCAGGTGACTGTGGCCAGCTAAATATACTCCGCTTCCCTGTCGGCAGGCAGGCGCTAGGGATGCGCCTGGGGTTTGAGCCACAAGGGGTGTCCCTGGTCTCCTTTGACTTGGGTCTGGCGGGCTACCCGGAGGCCAAGAGCCGAGCTTTCCAGCAGCGCGTTCTTGCGGCGGTCAAAAATCTGCCTGGAGTAGCTTCCGCCGCCTACTCCAATTCGGTTCCGCTGAGCATAGACCAATCCACAACGGTTGTTTCTCCTGATGCCCCGGAGCCCTCCCAGCATTCCGATACGACGAGCGCGAACTACTACGAGATCTCGCCAGGATACTTGGAGGCGATGGGAACCAGGCTGCTGGCGGGGCGGGATTTCACTTGGCATGACGACGATAATGCTCCTCAAGTCGCCATCGTCAACGCTTCCTTTGCAAAGCAAGTGATGCACAGCCGGAATCCGGTGGGAAAGCGCTTTCACAACGGCCGCAATGGCCCGCTGGTGGAAGTTGTTGGCATGGTGGAAAACGGGAAATACGAAAGCCTGACCGAATCTCCCAGGCCAGCGCTTTTCTGGTGCATATTGCAGCAATTCAACTCCACCACCACGGTGGAAGTGAGGTCTTCCCTGCCGGCAACACAGATGGTCAATGAGGTGCGGCGGACAGTGGCGCAGTTTGATCCGCGACTGCCAGTGTACGGGAGCGGCAGTCTCAATCAGATGCTCGGCTTTGCCTTCTTGCCCGCGCATGCCGCCGCGGTCGCCTTGAGCGCCTTCGGTCTTTTAGCCATCATGCTGGCGGTTACCGGAGTTTACGGACTGGTCTCTTATGCGGTGGCCAGGCGGGGGCGGGAGATCGGTATTCGCATTGCGGTGGGGGCGCGTCCGGCTCAGGTTCTGCGGCTGGTGCTGGGCAGGGTGGTGGTGCTGCTGGCGATTGGCTCGGGATTAGGCCTGGTGCTGGCGCTGGCCGCCGGCCAGGTCCTGGCCAGTGTGGTTTATCAGAGCTCACCGCGTGATCCCGGGATTCTTGCTGTCGCGCTGGGCGCCATGGCGCTGTTCGGCCTGCTCTCTTCCTGCCCGCCCGCTTACCGGGCCTTGCGAATTGATCCCCTGGCGGCCCTGCGGTGCGAATGAAATGACGCGCGCCGACCCTAGCGTGGACCGAAGATGAGCCGAGCCACTCAGCCGCGGCTGGTGGGAGGAACGATGTTGTTCATGCGCAAGTATTCGACTATCTGGCCGTAGTGATTGAAGGGGTGCGCGATGCTCACGATGCCCAGCCCCATCCGAGTGGTGACCAAATCAAAGATAGGATGCTGGATGGCCACTCTTGCGTTCTGCTCGGTGATGGATGCCAGCGCCTTGTGGGTATAGCGGAAGGAGTTTTTCAGGTATTTCAGGATCGCGGAGCGGCTCTTCCGGTTTTCGGCGGTCATGGCTTTCAAATCGCTGCCGGCCGGCGGCTTCTCACCTAAAATGGCCGCCGCAAGCAGGAAGTTAACTTCTCCCACATGCAGGAGTTGCTCGGCGAAGGTGCGCACTTGCTTGAATTCACCGCTGGTGGGCGCCCAGAAGAACCTGTCGCCTGGCATGGCTTCGGCGGCGGGAACAAAGCTCTGCTCCATCCACTGCATGTGCATGATGAGTACTGCCGCGGTTGTGGCAGGTGCAGCCGGTTTTTGGGCGGCAGTGAAGCGTGAGAGCGCAGGAAGAAGGCCGGACAAAAGCAGAAGAAGCCGGCGGCGAGTGGTTCTGACCTGCATAGATAAGCCTCCCCCCCAAAAAATTCAGGGCAATCGCAGGCGTTTTACCAGCTCCGCGAAGCGCGGGTCGGGCCGCAAGGTGTCCCAACGCGGATCGCGGTTCAGCCAAACCAGCCAGTGGCTCCGCCCGGCGTAGGCCTTGTTGAGCCAGGCAAAGGCCTGGTCTTTGTCCCCCAGTCCGGCATATACGAGAGCAACGCCGTAGGGGGTAACGTATTTCTCGCGCGACATAGCAGACAGGCGGGTAAGCACCTGCCTTGCTTCTTCCCGCTTTCCCCACTCTCCATAAACGTTGCCGACGCCTGCGAGCGTCACCACCCAACCGGGCAACGCCTCATCCGTTTTATCGAACTCGTCAATAGCCTCGGCGTACATCTTTTTCTGCTGATAAGCGCGGCCAAGCCAGAGGTGGGCGAGAGGAAAGTTGGGGCTCACGGCCAGGGTTCGGCGAAGCTGGCTGATGGCGCCATCGTAGTCCCGGCGGTAGACATAGTTGAAACCCACATCGGTACTGATGATGACCGCCAGAGGGTCCAGCTGGCGAGCGCGGTTGATTTCGCTCCAGGCCTGGTCCATGCGGCCCATCGCCAGCAGGTAATAGCTGTACCACTCGTGTGCCGTGGCGTAATTGGGATTGAGCTCGATCGCGCGCTGGAACTCCTTCTCGGCTTCGGTCCAGTTCCAGGCGTGGTAAAGGTTGTAGTAGGCAAGGGATGTGTGTGCCTCGGCCAGGCCAGGGTCAAGCTCAATCGCCTTGCTGGCGGCATCGCGGGCGCGTGGGAAGGCCTCAACCGGATCGAGGTAGCTCAAATATCCCAAGGTGGTGTAGCAGTCGGCGAGGCCGGAGTAAGCCGGAGCGTATCCAGAATCAAGCTCGATCGCCTTGTCGAACTGCTCAATGGCCTTGTGCAGGCTGGCTTCATTGCGCTGGTTCCAATAAGAGCGGCCGCGGAGATAGGCCTCGTAGGCGGCGGGGTCCACGGCGCCCACCGTGGCCAGGCGGCTTTGCTCGTTGGGAGTGAGAGTGATCCGGACCTGCTGGGCGATATCGTGCGCAACCTCGCGTTGCAAATACAGGACGTCGCGCAAATAGCGCTGATATTCCTCCGCCCAGAGATGCTGATCGCCAGGGCCGTAAATTAACTGTGCGGTGATGCGGACCTGGTCGCCGGCTCGCACAACAGAACCTTCGACAATGGCATCCACCTGCAATTCGCGTGCAATTTCAGGAATTGGCTTGGTTGTGGATTTGTACCTCGCGATGGAGGTGTAGGAGCTCACCCGCAAGGCGGAAATCTTTGCCAGGTTCGTGATCAGCTCATCGGTCATTCCCTCGGCAAAGTAGTCATCCGCCGGGTTGCCAGAGAGATTTTTCAAAGGCAAGACGGCGAGGGAATGGACCGAGGGCCGAGAGAACCAGGGCCCGAGTCGGAAGTACTTCATTACCAGAGCCGCTAAAACAAGCGCAAGGATGATTCCAAGTAGCGCCTTAATTTTCGACGTTGCCCGCCGGGCGACATCCGCCGGTTCGACGGCAGCCTCCGGGATAGCGAGCTCAGGAGCGGCCTGCGGCGAGGCCTCCTTGCCTGCGACTCTGACCGGGCCGACGAAGCGGTATCCCTTCCCGACGACGGTCTCCAGAAAACGAGGCTTTTCGGGATCGTCGCGCAGGGCCTGCCGTATCTTGCGCACGGCGGTATTGATGCCCTGCTCGGTATCGAGAAATACGTCTTTGCCCCAGAGCCGCGCCACGATGGCCTCGCGGCTAACCAGCTTGTCCCGGTTTTCCACCAGGAAAATGAAGAGCTCCATGGGGATTTTTTCCAGGCGGAGGGTAGTGCCGTTCAGGCGCAGTTCATAGCGCTGCAGGTCCAGTTCGGGGACTGGAAATTCGGTGGGACGAGGCACCGTAACTCGCCTCCAAGCTGGCACGGCATTGTATAACGATTTTTGTTACCCAACCGATCTTCCTTATTTGTCAGCCAGTTAAGACTCTATCCCGACTTGATGCAATCTCTATGAGGGCTCCATTGCCTGGTTTGGCGGGCCCAGGTAGGAAGGACGGCGACTTCGCCGGATGCGAGTTCCCTGCCGGCGCTCAATCGAGGGCTTTCGATGACCTATACACAACGCTTGCTTGTTCTCGCAGCCGCAATTGCTTTGGCCTGCGGCTCTTCTGCCTCGCAGACGGTTACCACCATCAAGATTGCCGAAGATCAACCGGCCCTGGAGTTCGTTGGCCAATTCAACAACTCGGGAGCTTTGTCAGTGCAGTTTGGGTACATATCGGACATCCAGGGATTCGATCTGGTGTTCAATGGGACACCGAAGAATGAAAGCACGGCAAATTTCACCTTTGTCACCAATGCGACCACGAATGTGCTGTTCGCAAACGGGCCGTTTCGGACTGTCAATCGCACCGGTACGACTACCATCTATCTGAACAATGGTCCCGCAAATTTCAACGATCCGGCCAGCTTCAGCCAGGGCACACCCATTCAAGTATCGGACTACACCCAGCAAGTGGTGGTCAACACGCTGACCAATTCTTTCACCACCGTGCACCTGAACACGGTGACCAAGACGGAACCATTCACCTTGGGTGATACGACTTACCGTTTAGGCCAGGTCGGAAAGTCGTTCCGCACCACATACTCGGGACAGGTCAACACCAGCGGCCCTCCCAGCGGCTGGTTCTCAGGCTATGCGGTCGGGGTCAAGTGAGATGGCGGAGTGTGATTCAAACTGAGGACGTGCCGGAACATCTTTCCGGTCCAAACCCACGGTTCCTGGCCGCCGCTCACTGATGCTTTTGCAGGAAGCGCAGGCGGGGGTGGGGCTGAGCTTTGGCATCAATGTCGTCGTACTTAAGCAGGCTGATGGAGCCATCCACCTCCAGCACCGCCAAAGCCACGTCCTTGACGCTGCCGATGCCGTGCTCGCGCAAGGCGCGCTGCAACTCGTCCACCGTGACGTGCTCGCGCGCCATGTGGCTTTCCATGAGGCTGCCGTTGTGCACCAGCAGCGTGGGCTGGCCCTGCACCAGCTTGCGGAAGCGGCGGTTCATGCCCGAAGCTTCTGCCACGCCGTAGTTCATGATAAGCAGGGTGGCGGCAGCAAACACCCCGCCGGCCAGCGTAGTATCGGGGCCGGTCATGGCATTCTGCACCGCGTTGCTGAGCAGCAGGAGCAGGGTCAGATCGAAGGGCGTCATCTGCCCCACCTCGCGCTTGCCGCTCAAGCGCACGCCCAGCAGCACGAACAGATAAATCGCGGCCGTGCGCGCCACGATCTCGATCAATACGCGTCCGCCTGGATACATGATTCCCCTCTCAGTATTCGTGAATCTGAATGGAATCTGAGGGGAGGCGGAGGCGGTGTCAATATCAGACTGGAGACCGGGCGCATCCCTGGTGGAGCAAGGACACGCCCGCCTGAGTTCGAGGTAAGGAGCTACGCCGCTTCCGCCGTCTTGGACGTCGCCTGTTGAATGGAGAGTGGAAGGTGCGCGTCCATGAGCGAAGCGCCCCCATCCACATCTATCAACTGGCCTGTGATCCATCCTGCTTCTTCGGAGCAAAGCAGGGCCACGGCGTTGCCGATATCGGCGGGCGTGCCCAGCCGCCCCATGGGCGTCCATCCGCCCTGGTGCCAGGAGCGAATGGTTTCCTGCACCGCCTCGGGCAGGCTGTTGAGAACGCTGTCCTCAATCCAGCCCGGGCTGAGGCTGTTCACGGTGATGTGGCGCGGCGCCAGCGCCACCGCGAAGTAGCGGCACAGGACTTCCATGGCGGCCTTGGCGGCGCCCATGGCCACCCAGGGCTGCCAGCTGCCGTAGCGGCCGCCGGGTGCATAAGTAATGGCGATAATCCTTCCCCCAACACGCATCAGGCTGGATGCTTCGCGCACGCCCACCAGAAAGGCCTTGGCCTGGGAATCCACCGCCGTGTCCCACTTTTCGAGCGTGATGTCCATCGGCGGCTGGTAGAAAGTAGGCGCCTCGGTACGGGCGTTGCTGACGAAGATGTCCAAGGAACCAAACTCTTCTTTCACCCGCTGAAATATGCGCCGCACCTCGTCCATGCGGCAAACATCGGCTTGGACCAGAAAACCGTCCGCCCCCAAGTCCCTGATCTTGGCCAGCGTTGCCTTAGCGGCGGCTTCGTTCTGATAATAGTGGACGGCCACCCGAGCGCCCTGTTGAGCCAGCTTCAACGCGATGCCACGGCCGATACCGCGGGAACTGCCCGTGATGAGCGCGTTTTTACCCTTAAGCGACATACCCACCTCCCCACATGGGCGCGCATATTAGCTCGCCCTGCAGCCCTGTCAATGGAAAAATCCAGAGGAATGGGCCGGCAGAGGTGCCGGCCCGTGCTGAATAAAGCTAATTCGCCCCGGCGGTGACCGGCAGCGGCGCGGCTTTGGGGGTGCTCAGGTAGCCGCTGATCTTGTTTTTCTCCACCGTCCACACCACGATCTCATAGAGATAGTGCTGGCGCCCGGTGTAGAACTGGATGGGCTCGTCCACGTTGCGGTTCTTCTTTTCGATCACCCGGTCATCGGAGCGCACGTTGAGGGTGAAGCGGCCGTGCTTCTTATCAGCCTTCTTGAGCTGCAGGCTAACGGTAGAGACGGGGGTAAAGTTCTTGCTCTTGTTTAATGTGAATTCAAAGTAGTTGCGGTCGCCCGAGTGTTTGAGGGTCTCCAGGTCGCCGCGGGTACGGGCAATCAGCCCGCTCTGCACGCCAAGGTCGCCGATGGCGCGCTCCAGTTTGGCCTTGGTAGCTTCCAGGTCGCTGCGGGTAGAGGCTACGTCGGTCTTCACCCCCCCTACTTCGGTTTTGACTCCCGCCACTTCCCCGCTGACGGCGCTGATCTGCTGCTTCTGCTGTTCGGCTAAGCGCTGCTCGGCGGCACGCTGCTGGCGCTGCAGATCGGCAGTGCGCCGCGCCAGCTCTTTCTTGGTAATGCCCAACTGCGAAGCCAGGGTGTCGGTATCCGCCTGAGCATCGCCTAATTTCCGATTCAGCTCGTGCACGTCCCCCCGCAGAGACTCAGAGGAGTGCTCCACGTGCTCCAGGCGTCCGCGCAAATTCACAATGAAGAAAATGGACCCAGCCACATACAGGGCAGCGAAGACCCAGACTATCCATTTCCAGACGGTGTTCTGGTGGCGGGCGCGTGCCACTTCCGGCGAGACATACTGAGCCTGGGCGGGCGCCTGCTCGTAGTACTGCTGCTGTTGCTGATAAGCCTGTTGCTGCTGATAGGGCTCGGATTGCTGCTCAGGCTGTGACTGCTCCTGGTATTGCTGCTCCTGGTATTGCTGCTCCTGCTGCTGCTGTTGCTGTTGCCGCTGCCTCTCCTCATCCGGAATTTCCGGACTGGGAGCTGGAGTGATGGACATACTGGCCTCTTCCGAGCTGATTTCGGGGATAGCAGCATTGTTGAGCAGAAAAGATGCTGTGTCAAACACCCAGCGGCCAATAGCCCCCATTTGGCCCATGAATTGCCCCGATCCTCATAGATTGCCGACTGTGGATCAGATTTGCCGCTCGCAAGCAGCTCTGATCAGGGCTCTTGGCGGGGAGAATCGCACTTGAGGCGGTTCGTCGGTGCGGAAGACCGTATCCGAAATTTGGCAATCAGGTGCTCAGCATTGGCGCCGAAAGTAACAGGCTATAAGGCATGAAGCGTTACTGGCAATTCCTGATTGTCGGAATAATCTGCCTGTTGGTGGCATTGTTGTGGGCGCAACCGCCGCGAAGCCGCGGGGTGAGGCCCGCAGCCACAACCACGTCATCCGCCGCCCCGCAAGCCACGGCCGCTGGAGCCGAGGCTGACACGAGCGGAACCGCCTCCCAGGCAAAGGGCCCCGCCCACAATGATGCCGATCCCCTCCCTGGTTCCAGCAGTTCGCTTCCGCTGCTGGCGGTTATCGGCTTCGGCGTTCTGGCTGGAGGAATTACCTCCGCTATGCGCACCCGCTAGAGACTCCAATTCAGCTGCCCTGCGGGCTGCCAAAGATCACCTCTGGTTCCCAGCCATGGTTGCGGTACCCTGGAATTCCGCATCTTAATGAGTCATCTGGCCGTCAGGAGAGCTATGAGAATAGGTCGGGACCGGCTGAAGCGCTCTTGGCCGTCGTTGCTGATCGTGGCGGGTTTGGCGCTGCTGCTGTATGTTGCGTCGCAATACGTCACCATGTACTCGGCCCAGCGGCGTCTCAGCCAGGAATGGCAACAGCAGAACCTGCAGCTTCCTACCCAGCCGGCCGGTCTGGTTACTACTCTCACCCGTCTCACCATTCCCAGCATCAAGCTGGATGCGGTGGTGGTGGAAGGCGTGGACCGCAAACATCTGCTGGTGGGACCAGGCCACCTGCCGGAAACGCCCGAGCCGGGCCAGCCCGGCAATGCCGTGATTTCCGGCCATCGCGATACCTTTTTCCGCCATATTCACGAGCTCAAAAAAGGAGACTACATAATGGTGGAGCGGTCGGGCCGCCGTTTCCGGTATGAGGTGACGGGCAAGCAGGTGGTGGAACCAACCGATATGGCGGTGGTCCAAGCCACACCGGACCCGCAGCTCACCTTGCTGACCTGCTACCCCACCTACTACATCGGTCCCGCGCCGCAGCGCCTGGTGGTGTTCTCCAAGCTGGTGGACGTGAGCCGGGGCGATGAGCCCGCAGCCCTAGCCAAACCGGTGGCGGAGCGCAGTAATGAGTGAGCTGCACGAGAATCTATTCCCTTTAAAGTTGTCATCCTGAGTCTCGGATGCGGTACACCAACCTTCCTTGGGATTACGCGCAAGCGCTGGCCGTCCCCCCGAACCGATCCAAAGTTCAGCGCGATTTACAATGCTCTTGTGAAGACCTGGGATGTGGTAATCGTGGGCGGAGGCATTATCGGCCTGTCTCTGGCGCTGGAGTTGCGCAAGCACGGGGCTGCTGTCCTGGTTGTAGAACGCCACGAGCCTGGCGGCGAGGCTTCACACGCCGCCGCCGGCATGCTCGCCCATTGCGATCCCCACACCCCAGAGAAACTGCGCTCTCTGGCCATGGCCAGCGCCCAGCTCTATCCCGAATTCGTCCACGAGCTGGAGGATGAGTCCGGCCGGCACGTGGACCTGCGCCGCGAGGGTTCCATTATTCTCGACGGAAACGGGCAGTCCCTATGCCGTGACGCCCAGCCCTTGAACCAGCAGCAAGTGGCCAAGCTGGAGCCCTGCCTGGCGGATGCCTCGGGTGGGGCCGAATTCTGGCCGGAAGCCAGCGTGGACCCACGCGCGCTGAGTGCGGCGGCGCTCAAAGCCGCCAAGCACAGAGGAATCGAAATTGCCTCGGGAACGCCGGTAGCAGCCATTCAAGTGACCGAGGGGCGCGCTAGCGGGGTGAAGACGGCCAGAACGCATTTTCCGGCGGCCGTGGTGGTAAATTGCGCGGGCGCCTGGTCCGGCCAGATCGCGGGGGCGCCTCCGCTGCCCGCACGTCCGGTAAAAGGGCAAATGCTGTCGGTGATCGCGCCCCGGCGCGACTTCCTGCGCCACGTGGTGCGCGGGCCCGGCGCTTACCTGGTGCCGCGCAGCGATGGGCGCATTCTTATCGGCGCCACCGTGGAAGAGGCGGGTTTCAACAAGCGTACCGACCCCCGCACCATCCAGCAACTGCATCAGGCGGCGGCCAACCTGGCGCCGCAGCTGGGGCAGGCTCGCATGCTGGAAGCTTGGGCAGGCCTGCGCCCGGGCACGCCGGACAACCTGCCCATCCTGGGCGCCACTTCCCTACCCGGCTACTTCGTGGCCACGGGGCATTTTCGCGACGGCATCCTGCTCACACCCATCACCGCTTTGCTGATGACTCAGGTAGTGCGCGGAGCAAAGCCTGAGTTCGATATTTCCGCTTTTTCCCCGGCGCGTTTTGCCAGCTAATTCCGTCTAAAATCAACCCTTTCACCGGGGCGACGCCGAGTGCTCTGAGGAATTCTCGGTCAAAATCTTGCTGCGCGATCTCTCGCTTAGGCGGTGGAATCCAGGCTTCGCGTCACAGCGCTCGCTTCCACCTTCGGGGTATACTCTTGGGTCGTTGAAACGCCATCATTTGGAAAAGAGAGAGGGCTTATGTCTACCGCCGCCGTTGATTACGCCCGCCAGAACCAGCAGCGCTTTCTCAGCGAACTCAAGGACCTGCTGCGCATTCCCAGCGTGAGCACGCTACCCGACCACAAAGATGATGTGCGGCGCGCCGCCGACTTCGTGGCGGCGGATATGAAGCGCATCGGGCTGGAGCATGTAGAGGTCATCAAAACCGAGGGCCATCCCCTGGTTTATGGCGACTGGCTGCATGCCGCCGGCAAGCCTACGGCGCTGTGCTACGGCCATTACGACGTGCAACCGCCCGATCCGCTGGAGGAGTGGAAGTCGCCACCCTTCGACCCCACCGAGCGCAACCAGAACCTGTATGCCCGTGGCGCCGTGGACGACAAGGGCCAGATGTACATGCATCTGAAGGCGCTGGAAGCGCTGATGAAGACAGGCAATGGCAAGCTGCCGCTGAACGTGCGCCTGCTCATCGAAGGTGAGGAAGAGGTGGGCGGCGAATCCATTGCCGCCTTCGTGCGCGACCATCCCGATCGGCTCAAGTCGGACTTTGCCCTGGTCTCCGATACGGAGATGTTTGCGCCGGAAACGCCCAGCCTGTGCGTGGGGTTGCGCGGTATGTGCTACACCGAGCTCGAAGCCACCGGCCCCATGACCGACCTGCACTCCGGAGTGTATGGCGGCGCGGCCCCCAATCCCTTCGAAGCCCTGGTCCGGATCATCGGCAAGCTGAAAGATGAAACCGGCAAGGTCCTGATTCCCCACTTCTACGATCGCGTGGAGAAGCCCACGGCGGATGAACTGAAAGCCTGGGAGCGCCTGCCCTTCAACGAAGAACACTACCGCAACACCGAAGTCGGTTCCAAGGTTCTGACCGGCGAATCCGGCTACTCTGTGCTCTACCGCACTTGGGCGCGGCCCACGCTGGAAGTGCACGGCATGCCCGGCGGCTTTACCGGCTACGGCGCCAAGACGGTGATTCCAGCGCGCGCCAATGCCAAGGTATCCATGCGCCTGGTTCCCGACCAGCGCCCGGACGAAATCTGGAAGCTGTACAACGATTTCGTGCAATCCATTGTGCCCAAGGGCATAGAGGTCAAGATCAAGCAGTGGAGCATTGCCGACCCCATCGTGGTCAGCACCGACAACAAGTACATCAAGGCTTCGGCGCAGGCCATGCACGACGTGTTCAAGAAGGACACGGTGTACATCCGCTCCGGCGGCTCCATTCCCATCGTGGCCGACTTCGAGAAGGCGCTGAAAATTCCCAGCGTGATGATGGGCTTTGGCCTGCCCGACGACAATCTGCACGCACCCAACGAGAAGTTCCACATCCCTAATTTTTATCGCGGGATTGAGAGCATTATCCGCTTCTTCCAGATCGTAGGCGGCGCGGCGTAGCACGTTGGGTCCCTGCACTTCATAGTTTCATCGCACCTTCGGTAAAGGCGCGACTATTGACTTCCTGTTGCATCCCAGCGGGAGACGTTGCCGGCGGGTGTGGCAATGTCTCTGCCAGAAAGCAGTTCTCCTGCGTGCAGCCTTGTTGACCGGTAGAAATGCGGCTGGTTACGTCTCCAAAGAGCGAATACACAAAGAAATGATTTCGGCCGAGAGCGAAGTTCCGCCGATGCCCAGGCGGCCGACAGTAATGGGAAGGTTAAAGCGGCGCGGACCGGCGGCTCCAGGGTTAAAAAAGAAAACGCCGTTGCGCATTTCCTGAGAAGGACAATGGGAGTGGCCGAAGATGACGGCGGCGAACTGAGCGGAGCGAGGCTCGAGATCGAGCCGGCTCACGTCGTGGAGCACATATATGGCAACCGAACCAACCTGCAGGACGTTGGTTTCCGGTAACTCACGCGCCCACTTCTCGCGATCTACGTTGCCGCGCACGGCGGTGACGGGTGCGATTTTCGCTAACTGCGCCAGAATCTTCGGATCGCCGACGTCACCTGCGTGGATGATGTAGTCAGAGCCTTGCAAGGCGGCCAGCGCTTCAGGGCGCAACAAGCCGTGCGTGTCGGAGATCACTCCTATAGTCCACTGCCGCAGGTCTTCGGCTTTGCCACCACGTTCAGCTGGCCGCAAGGATGGCATACTTTTCCTCAAGAAACAGTTGAAGTTTATGGGGAAGCATAATCGCCAGTTCCTGCCAGGTAAGCACCTTGCAGCGGACTCGGAGTTCGGCAGGACGAATGGCCTGCATCACCTGGAACCATGCCTCAAGCAAATCGGGCCGCCGCGCATCGCTCAAAACACAGAAGGAGCAGCCAGTGGCATGGGCCGCCAGCACATTGCGAATCAGCTGATAGCTCAAGTAACAGTTTAGCTGTTGCGGGAGTTGGCGCCGGTAAAACACATCGGCGAAGTCGCGGTAGCAGACGAGAGCTGCCTTGCTCTTGCGCTGGAAGTCGCCTTCCGTGAGCTTGGCCTCAACCAGCAGGTTTCCCAGGCGCATATCCACTTCGGTGCGGTCGAACCTGCCCTGGAGCAGAGGAACGCGGGCCCGGTAGCCGAATTGGGGAGGGCCATCGGCTTCTGCGCCCAGCAGATGAAGCAGCTGAAGGTTGGAACCGACTCCGGGAAAGCAGAAAACATTCATCAGCAGGGCGTCAGAGCTGTTGCAGGAATCCAGTTCGCACCAGCGGCGTCCAGTTCGAGGCAGAGATTTGCCCTGCGAGTGCGGCTTAGCCAGGCGGCGACGCCATTCAGGGTTCTTCAGAATGGCGCGATAGCTGGAGGGAAGAAAATTCCCGTGCTGGCCGTCATCGGACGCTTCGAAAACCACTGCCGGTGCCCCGCCATAGCTGAGTTGATGAGCCAGGCCGTGGGACTGGGCATACTTCTGACCGCACTCGCTGAGCTGGGCACGAAGCCGGCTGACGCAGGTAAGAGTTTCATTGGGCAAGGCCCCGGCCATGCTGACTATCTTGCGGTGGGCCGGGTTTGCTTGGCAAGCAGGCTTCTTTCCCTGGGGAGCGCTTGGGGTATGATTCCGTGATGGCAGCCGCCATCGAGTGCCGTGGTCTGCGCAAGACTTACGATGGCAAAGTGGAAGCCGTGCGCGGGCTGGACCTGGAAATCCAGGCGGGGGAGTGCTTTGGCCTGTTAGGCCCTAACGGCGCCGGCAAAACCACAACCATCGAGATTCTTGAAGGCTTGCTGGCGCCCACGGCCGGGCAAGTCAGCATCCTGGGCCGCACCTGGCAGGCGCACCAGCGGGAATTACGCGAGTTGCTGGGAATTTCGCTGCAGGAGACGCGCTTCTCAGAAAAGCTGAGCGTGCGGGAGACGCTGCAACTATTCGCCAGCTTCTACCGTCAGCCACGCCCCGCCGTGGATGTCATGCAGGAATTGGAGCTGACGGAGAAGGCCGAGAGCTGGGTTGGAAAGCTTTCCGGGGGACAGAAGCAGCGGCTGGCGGTGGCCACGGCGCTGGTGGGAAATCCGCAGATTCTATTTCTGGACGAGCCCACCACCGGCCTTGATCCACAGAGCCGGCGGCAGCTGTGGGAGATTGTGCGCGCGTTCCAGCGGGGCGGAGGCACGGTGCTGCTTACCACCCACTACATGGATGAAGCGGAACGGCTGTGTGACCGCATCGCCATTGTGGACCAC
This sequence comes from Terriglobales bacterium, assembly GCA_035278025.1. GTDB lineage: Bacteria > Acidobacteriota > Terriglobia > Terriglobales > Acidobacteriaceae > JAICWP01. Next base: position 10,942 of record DATEJK010000087.1, on the reverse strand, counting down.
GGCCAAGTCATCGCGTTGGGCACCCCGGCGCAGTTGATTGCCCGCCTGGGCGGCCACCATGTGGTGGAATTCGCCACCAGCGGCAACGACGGCGCGCGCCAGAAAGAGCTATGGCGGGCGCTGCCGGGTGTGGATTCAGTGCATGAAGACGATGGCATGCTGCTGCTCAATGTGCGCGAGCCTCATCAGACCATACCAGCGCTGCTGGCGGCGGTGGAGAGCCAGGGCTCGCAACTGGTCCACCTCACCACGCGCCAAGCCAGTCTGGAGGACGTGTTTGTACATTTGACGGGCAGGCATTTGAGGGAAGACTGAAAAAGTAAGTAATCAGGAGTCGGTATTCAGGAGTCAGCGGCTGGGAGTTGGCCCAAGCTGAGCGAGCAAGGAAGCCATGCAGACTGTACGAACCACCAGTCCGGAAGTGCGGGCGCAAGGCCCTGCGCCGCAACCGGCACCCTCGCTGCCGGGCCGGTCGCGGCAAAACGGCCGCTGGTCCGGATACGGACACCTGCTGCTGGCGCGCATGCGCGAACTGCGGCGGGAGCCGGAGGTGATTTTCTGGGTGTTCATTTTTCCGCTGCTGCTGGCGCTGGGGCTGGGAGTCGCGTTCCGTAACAAGCCGGCGGACGTGGCTCCAGTGGCCATCGTTTCCGGCCCAGGGGCGCAGCGCGCGCTTGCTCTGCTGCAGGCTTCGCCGCAACACGCCGCCATTCACGCCGATGTACTGAGCGATGCGCAAGCACTCAAGGGCTTTCGCCTGGGCAAGTACGCGCTGGTGATCGAGCCCAGGGCAGACGGCAGCTTCCAATACCGCTATGACCCGGCGCGCCCGGAAAGCGTGCTGGCGCAGGACCAGATTGACGATGCCTTGCAGACGGCGGCGGGCCGCCATAATCCGCTGGCGACCTCGTCCCGGATTTCCAGCGAGCCGGGCGCGCGCTACATTGATTTCCTCATCCCCGGCCTGCTGGGCATGAACGTGATGAACGCAGCCATGTGGGGCATCGGATTCGCACTGGTGGAGATGCGCCAGCGCAAGCTGCTGAAGCGTTATTTGGCCACCCCCATGCGGCGCAGCGATTTTCTGCTGGCGCTTACCAGCAGCCGCCTGGTGCTGATGCTGATCGAGGTGGGGCTGCTGCTCGGCTTCGGCGTGCTTGTTTTTCACATGCGGGTGCTGGGGTCCCTGGCCACTATTCTGCTGGTGGGCACGGTGGGCGCGCTCTCCTTTGCCGGAGTAGGACTGCTGACCGCCTGCCGCGCGGAAAAGATCGAAAGCGTCAGCGGGCTGATCAACCTGGTGATGCTGCCCATGTGGGTATTCTCCGGCGTCTTCTTCTCTTATGAGCGTTTTCCCGCAGCGGTGCAGCCGTTCATCAAGGCACTGCCCCTCACCGCGCTCAATGACGCGCTGAGGGCCACCATCCTCGAAGGCGCGCCGCTGACCGCCCAGGGCGGCCGGATTCTGATCATGGCGGTCTGGGGAGTGATTTCGTTTGCTCTGGCGCTGAAGTGGTTCCGCTGGGTATAGGCGGAAATCAAAGGTCAGCTAACGATTAAGTAATCTTGCCGCCGCCTCCGCCCTTCTATATCCTGCTGAGTTCCGCTTACCCGGGAGAGTCCGGTTTCAAAATGCCCAAGCCCATCCTTGTCCTCATACTGCTCTTTACGGTTATTTCCTTCACGGACGCCCAGCCGGAGATGCAGGCCCCCCCGCAACTCAACCTCATGCCGCTGCCCCAGAGCGTGCGCGTGGGCAGCGGCCAATTGGTAATTACACAATCATTTTCCGTGGGATTTGCCGGCAATAAAGACTCACGACTGCAGGCCGCCGCCGGCCGCTTTCTGCAACATCTGTCGCGGCAAACCGGCATGCCGCTGAATACGCGGCCAAGTGATGGGACCAGCGCCACCATGGTAATTGCGGCCGAGCGTGCCAGCAAGGATTATCCCGAACTGGGGGAGGACGAGTCGTACGACCTGCAGGTGAGTCCGTCCGGCGCCCATATTACGGCGCCCACTACCCTGGGAGCCATGCACGCGCTGCAGACCTTCCTGCAACTGGTGCAACCCTCGCCGGCAGGTTTTGCCGTTCCCGCGGTGGTCATCCACGACCAGCCCCGGTTCCCCTGGCGCGGCCTGATGCTCGACGTGGCCCGGCGTTTTGAACCCATGAGCGCGGTCAAACGCGCCGTGGATGGCATGGAGGCGGTGAAGCTGAATGTGCTGCACCTCCATCTTTCCGATGACCAGGGATTTCGCGTGGAAAGCAAAGCCTTTCCCAAGCTGCAGGAGAAAGGCTCCGACGGCTTCTACTACACCCAGGATGACATCCGCGACCTGATTACGTACGCCGCCGACCGCGGCATTCGCGTGGTTCCGGAATTCGATATACCCGGGCACAGCATCTCCTGGTTCGTCGGCTACCCCGAGCTGGCCAGCGCCCCCGGCCCTTACCAGATCGAACGCACCTGGGGAATCCACAACCCCGCCATGGACCCCACGCGCGAGAGCACGTACAAATTTCTCGACAAGTTCGTGGAAGAGATGGCGGGCCTGTTTCCCGACCACTACTTCCACATCGGCGGCGATGAGGTCAACGGAAAGCAGTGGGATGGCAACCCCAAGATCCAGGAGTTCATGCGGGGGCACGGCATCAAGAACAACTCTGACTTACAGGCTTACTTTAACTCTCACCTGGAAAAGATCGTCGGAAAACACCACAAGATTATGATTGGCTGGGATGAAATTCTCCGCCCGGATATGCCCAAGAGCATCATGATCCAGTCCTGGCGTGGGCAGGCGTCTCTGGCGCAGGCGGCCAAGCAGGGCTACCGCGGCATCCTCTCCAGCGGCTATTACCTCGACCTGATGCACCCGGCGTTCATGCATTACGACGTGGATCCGCTCTCGGGCGACGCCGCCCGCCTCAGCCCGGAAGAGAAGCAGCGCATCCTGGGAGGGGAGGCCTGCCTGTGGTCAGAATACGTTTCGCCGGAAAATTTTGATTCGCGCTTGTGGCCGCGCGCCGCAGTGGTTGCGGAAAGACTGTGGTCAGCGTCCAGCGTTCGCGATGCAGATTCCATGTACCGGCGGCTGGCCCTCATCAATACCTGGCTGGAATGGCTGGGGAACAGACACGTTTCCAGCTATTACTTGATGCTGCACCGGCTTGCCGGGCAGGACAATATGGCGCCGCTGAAAGTGCTGGCCGATGTGGTGGAGCCGGTGAAGGATTACACCCGGGAAGATCTGGCCGCCACACCGGCCACCAGCTTAAGCCCGCTGAACCGGCTGGTGGATGCGGTTCCGCCGGAGAGCGAGAAGGGACGTCTGTTCGCAGAGTTGGTGGGGCAAGTTGCCGCCCGCAAGGCCACACCCGCGACCTACGCTCAGTTGCATGCCCAGCTTACCCAATGGCGCGACAATGACGCCCGACTTCAACCGCTGTTGCAACGCTCGTTTCTGCTGAAGGAGGTGGCTCCCCTTTCGCGCAACCTTTCCCAGTGCGCGGACACCGGCTTGCAGGCGCTCGACTATCTCAGTCGCGGCCAGCGAGCACACTCAGCGTGGGCGGCGCAGCAAATGACCATGCTGCAGCAGGCGCTGAAACCGGGGCACGCGCAGTTGCTGCTCATGGTGGCGGCGCCAGTGGAAACGCTGGTGCAGGCGAGCGCAGGAACGCCCGTGGCGAACGCGCACAGAGGTAAACGGCTTGAGGCCAAGGGAGAAAAATAATGCGGTGTTGAACAAGGCACCGGGGCACACTTTCCTTCAAGCCCAATTCGGACTGAAGTGCGGGGCTTCCACCTTAGATGCGGCTTCCCGCTAATTCCAGCAGGTACCGTCCGGAAACGGCTGGGATGACAACACCTGACCATCAGCCATGACTTCTGTCACGGACATCTCGTGTCGCGATGTATATCCTCTAGTTGATAAGGAGGACATCCATGGCAAGCCTACCGCAGAATCCTAGCCCGCAGCGTGTGCCTGACATCACCGCGGGTCCCTATCTGCAATTCGATCTGGCGGCGGAAATTGAAAAACTGCGCCGCGAACCCGCCTATGAGAGTGGGCGCAATGCGAAGACGATGGCAAAGTATGAGGACTTCCGCGTTGTCCTCACGGCCATCAAAGGCGGGACTCGTATCCACGAGCACCACTCCGCCGGGCGAATTTCCGTGCAGGCCGTGGCCGGCCACATTCGCATGCACGCTCTGGATCGCGAGTTCGAACTGCCCCAGGGGCGCCTGCTGGTGCTCGATCGCGGCGTGCAACACGACGTGGAGGCGCTTCAGGACAGCGCTTTCCTGCTAACCGTGGCCTGGCCGCAATAAAGCTGTTCTCAGTGGCCAGTGGTCAGAAGCGGTTTCATAAATCGAGAAACCGCAAACACTGCGTCCCTCAGGGGCTAAGACCCCTATATTTGCGGCGCTGGACGGCACGGCTGAAGCCGTGCCCTTCCGAAAGACATTTGCGAGATAGGCTTGTGGTTTTCTTCGTGTTTCTATGTTTCTGTTATGAAATCCCCTTTCACAGCTGAACATTGCGCAGGCGGAGCGAATTCGTGATTACGGACACGGAACTGAAGCTCATGGCGGCAGCCGCTATGATTGGACTTAACAGCACACCCAGGAACGGATAGAGCACTCCCGCCGCCAGGGGCACGCCCAGCGAGTTGTAGATAAAAGCGAAGAACAGGTTCTGGCGGATGTTGTGCATGGTGGCCTGGCTGAGGCGCCGGGCGCGGACAATGCCGCGCAGGTCGCCTTTGATCAGTGTGATGCCGCCGCTCTCCATGGCCACGTCGGTGCCGGTGCCCATGGCAATGCCGACTTCTGCCTGGGCCAGCGCGGGCGCGTCGTTGATCCCGTCACCCGCCATGGCGACGATTCGGCCCTGCGACTGCAACCGTCGCACCACTTCGGACTTCTCCTCTGGCAACACTTCGGCTTCGAACTCCTCGATGCCGAGCTTCCGTGCCACCGCCTCTGCTGTGGCCCGGCTGTCCCCGGTGAGCATCATGATGCGCACGTCGTCGGCGCGCAGTTCGCTGATGGCTTGCGCAGTGGACTGCTTGATGGGGTCGGCGATGCCGATTACTCCCGCTGGCCGGTGGTCCACGGCCAGCAGCATGACGGTTTGCCCTTCCGAGCGCAAAGATTGTGCGCGCGCAAGCAAATCCGCCGCTAACACTCCGATCTCCTCGAACAGGCGCTCATTGCCCGCCGCCACTTCCCTGCCCTCCACCCGCCCGGTGACGCCTCGTCCGGTGCGGTAGCGAAACTCCTGCGCTTCGGCCAGCGCCAGCTTGCGTTCCTCGGCCGCGCGCACCAGAGCGGAAGCCAAGGGATGCTCACTGCCCCGCTCCAGGCTGGCGGCCAGGCGCAGCAGCTCCGCCTGTTCCAGTTCATTCGCCGGCAGCACCGACATAACCCGCGGCTGGCCCTCGGTAAGCGTGCCGGTTTTGTCCACCACCAGCGTGTCCACCTTCTGCAGAATTTCGAGCGCTTCCGCATTTTTGATGAGAACGCCGGCGCGGGCGCCCCGCCCCGTTCCCACCATGATGGCTACCGGCGTTGCCAGCCCCAGGGCGCAGGGGCAGGCGATGATCAGCACCGCCACCGCGTTCACAATGGCGTAGGCCAAGCGCGGCTGCGGCCCCCAAATCGCCCAGCAGATAAACGTGACCACAGCGATGGCAATCACGGTGGGAACGAACCAGGCGGAGACGCGGTCGGCAATTCGCTGAATGGGCGCCCGGCTGCGCTGCGCCTGGCCAACCAGGCGCACGATTTGCGCCAGCAGGGTTTCACTGCCCACGCGCTCCGCCCGCATCACCAGTGCACCGGTGCCGTTCACGGTGCCCCCGACCACGCGGCTGCCTGCGCCCTTCTCCACGGGCAGGGATTCCCCGGTAATCATGGATTCGTCCACTGAGCTGGCGCCCTCCAGTACCACTCCATCCACCGGAACCTTTTCCCCGGGACGGATGCGCAGACGGTCACCTGGATGAACGCGGTCCAGGGTGACATCCTCCTCGCTTCCATCGGCCCGCAGGCGGCGTGCGACCTTGGGCGAGAGGTCGAGCAAAGCCCGAATGGCACTGGAGGTTTGGCTGCGCGCACGCAACTCCAGGACCTGTCCCAGCAGCACCAGCGCGGTGATGGCGGCGGCCGCCTCGAAGTAGACATGCGCGGCACCATCCATACCGCGGAAGGACCGAGGCAAAATTCCCGGCGCGATGGTGGCTACCACGCTGTACACGTAAGCCACGCCAATGCCCATGGCGATAAGCGTGAACATGTTGGCGCTTCGGTTGACGACCGAGGCCCAGCCGCGCTGGAAAAACGGCCAGCCCGCCCACAAGACCACCGGCGTAGCCAGCGCCAGTTCAATCCAGTTCAACAGGCGCGCCCCGATACCGACATGCACCACCATGCCGGTCATGGCAATCGTTAAGAGGGGCACGGTGAGCGCTACGCTTAACCAGAAGCGCCGCTTCATTTTGCTCAGTTCGAGGTTTTCTTCCGGAGCCGCCGTGACCGTGCGCGGCTCCAGATCCATGCCGCAGATGGGGCACGTACCCGGCTGGTCGCGGACAATTTCCGGGTGCATGGGGCAGGTGTACTCCACCCTCACCGGGGCGGCCGCCACATCCGGCTCCAAGTCCATGCCGCACTTGGGGCAGGCCCCGGGTTTGTCCTGGCGCACCTCCGGGTCCATGGGACAGGTGTAAACAGCAGCGCCGGCTGGGGAAGGGGCGGCAGTTGCTGCCGGATCCGGCGCGGGTACGCTACTGGCGCCTGCCTGGGTAACCGGGCCCGAATGCCCCACCCCTCCCAGGCCAGTTTTCCCAGTGGCTCCCAACTGCACCAGTCCCCTCCCGGCCGTGCCCGCAGGGGCCAGATATCGTTCCGGCTCCGCCTGGAACTTCTGGGCGCAGCCCGAACAACAGAAAAAATAGGTCTTGCCTTGGTGCTCCGCCCGGGCCCGGGCCTTGGCTGGATCCACCTTCATGTGACATACGGGATCTTGGACAAGTTCCGCCATCTGCCACCTCAACGGGAGTGCTTGAAGAACAGCGACGCCAGTTCGTCGTATACCTGGTTGGACCGCGCTTCACTACCCGAGCGAACCGCTCCGGTTACGCAGTGCTGAAGGTGGTTGCGCAGAAGCAGCTGGCCAACCGCGCGCAAAGACTCCTGTACCGCTGAAACCTGCTCCATCACGTCGGGACAGTAACGCTCTTCTTCCACCATGCGCTGCAGCCCGCGCACCTGGCCTTCAATGCGCTTCAGCCGCAGCAGCAGGCGGCCCTTCAGGGCTTCGCCCACATAAGCGGCATGCCGGGGACGTTCCGCGCTGCCATTGTGTCTGCCGCCCACGCTGCCTCCTTATAAACTCAGATACATTATACCCCTATAGGGTATCAGTCGCACCTAGAGAAAGAAGCAGAAACCGGGTTACCGGCCCGACGGGCTGACCCGCAAGGAGAAGAGGGATGTCGAACAGATTGGGGGTTTTGGCGCGGGACGGAAAGGGGTGCAACTCTGGCCTGGGCCTACGCCGCCAGTAGATGGCTGGTCCTGCCGGACTCTTCCACTATCTGGACAAAAACCTGGCGTACGATGCTGTAGGCGGCACCCTCAGGAGCCGTGCGGACCCACTCTACGATTGAGCCGCGGCAGTAAGCGCGGTCGAGGTAATTCATCACATCGGCCAATATGCGAATAGGTTCCAGGCTCCGTTGCATGTTGTTCTCCGCAGTCGGCCAGAAGTGTTTTAGATGCAAGATTCAGGAAAAAGGTCTCATTACGAGCTTTCAGCCGTCCGCACCGGCCGGCCCTGCTTTTTTGGCGGCCGTGTTCGGTGGCGAACCCGCTCAAGGCGGCGCGCTTCGAAGCCACAGAGGACTGATTACGATGGCCTGCCCGGAAGATGCGGTGGAGTTTGTGACTGAATGGTGGGAGGTGAGCGGCAATCTTGCCACTACCCTTGCCGCCCTGCGGCGGATCAAAGATACCTACCCCAAAAATTACCTTCTTACCTTCTGCCATCCCGAGGAACTTGCCATCCGGGCTGCCGCTCTACAGGAAATTTGCGATTTCTTTGACAGCATCGCCCTGACAGGCCCACAAATTCCCGGCGAAGAAAAGGAAGGCGCGGCTGACTTGGCTGGAATTCCGATAAAGCGGTAGCAACACTGCTATGGTTAGCTGAAAATCATTTGACCTACGTCAGAGTTGGGAGAGACCGCGCCAGATGGAGAGGAATTATACGCTCCCCTGCCTCGAGCGGCTACACCTGCGGTTCTCAACTTGAGACCGCCTGGCCCGAACCACCTGCTTGCGAGCGGTACTAAAAAGGCGGCGGAGAAGCGAACCGGGGCGCAGTGTTCTGTTGGGGGCAAGATCCTCTCCTGGTTACTGTGGTCACTTGTCCGTAATGCTATTCATCTCGCACCATAGATAGTTCGCCAAAAGAGGGGCTTCTGGTCGCTCAGAAGGACAGCCAGTTGTGGTGCGTCGACTCCGTCCTATAACGGTCGTGGCCTCGGTCCTTCTTTGCGGCCACCTCGTGGCCGTCTTGGGCCTGCGCAATCCGCTTACCGGCGGTCTGATTTCTGATCTCGCCCAGCTTAGCCTGGGAATAACCGCGGTGGTTGCAGCACTACAGGCAGCCAGGCGTTCGCCTTCCTCTGCGCGCTATATCTGGCGCCTGGTGGCGCTCTCCTACACCATCTGGCTTCTCGCCCAATCGTCGGGCGTTTACTCCGATTTGGTTTCTGCCCCCCCAGTGGGCACGGCTCTCCCTGATATTTGTTTCACATTTTGGTTTGCGCCCCTGGGATTGGCGCTTTTCCTGGACCTCGAAAGCGAATCCTTCAGGATCAGCTCGACAGCTATCCTCGATTTCACGCAAGGCATTCTATTCTGGGTCGCGGCTTATGAGTATTTTGTCAGGCTCCCCTCGGACCCGACCTACGGCACCGAACTGTCCCGCTCGGTGTGGGCTTCTTTGTTCGCTTATTACGGAATACTGATAGCGGCTCTGTGGCTGCGACGGTTCCTGGTCGCGCGAGCAGAAGCCCGAGCCGCCTTAAGCCGGGTTGTAATAATTCTCCTTGTTTCCTGCTTAGCCGACGCTCTGTATTACTACGGTCCGGGCCATACCGAGGTTACTGGGGCGGCATTCGATTTGCTGTGGAGCCTGTCGCTCTTTGTTCCTGTATTGTTGGCCGGAACCTGGAGGCAGACTCCAGCGGTGGAATCAACCGCGGACCCATCGCGTCCTCACGTCGCCATGCTCGAAGAAGCCTTTCCCCTGCTCTACCCCCTGCTCATATTTGGTATGTCTGCGCGCATTCAGTTGGGCGCCTCTGTTCCTGCCGCGCAGCGCCATTTAACACTGGACAGCGCCGTAGTGCTGCTTTCGTTTTTATGTTGTTGCGCAAGACTTCTGGTTACCCAGCACCAGTTAATCAAAACCCAGGGCATCTTAACCTACCAGGCCACTCACGACGCACTCACGAATACGTTAAATCGGAGGGCAATTTCCGAGAGCCTTACCCGGGAATTAGATCGCGCCCAGCGCAATGGTGGGAGTGTGGGCGTGATCCTGGGCGATCTTGACCACTTTAAGGCGATTAACGACACTTACGGCCACCAGGTGGGAGACGCTGTTCTGCAACTGGTGTCCGCCACGTTGGCAGAAGGCCTTCGAAGCTATGACTTGCTGGGGCGGTACGGGGGTGAAGAATTTCTGATTATCCTTCCCGGGGCCGGACTGGAAGGCACTTATGAAATTGCGGACCGACTCCGAAAAGCGGTCGCCGATGTCCGCATTTCCCTGGATGACCGGCAAGTCACCGTCAGCATGGGTATTGCCTGCAGCCTTGCTCCGTGCGATGGCGGAGAAGTCATGCGGGCCGCAGATTCAGCGCTTTACGCTGCCAAATCCGGCGGCCGCAACCGAGTTGCTGTGCCCGCAGAAGGGCTGGCCATACCCGTTCCTGCTGCTCCGGGCACCTGAACAAGGCTGCCTGGTGAAGAACCGGCGCGCCAATCTACACCAGCCGAGCCCCACCGTTTTGCTCATGGGGCTCGGTGCCCTGTGTTAGCGAGACTTGGACAGGCTGGACGCGAGCTTTAGTCGCGGTCTCTGCCGCGGTCCTCCCGATCCCGTCGTCCGTGATCGCGGTCGCGATCGCGATGATCAATGTCACTCATGTGGCGGTCGCGATCATAGCGGTCCCGGTCGCGGTCGTGGCCGTCCCGGTAATTGTAGCGGCCACCGTCATCCCGGTAACTGTTGTTCCAGGCTTCAGAACGAGCGCGTTCATCGCGCTGGGTGTAGCGGGCCGCATCCCCGCCCCGGCCGTCATACCGGGGTTGATCCTGAGCGAAGGCCCCCGCGCTAAGCCCCAGCGCCAAAGCTGCTGTTGCCACTATCCATTTGCCGAGTTTCATATAGCCCTCCAGATTCCTTACCGTTTGTCTTGCCTGGTAAGTTGGATTAAGGGCCGCGCCGCGGCGCACGTAATGATTCGTCAAGGACTGTTAAATGTTGTGAGCGGAAGGCGGGGACAGTTCCGGCCCGTCCCTGGTTTCAGTCGGGCAGTTCGATACGGTCAGGATGGAGTTGGTTGTGGCGATGATGAGCGGCAAGAGTCAGAGCCAGCCATTCGGCGTGTCTTTCAGCACTCTTGGGATCGGCCAGGGTAATCCGATGAGCGATGCAGAATTCCTCCCCACAGCCTCCGCTGCAGCGCACAGTTACCATAGGTTGGAAACCCGCCGGCCGTTGTTGAGTCTGCCCTTTCTTAACTGCGATGGCCCTCATGCGTTTTCCTGCTCTGTAATCCAAATTACGTCTCCGTCAAGCTGTGTGCTACTGCATTCGCACTGCCAGTTCGGCGGTTTCAGAAGCTAATATGTTG
>DATEJK010000086.1:0-37376 GCA_035278025.1 Terriglobales bacterium | reverse complement strand
GCTTGTCGGGGATTATCGGTTCGATGGACTTGGATTTCTCCGCTTTTTTCTTCGTCAGGCTCATCCTTACTTCCCCAAGGAGAATGTGTGACGTGCAAGCAATGGCGCTGGCGTGTTTCTAGCACGATGCGGGGCGGAGAACAACAACTTTCGTCACAATTCAGGATTTTGGAAACGGAGCCGCCGCCAGAATAAAAAAGGTCCCCGCATCGGCGGAGACCGAGAACTCTTCAGGGCCCGTGCGAGGTGGAGCCTCGCTTAGTGTTTCTTCTTTTTCTTTGCCTTCTTCTTCATCGGCATCGAAGTTTTCCCTCCGTGAACATTTTCCCTTGCATGTACGAAAGGGCCCCGACTGCTCTCGCTGCGAGCAGCACTTCTAGGGTGATGGTGGGGTGGAAAACTTCCGCTGTCAATTGCAAATTCGGGTTCTCCCGGGGTGAAATAGCGTGCAGCGCAAGAATGCTGTGGAAAAAGAGGAGTCATTTATCGCCCCGACGCGAGCCCCAAGGTCAATGGTGGCGCCGCGGACGCCGAATGAAGACCGGCCCAATTACTGGTTCCCACATTTTCGATTGTATCCATTGAAATCCGGGAATTTGCCTAAACTGCACTGCGTCTTCTGCGGCAGGTTTTGGTTTTTTGGCACCGAGACGTAAACTTCTTCTCTCATGGCCAGTGATCCCATCGAGCTGGAAATCTTCAAGAACATCTACCATTCCATTGCCGAGGAAATGGGGGCGGCGCTGCGGCGCACCGCCTTCTCGCCCAACATCAAGGAAAGACGCGATTATTCCTGCGCGGTCTTTGACGGGATGGGTGAGGTAATCGCCATGGGCGACCACATGCCGGTGCACCTGGGCTCCATGCCCATGTCAGTGCGGGCGGCGCTCGAGCGATTGCAACTGGGACCGGGAGACATGGCGATGCTCAACGACCCGTTCTGCGGCGGCACCCACCTGCCTGACATCACGCTGGTGGCGCCTTTTTACGCGGGCTCCCCACGCGGACTACGGCAAGCCGTGAATTTCTTTGTGGCCGCGCGCGCTCATCACGCCGATGTTGGCGGAGCCTTTCCAGGTTCTATGGGGCCGTGCCGGGAAATTTACCAGGAAGGGTTGCGCATTCCGCCGGTGCGTTTGGTGCGTGGTGGAAAAATTGACGAGGACGTGCTTGCCCTGGTGCTGAACAACGTGCGCACTCCGGGGGAACGGGAAGGCGACCTGGGGGCGCAAATTGCTGCCTGCCACACCGGACTCACACGCTTGCGGGAAATTTGCCGGCGCTACGGCCTGCGGCGCATAACGGAGGCGGGGCTCGAGTTGCTGGATTACTCCGAGCGCATGATGCGGGCGTTCCTAGCGCAGGTGCCGGCGGGAACCTATAAGGCTGAAGACGCGCTCGACGATGATGGCGTCAGCGGGCGTCCGGTGCGCATCGCGGTGGCTGTCACTTTTCGCAAAACCGCGAAGACAGGACCCCTGGTTACCGTGGACTTTACCGGCAGCGCCAAGCAGGTGGAAGGTGGCATCAACGCGGTGGAAGCCATCACCTGGTCGGCCTGCTTCTATGTATTCCGCTGCCTTCTGGCGGAGGATGTACCGGCCACGGCGGGGCTCATGCGTCCCATCAAGGTCATGGCGCCCTCCGGAACGGTGGTGAACGCACGCCCGCCGTCGGCAGTGGCGGGTGGGAACGTGGAAACGTCGCAGCGCATTGTAGACGTGCTGCTGCGGGCCTTGGCGAAGGTCATTGTGGAGCGGATTCCTGCCGCGGCTTCCGGCACCATGAATAATCTGACCATTGGCGGCATGGATCCGCGCAACCGCGAGCCTTTCGCCTACTACGAAACAGTGGCGGGAGGCATGGGAGCGCGGCCCACTAAGGCGGGAGTTTCCGGCGTGCACACCCATATGACGAACTCGCTGAACACCCCGGCGGAAGCGCTGGAATACGCCCATCCCCTGCGGGTGCGGCGCTACTCGTTGCGGCCAGGCAGCGGCGGAAGCGGCAAATTCCGTGGCGGAGACGGCATTGTCCGCGAAATCGAAGTGCTCACCGACGCGGAGGTCACTCTGCTGGCGGACCGGCGCCTGGGCCGGCCCTATGGGTTGAACGGGGGTGAACCGGCCGCCGCAGGGCGCACGGAAGTGCTGCGGGAAGGCGGCAACCGCGAACTGCTTCCCGGTAAGACCAGCGTGCGACTGAAAGCGGGTGAGCGCGTTCGTGTGGAAAGCCCGGGGGGTGGCGGCTGGGGCGCGCTCCGTAATTAAGAGTTGCGGCGGGATGCGGAATCTGGAGGGCGGGCGTTTACTTTGACCAGGGTTGCTGTCTGGCGGGTGGGGAACACAGGCGGCCACAACCTACTTGCACATTCCTGCGGCTGAGATATCATTAGATAGCTCGGGAAAAGATAGCTGGATATTTTTATGACGAAGCAGAGAACAGCTTTGCTGGTGCGCTGCTCGGAAGAGGAAGCAGAAGCCATTCGGGAAGCCGCCAAACGCGAGCGCCGCACCATCAGCGGATTCATCCTCAATGCGGTGCTGAACCGCATCGCCAATCAGAAGAAGATCGAGCAGGCGTGGCGGAAGCCGGGTGGCGGAAAGCAGGCGCGCGCGGCCGCCGAGTCACTCGACTAATTTATCTGCGCAGGCGTTTGCCCCGAACGCCGCGGACACTTAATAAGCCTGCAGAACCTCTCACGACCCACCCTCCAGCAAAGCAAGCATGCGTTCCAGATTTTTCATCTTCTCACGGATGGCTTCCAGGCCCGGTGTTTGGGGAGGCAGGCCGGTAATATAGGAACTGAGGGTGTCATACGCTTTTCGGGCACTGTGAGCGGTGCGCGACCTTCTCTCATCATCAGCCGACTGTAGGGCAATGCGGGCCAGGGTGATGCCGGTGCCCACTTCGGCGTCCAGGAAGGACACCTGGGCGGTGACAGTCGCATGCCGCAGCTGGTACCAGTCAGAAGCCATCGCTGTTTTCCCTCCCTGATGGCGAAGCCTGTAGCTCTCCTCGAGCAGTTCGTCTCGGCCGAGACAGGGTTCCGCAGCGTCGTTCTGCAGGCATTGTGATCGTGGGAAACTGTTCCGCGGTTGCTCGCCGGCCGGTTGTTCTCCTGGATTGCCCGCTTCAGTCTCCGTGAACCAGATCATGGTCAAGCATGGCGACAAATCCTAGCGTCTTCTGCCACGGGAAGGCTGCTTCCCCGTCTCCTTCTTGTGCTTGCGCGCCGCCGGCGAGCGGCTATTTTCCGGGTTAGAGGAAGCCCGGGCAACGCTGGCTGCGCGCTCGCTCGAGCCGCCGAACATGATGAGCACGCCTTCCATGGCGGCGGGCGCAATAGCAGTAAAGTGAACGTCACACACTTGACGGGTGGGGCCGATGTTAAAACTCAGGTTGCGCAGAACAGTGCTTTTGTGGCGCTTGAGAACCGCCCGCGAGCGCCGCACCAGGACTCGGCTAAGCGATTGCTCCAAGGGCAGGCGGTTCAAAGAGACACCCACCACCGAGGTGGCGCTCACTCCAAACAATTTCTGCGCCGCAGCATTCCATAGCTGGATTCTCTGCTCCCGATCCACCAGCATCACCGGCCACGGCATCCGGCGCAGCGTCTCGGCGTAACGAGCGGTGAGTTCGTGCAGGGCGCGCGTACGCTGCTCCAGTTCCTCGTTCATGTTCTCCAGTTCTTCGTTCAGCGACTGCAGCTCTTCATTGGTGGTTTCCAGTTCTTCATTGGTGGACTGCAGTTCCTCGTTGGTGGTTTCCAGCTCTTCGTTGGTGGACTGAAGTTCCTCGTTAGTGGTTTCCAGTTCCTCGTTAGCGGACTGCAACTCCTCTCCCGTGGCTTCCAATTGTTCGACGGTGCTCTGCAGTCTCTCGTGCAGGCTGACGTCATCGCAGTAAATGAGGGTTCCGGTGCGCTCGCCTTCGGGAGAGACGATCGGACGAATAGTTATGTGGATGGTCTTATCGTCGGCCTCGCCGCCTACCCTGCATTGAAACTCCACTGGATCCACCTTGGTACGGGTCTCCTCCAAGCGGCGTACCATCTCCGGGCAACGCACCGCAATCTCGCTGTTTTGCAGCCGCCTTCCTTGCACGCGAGCGCCTGCCAGGCTCCAAATGGCGAGAGCTGCGTCATTGTGAGTGGTGATAAGGTCGGTAGAGTCCAGTTCCAGGATGCCGGAATTCAGCGTGTCTAAAATATAGCGATGGTAGAGCTGCAGGGTTTTGAGCTCTTCGTCTTTTTTGTCCATGATGGGGTTATCCGCTTCTGCTTCGGGTTGGGGCGCGAGGCCGCGTACCTTTTCAGTATTGTTGTCGAGGCGCTGGAACAAGCGCCAGCGCAAGTTGAGCGGACGGAACAGGTGTGACTCGCTGAGCTTGGACTCGGCCTTGCCCAGGAAGAGTACGCCTCCCGGTTCCAAAGCGTAGTGCATGCGACTGAGAATCGCGTTCTGCGTAACATTGTCAAAATAAATCAGCAGGTTGCGGCAGATGATGAGTTGGCAGTGGGAGATGGGGGCATCCAGCATCAGGTTGCTGCGGCCGAAGATGACGAGGCGGCGCTGTTCGCGATTAATGCGCAGGCGGGCGCGGCCGCTGAAATAGCGCTCCCGCCATTCGGGGCGGACCCGGTGCAGGGCGTCGGCGGCATATTCGCCCCGGCGCGCGATAGTGAGCGCTTCTTCATCAACGTCGGTGGCGTAGATTTTAATATCGTAATCGCTCAACTTTTCGCGCAATAAGTCGCTCACCAGGATTGCCAGTGAATAGGCCTCCTCGCCGGAAGCGCAGGCAGCGCTCCAGGCGCGAAAGCTCTCGCCGGGTTTGAGGCGCTGCAGCATGCTGGGAAGCACGCTGGTGTGCAGAGCTTCCCAGGCTCCGAGGTCGCGAAAGAATTCGGTGACGTTGATCAGGATTGTGTTTAGCAGAGTGTCAACTTCACGCGGGTTCTCATGCACCCGGTCGAGATATTCGGAGTAGGAGCGCGTGTTGACCTCAGCCATGCGCTTGCGGATGCGGCGCTCCAGGGCTGTAGTCTTGTAGCCGCGCAAGTCGAGATTGCGATTGTTAGCCAGCTCCTCAATCAGCTGGTGTAGCGATAAGTCGTCCTTCTCAGTCATGTGCCACTATTCCGCACAGCCGAACCAGAGCCTTAGCCAGCCGGGCGACGGGCAAAACGATATCCACGCAGCCGGTGGCA
This sequence comes from Terriglobales bacterium, assembly GCA_035278025.1. GTDB lineage: Bacteria > Acidobacteriota > Terriglobia > Terriglobales > Acidobacteriaceae > JAICWP01. Next base: position 32,164 of record DATEJK010000086.1, on the reverse strand, counting down.
ACCGCCGCGTAGGGCATGGAACTGAATTCAGAACTGGCCGGATCCTCGGCCATGATGATGCCGCCGGCGGCCTTCATGGCCTGGACGCCCGCAGCTCCGTCCCGCCCCGAACCGCTTAACACCACACCGATGGCGCGCTGCCCGTAGTTTACCGCAACCGATTCGAACAGCAGGTCAATGGAGGGCCGGGAATGGTGCACGGCGGGCGTGCGCAACAGACGCACAGCCCCGGGTTCGGCCAACAAGTGCAGGTTGGGGGCAGCCACGTACACTACCCCGGGCACGATCTTCTCTCTATCGGTTGCTTGGTGAACGTGTAAGCTGGTCTTACGCTCCAGCAGTTCGGCCAGCACGCTGCGGTAATCGGGGCTCAGATGCTGGACCACCAGAATGCCGCAACCAAATCCCTCCGGCAGGGGGCCAAGCAGGCGGGAAAGAGCTTTGAAGCCGCCGGCAGAAGCGCCCAGGGCGACGACGTCAAACTCGCCTCCCGACTGATGTCGCGGCTTCCTCATTTTGCCGGCCGTGATCTCAGATGCAGCCCGCATAGGAGACTCCGGCACTCTCTGCCGTTCCTAGCATACCTGAAAGGCGCGGATACTATCTGTAAACCGGACTGTAAACCGGACCCTGTAACGGTGAAAGGGGCAGCCGCCTTAAGGCGCGCTATGGGATGCGCGGCAGGCCCACATTGTTGCTACTCAGATGCTGTTCAGCAATGCGAACTTTGAGCTGCGGCTTCGAAAACTCGGCCGCAAGCTGCAGCCGGCAATGCAATTTGCAAACGCGTAGGGAGCCGGACTCTGGGCCGCCCTCGCCGGTCAGAAATTGGCGATCTGGAAGTTCAACACCGCCATGGCCAGCCGGTACTGGTAATTGGCCTGAGTATTGCCAATCTGCGCCTGGGTCTGCTGCAGTTGTGCCTGGCTGAGTTCCACAATGGAAGCCAGGCCGAGCTTGTAACGAGTCTGCGAAAGGTCCAACGCCAGGTTGGCCTGCTGCAGCAATTGCCGGCTGACGTCGAGCCGTTGGTAGGCGGTGGAGGCGTTAAGCCAGCCGGTGCGGACGTCGCGGGAGATGCTGTCCTGCAGGTCGCGCAGTTGCTGCTGGGCGGCCTGAGCGCGCAACTGCGCTTCACGGGCTCGGGCGGTATAGAGAAATCCGTTAAATATCGGTACTTCAATGTTCACACCTACGGCTCCATACCAGGGTGCGAGAGCGGCGTTGCCGGCGAGAGGAGTAGAGCCAACAGCGCCCAAAGCGCGGACTGTAGGGAACAGAAGGTCGCGCTCGGCTACGCGATATTTTTCTGCCGCCTGGTAATCGTAGTTCAAAGCCGCTAGTTCCGGGCGCTTTTGCATTGCCTGGACGATGAGGCCGTCAATATTGCTGGGCGGCGGAGTCAGGGACGTGGTTTCCTCTACCAGATCGTAGTTCTGCAGGTTGGAATATCCGAGCACGGCTGATAGGTTGGCGAGGGCGGCGTTGTGGTTGTCCTGAGCGTCAAGCAGGAGCAGCTTGGCTTGGGCTAGATTGACTTGCGCGAAGCTCAGGTCGAGTGCGGACTTCAGTTTGCTGTTGAACAGCGCTTGTACCTGGTCGGTGACGGTCTGGCGCTCGGCCACCGTTCCCTGCGCCACCTGGAGCACGGCCCGAGTCTGCAGCGCATTATAGAAAGCCTGGTCCACCGCCAGCTTGATCTGCAGGGTGTTGGCTACGGCATTCTCATTTTCCGCCTTGGCCTGCAGGCTGGAGCTTGCCACCAGGTTGCGGGTGCGGCCGAAATCGGTGATGAGCTGGGAAACTGTGCTTCCGGCGGCGGCGCGCTGATAAATGATGGGGTTGTTGAGACCACCGGCGGTGATGCGACTGTTGTCGTGGGCGTCCACACCGGTCAGGTCCACCACCGCGCTCGGCCAATAGGCGGAGCGCGTCTCACTCACCACCTGTTGCGAAGCCAGCGCCCTTAGCCGGCCCACGGTGATGAGCGGATTATTCTTCACCGCCAGGGCCTCCGCGTCTTTCAGGGTCAGCCGGGCAGGCGGGGCGCTGGGAAGTTGGGCTGGCGGGTTGGCCTGGGCAAATCCGCCTACAGCCAGCGAGAGCAGGGTCAGAACAAACAGGGGCCGGCGAATTTTCACGCGGTCACCTCCGGGGCCGAGCCTTGCTCTTCCTGTTTGTGGAACATCAGGTAAGCCGCTGGCACCAGGTAAACGGTCACCACCACCGAGACCAGCAGGCCGCCGATGATGGCCTGGGCCAGCGGAGCATAAGCCTCGGCGCCCGTGCCCAGTTTCATGGCCATGGGTATAAGCCCGATGACCGTGGCCAGGGAAGTCATGAGGATGGGCCGCAGGCGGATGCGGCTGGAGGTAGAAACCGCCTCTTTCATGTTCATACCTTCTTTGCGCAGATTGCGAGCGAATTCCACAATCAGAATGCTGTTGGAAACTACGATGCCCACCATCATGACCACTCCCATCAGCGACATGATGTTCAGCGTGGTGCCCAGTGCCAGCAGGATGAGCAGCACGCCGGCAACCCCGGGCGGGATGGCCAGCAGGATGATGAAGGGGTCAAGAAACGATGCGAACTGCGCCACCAGGATGAGGTAAACCAAAGCGATGGCGAGAATCAGGCCTACGCCAAAGCTCTTGAACGACTCGCGCATGCCCTGTACCGAACCTCGAAGGTTCACGCGCACGCCCTCCGGCAGCTTGGTATGGGCTACGATTTGGTCAATCGCGCTGCTGATGTGCCCCAGGTCTTCGCCTGAAGGCGCTACGTACACGTCAAACTCGCGGTCGAGCTGGTAGTGGTCAACTTCGGTGGGCGACTGCATGGGCTTGATGGCGACCACGTTCTCCAGGGGCGTGGAAGCGCTGCCATCCGCTGCCCGCACCGGGATCTGCTCCAGATCGCTGAGGGTATGGATCTGGTCCTCGGGATATTGCACGGTGAGCATGTAGTCGTTCCCCGTCCGTGGGTCCACCCAGTAGCTGGGAGCGATCATGCCGTTGGAAGTCAGGGCGGTAATGACGTTGTCCACCACTTCCTTTTCGCTGAGGCCCAGCAGGCTGGCGCGCTCGCGGTCAATGTTGAGCTCGAGCGCGGGATAGTTGAGGTCCTGCGGCACCAGCACGTCACTCACACCGTGCAACTGCCGCACCTGCCCGGCGATGTTCAGAGCGGTATGGTAGGCCGCCTCCATGTCCATGCCGCTGACCTGCACGTCAATCGGCGCCGGCATGCCCATGTTGATGATGGCGTCCACCAGGCCGCCGGATTGGAAGTAGGCGCTGATCTCGGGCAGGTCGCTGCGCAGCTTGGCCCGTACCCGACGCATGTATTCGTAGCTGCCCACCTTGTGGTCTTCCTTCAAACTGACCTGAACAAAAGCCGTGTTGGGCGCGGAATTGGGTGTGTAGATGGCGGAAAAGCCAGGAGTCACGCCGATGTTGGAGACAATCATGCCCAGTTCCTTCGGCGGAATCACTCCGCGGATATCGTTCTCCACCCGCGCGATGTAGTCCTGTGTCAGCTCAATGCGCGTTCCCGAAGGGGCCTTCAGATTGATGACGAACTGTCCGGAATCGGTGCGGGGGAAGAAAGATACTCCCAGCAGAGGATAGAGGGCGAAACACATCAGGGAAACGCCCGCCAAACCCAGCGTGGTGGCGGCTGGCTTGAGCAGTGACTTGGCCAGAGTTCGGTCGTATTCCCCCAGCACGCGGTCGAAGTAGTGGTTGAAGCCGCGCACGATTTTCCCGAATCCGCCTCCGGGAGTTTCGTGCTCTTCCACCAGGTGGGGGCCGCGAATCAGCTTGGCGCAGAACAGCGGCACCACCGTCATGGCCACAAGGTAAGAGGCAAACAGCGAGAGCACCACCGCACTGGCCAGAGCGGTGAACAAGAACTTGCTCACGCCATACAGGAATACGACGGGAAAGAAAACCACGGCAGTTGCCAGTGTAGCCGCCAGTACCGCCACGTTTACTTCCTTGCCACCTTTTTCGGCAGCCACCTCGGCCGACTCTCCCATCTCCAGGTGGCGGAAAATGTTCTCCAGCACCACCACCGAGTTGTCAATCAAACGTGAAAAGGCCAGAGCCAGGCCCCCCAGCACCATGGTGTTGACCGTTCCCCCGCCCAGGCTGATGGCCAGGAATGCCGCCAGCGCCGACAACGGTATCGAGAGGAATACAGCCGCAGTGGCGCGCATGCTGCCCAGGAACAGCAGGATCATGATTCCCGTCAGCACCAGTCCGATCAGGCCTTCATGAATCAGGTTCTCAATGGCCAGCTTCACGAATACCGATTGGTCGAAAACCACTTTGGCCACCAGTTGTTTGGGAACGTCGGTAAGATTGGCCAAGACCTTCTTTACCCCGTTGACCACGGCAATGGTGTTGGTGTTGCCGCCCTGCTTGAGGACCGGCAGATACACCGAGGGCTGACCGTCAATGCGCACAACGTTGGTCTGAATTTCGTGGGCGTCTTCGGCCTTGCCCACATCTGCCACCATCACCGAGCGGTTGTTGCCCACGCTCTTGAGCGGCAGGTGGTTCAGATATTGGGTATTGGGCACCTGGGCATTGGTATAGAGGTTGTAATCAGTGGGTCCGATTTTGACGTCGCCGGCCGGGAGAATGAGGTTGCTGTTGTTGACCGTGCGCACCACGTCCATCACGCTGAGCTGGTGGGCCTCCAGCTTGAGCGGATCCACGTACACCATGATCTGGCGATACTTGCCGCCAAAGGGCTGGGGCACGGAAGCGCCCGGTACGTTGGCCATCTGGTCGCGAACCTCGTACTGGCCCAGGTCGCGCAGCTTGGTTTCGTTCAGCCCCTGCCCCTTGAGGGTCACCAGGCAGACGGGCAAACTGGACGCGTCAAATTTGAGCACCACCGGAGGCAGGGTCCCGGGGGGCAGCTTGCGCAAATCGGCCATGGCCAGGTTGGAAATTTCCGCGAGTGCCGAGTCGGCGTTGGTGCCGGGCTGAAAATAAATTTTGATCAGGCTTACGCCGGGTAGCGAGCGGGATTCGATGTGGTCAATGTCGCTGCCCAGGGTGAAGAACCGCTCGAAGCGTCCGGTGATGTCAGTTTCAATTTCTTCGGGGGCCATGCCGGAGTAAAACGTGGCCACAACCACCACCGGAATGTTAATCGGAGGAAACAGGTCTACCGGCATGCGCACCAGCATGGTGGTGCCCACAATGGCAATCATCAGGCAAGCGACAATGATGAAGTAGGGATACTTCAGGGCAAACTTCGACATCAGAACTCCTCGGTCTGGGCAGCTTCCTGGAACGACTTGGGCTGCACCTTCTCGCCAGGGTGAAAATCGCTGGCATTCCCGATTACGACCCGGTCCGTGGACGTAAGGCCTGAAACCACCTCGACGCGGTTTGGGCCTTCCATTCCCAGTTGAACCTGGCGCGGCTCGATGCGGTCATGAGGATCAACCACCAGAACGCTGGCCATGCTGCCGTTGCGGGTCACCGCCTGGATGGAAACGGTGAGCGCGCCTTTAAGCTGGTGCAACACCAGGGTGACATCTGCGTACATGCCCTCCACCAGCGCGCCCTTGGGATTCTCCACATCCACCTCGGTGTGCATGGTGCGGGTCTGCAGGTCGAGAGCATCGGCGAATCGCGCCACTTTGCCCACGAAATGACGGTGCAGCGCGAGCACATGCACATCCACCGCGCTGCCCAGATGGACCGCCGGAACGGCGTCTTCGGGCACGGGCAGCACCAGCCGCAGCCGGTCGTACTGCGCGATGGTGACCACCGGCATGGCCTGCGTGCTGGAAGCAGTGCCGGCCTGCACCAGCGCCCCGGTATCGGCGTAGCGCTTGGTGACCACGCCATCAAAGGGGGCTACGATGCGGGTGTAATCCTCCATCGCCTGCAGGCGCTTCTGGTCGGCTTGGGCGACACCCAGTTCGTTCTGAGCTTCCGAGAGGCTGGCTTCCGCCGCTTCGATCTGCGCTTCCGCCGATTGGTCCTTGGCGAACGCGTCGTCCAGTTCCTGCTGCGCGATCAGGCCAGGGCGCTCCAGGGATGCTTGCTTCAAGCGCTCATAGTCCAAATGCCTGGCCTGGTGCATGGATTTGTCCCGCGCCACCTCCTTTTCCGCTCGCCGGATGCTGTCCTGGGCGCGGCGCACGGATGCATCGGCCGCCAGCAATTGCGCGCTTAACTCCGGCACTTCCAGCACAGCCAAAGTCTGGCCTGCCTTTACCTTGTCGCCCACATCCACATAGATACGGCGGATGTAGCCCGCGACTTTGGCGTGCACGTCCACTAGCTGGAAGGGCTTGAACTCTCCCGAGAGGACAAGAGTCTGGGTGATGGGCGCGCGGCGGACACGGGCTACGGCCACCGGGCGCAGCATAGGCGATGAGGCTTGCGCGTCAGGCGAACTCTTGGCACGAACCTTAAATCTGGACACAGCGGCGATCACCAGGATCACAACACTGGCTACAATCAGCAGGTGCTTGCGTTTCAATGTATTCCTCCTGAGTCTCCGCCCCTGCGGCATTCCCAAGGAAGGGCCGTCAGGGAGAGCTCCTAGCGCGCAAGCCGCACGCGCGGTTACAGCAAGACGACTGAGGGGTGTCTTAATTAGGAAAACGACTGGAAGGAGGGAGGAGGCCGATTGAAATGCCAGCCATCGGGATGAGCGGGCAGAAAAACATCCTGCGCTGCCACAACTCTGGAAAACACCGCGGGTGCTGGCTCAAAAGCGAAAATTTGGGGTGGGGCAACGCAATAGCTGGAGTCGCTCTCAAAACTCTGCCGCTGGGCCCGCGATTCGTGATTGCAGCCGACCACTGCATTGGGATTGCCGGTAAATTGCAGCGCATGCAGCCGGATGCCCCCGAGCAGCAACGCCATCATGGCGAGGCAGATGGTTAATCTGCGCCATGTTGCTGTGCCACTATGATTGTTTCGCACAGGCATGAGTCTTGGAAGTCGACCGCGGCTCGCGAGTAACTTGTGTCATTTTACACAAATTCAGGTCGTGTCACGAATGTTACAGAAATGTAACCAGCGAAGCAGGTTACGTCTGGCAGTGACCCATTGCGACGATCGGGAAAGCGTGCTGACATCAATTCGGTACTGCTCGCCATAATCCCGCCGAACAGGCATGGCCTGTTCCTTTCTCCGCCGTTCTCTCGCCTCCGCTTCGGATTGACGCTTTCTTGCCACCAACCCAAGCTTAGACGCCGAAGAATGGAATTCGTTAATTCATGGCGTTCGTTTTCGCACAGCACTGTTCAGAAGCGGACACTCCCTGCCACGTGCAACGTGCGGCAACTCAAATCATTTCAGTAATTTATAGAAAATAAATGGTGGTCCGCCAGTTGCCATATGTTTCGGGGAACTGGCCTGCACAATTGGGCGCCCTCAGCGGGAAGGCCCCAAGGATCACCTCATGTTCTGGCAGGAATTGCGGTTTGGCATTCGCCGTCTGGCCAAGGTGCCGGGATTCACCATCATCGCGGTGCTCACGCTAGCGCTGGGTATTGCTGCCAACACCGCCATCTTTAGCGTCATCAACGCACTGTTCCTCCATCCCGCGGGAGTATCGGATCCGGGACGACTGCTCGCCATCCGCGCTAAATACGACAAGCTCAACATGAAGAGCATTGAAGTCTCGCTGCCAGACTTCGCAAACGTGCGTGACAGCAAGCACATGTTCTCTTCCGCCGCGGTAGCAATCGCTGGCGACTATAACTACGTCGGTAACGGCATGCCCGAGCGGTTGCTGGGCGCCAATGTTTCCTGGCAGTGGCTGCGCACCTTCGGCGTGCGCCCACTGTTGGGACGCGATTTTCGTCAGGAAGAAGACCAGCCCGGGGCCAACCATGAAGTGATTCTTTCCTACACAACCTGGCAGCGAATATTTGGCGGCGACTCCGCCGTAGTGGGTCAGACTATTCAACTCAACTCCCAGCCTTACAAAGTTATAGGGGTCATGGGGCCGGAATTTGACTGGCCCAACCGGGCGCAAATCTGGATGCCGCTGGGCCTGCCACCGGCGGAGTACGGGCCGGACAATCGATTCAACGAGAGCTACTTCGCCGTCGCCCGGGTTAAATCCGGCGTGCCCGTGGACCAGGCCGAAGCTTTTGTGAAGGTCGTGGCGCAACAGTCGCTCGAGCCGGGACGCGCCACGGCATACGCCAAGGATGCGCAGTGGGGCATGTTCGGGCTGCCGCTCATCGAATTCATCTATGGCGACCTGCGCACACCCATGCTGGTTCTGCTGGGGGCCGTGGGGTTCGTACTGTTAATTACCTGCGCCAATGTCGCCGGGCTGATGCTGGCGCGCGCCTCCGGCCGCGCCAAGGAACTAGCCATCCGTTCCGCTCTCGGCGCGCGACGTACCCATCTGCTTTACCAGACCATGGCCGATAGTCTGCTGATGTCGGCCGCCGGCGCTATTCTGGGTTTGGGATTCGCCTTCAGCGCGGTGGGTGCGCTGCGCGGGCTGGCCCCTGACAATACGATTCGCAACATCAACATTCCGCTGGACGGTTACGTCCTGCTTTTCACCGCCGCCGTCGCCATCCTTGCCGCTGTGATCTTTGGTATAGCGCCCGCCTGGCAGATGTCCCAGGCTGGAGACTTCGAGGCATTGAAAGAAGGCGGCCGCTCGAACATCGGCGGCCGCGGCCGGCAACGGCTGCGCTCGGCGCTGGTCATGGCGGAGGTTGGGCTGGCCCTGGTGCTGCTGGTAGGGGCGGGTCTATTTCTGAGAAGTCTGCAACACTTGCAGGAACTGAATCCGGGATTTGAGCCTCGTGGCCTGATGAGCGCGCAGATTTCACTTTCGCCCGCCGCCTACGGCAAATCAGAGCGCCAGATCGCATTTTTCCAGCGCGTGACCGAGGAACTTGCCCACGCACCGGGGGTGGAAAGCGCCGCTGCGGTGGATCGGCTGCCATTCTCCGATACCGGTAATGCCTCGTCATTTGAGATTGAGGGTCAGCCTTTAGCGCCAGGCGACCCCGGCCCCCACAGCAACATAGAGCGGGTCACGCCCGGGTACTTTTCTACCCTGCACATCCCTTTCCTCAGCGGCCGCAATTTCAGCGAGCAGGACCGGCAGGACAGCCCGCTGGTGGTCGTGATTGACGCCAACCTGGCCCATCAGTACTGGCCCAATCAGAACCCTGTGGGGCGACGCCTTCGGTTCAACAGCCTCAGCATGGGCAAGGACTGGGCGACCGTTATAGGCGTGGTAGCCCATAGCAAGCGGTCAGCCCTGGTGGGAGAGTCCGGCAAGGGCATGCGCTACTATTCCGTGCTGCAGACGGGCTCGCCCGGCGGCGGTTTCCTGGTGGCGCGCACCTTTGCCGATCCTGCCGCCTTGGCCACCACCATTCGCCAGGCGGTGAAGGATGTGAACCCCAGCCAGGCGGCCGCCTACGACCTGCAGACCATGGAGCAACGAGTGGCGGATTCGCTGGGACCGCGGCGTTTCGCGGTCACCCTGCTGAGCTTGTTCGCCGGCATCTCCTTGTTTCTGGCCGCGCTTGGACTTTATGGCGTCATCAGCTATTCCGTGTCGCTCCGCACGCAGGAGATCGGCATCCGAATGGCCCTGGGAGCACGCCGCCTGGAAGTCTTACGCATGGTGGTGGGCCAGGGCATGCGCCTGGTGGCAGCGGGAATGGCGGCGGGATTGCTGCTGGCGTTTGCGCTGGCAGAGGTGCTCTCCAGCCAATTATTCGAGGTGAGCGCCTTCGACCCGATCACCTTGCTGGCCATGGTGCTGGTGATGGCGGCAGTGGCGGTGCTGGCCAGCTACATTCCCGCCCGTCACGCCGCCAATGTGGATCCCATCGTTGCCCTGAGGTATGAGTAGTTTTATCGTTCGCCCCTAGGCTGTTAAACACCCCACAATCGCCTGATTTAAGCCGCTTCCTTGTCCAGCAGTTTGCCCAGTGCCGCGAACAACTCCAGTGAGCTGAAAGGCTTGTAAAGCAGCGTCTCGGACGCGTCTACCGGACCTTCCAAGGCGATGCTGTCTTTGTCGTACCCGGTCATGAACAGGACCTTCAAATCCGGGCGTGTGCGCAGGAGATGGCGGGCAAGTTCGCGGCCGTTCATGCCTGGCATTACCACGTCTGCGACCAGAAGATGAATGGGGCCTTTGTGCTGATCGCTGAGCAGGAGGGCCTCTGTAGGGCTGGAAGCAGCCAGTACCGAATAGCCGACCCCGCGTAAATCTCTGGCGACGGCGATCCGCACTACATCCGTGTCGTCCACTACCAGGACCGTGCGTGCCAAATGAGGATGTATAAAGTCTGGGGAGGGGAGGGCGGCACTGGCGGGCATCGCCTCCTGCGAGCGGCCTTGCAATAGAGGCAGATAAACTCGAACGGTCGTGCCACTGCCAGGCCGCGAGCGCACTGAAATATGACCGTCGCTCTGCGTCACGATCCCATAACAAACAGGCAAACCCATGCCCGCCGCGGTGGTCGTCTGCTTGGTGGTAAAAAATGGTTCAAACAAATGACAAACTGTCTCCTCGTCCATCCCCGCCCCACTGTCGGTTACCTCGAGCACGACATAAAGGCCAGGACGTGGAATGGAGCTGAAGCGTTCCGCTCCGGGAATCTCCTTCAAATCAAAATTCTCAGTGCGAATGGTGATCTGGCCACCCAGCGGCATGGCGTCGCGGGCATTGAGCAGCAAGTTGAGAATTACCTGCTGTAACTGCACAGGGTCGCTTCTCACCCTGCCCAAATCGTTCTGCAGTTTGAGCTCAACGTAGATGTTTTCGCCGCCCATGCGGTCGAGCAAATCCTTGGCCGTGATCACCACGTCGTTCAAGTTGACGGACTGCGGCAAAAAGCCCTGACGGCGGCTGAAAGTCAACAGCCGCCGCGTGACCGAGGCCGCGCTCAGGGCGGCATTTAACGCCTGGTCCAGGTAATCCATCAGGGAATAGTCCTTGGGTCCAAGCTGCCGCAGAGCCTGCTCGATATTGAGAGTAATGCCGAGCAGAAAATTATTGAAGTCGTGAGCGATGCCGCCCGCCAGGCGGCCTACCGCTTCCATTTTCTGCACTTGCCGAAGCCGCTGCTCACTTTGCCGCAGCGCCTGTTCGGCCAGCATGCGCTCGGTGACGTCGTGGGCCAAGCCGCGCACGATAGGAGCGGGTACGCCTTCGGTGCGCAGGGTGTTGTGGTATTCCCAGATGCGCCGTTCCCCGGTACGGGTCAGCACGCGCATGTAACCGTTGGAGGCCCCTTCTTTCTGGATTTGAAGCAGATATTCGTCGAACGCCTCACGGTATTCGGGGGCAATGATCTCGCGCATGGGGATGCGCAGCAATTCTTCCACGGTGTATCCCAGGGCCCGGGCGGGAGCCGGGTTCGCGGAAAGCAGCCGCCCCTGCAAGTCGTGGGTGCAAAGCAGGTCCTTGCTGTTCTCTACCAGGTCGCGGTAGCGATCTTCGCTTTCGCGCAGGGCAGTCTCCACCCGGCGGCGTTCCAGGACTTCAGCTTCCAGCGCGGCGTTGTTAGCTGCTATCTCTCGGGAGCGGCTGTCGCTTGCCCATAAAGCATCCTCAGCGCGTTCATGTTCCTCCACTACCAGTAGCACCATACCCAGGCAGATGCCACATAGACAGCTGATGTCGAGAAAATAAAGCAGCGGATGCCCGGTCAGCATCGCACCGAAGGCCTGAAGAGTCGGCGGTGTGCTCACCTGGAGCAGCAGGCGATGGACGTAAATCCAGATATAGCTGGTCCGGTCAATGGCACCCACCAGGCAAAAAGCGGCAATGGTCGCGCTGGCCAGGGAACGGCGCTGTGACCACCTGCGGGCGAACACGTACGAGCAGAAAAACAAGGCTGCCGTCAGACACAGCATGCGGGGGATGAAACGCACTGCCACGCTGGCGTCCGTTTGTTCCCCCCAGGATAGCGATACCGCAAAGAATAGGACTGCGGCCCCTATCGCCAGTCCCAGGCTGAGGCCAACCAGTCTCCTGCCCGGGACCCGATCGTGCGGCACTGACCAGGCTCCTAACACCAGCAGTGGAGGCTGCAGGAAGCCGAAAATCAGCACCATCAGCCATAAGCCGGCGCTCATCAGAGTCCATGTAGGCGGCAGGTGCAGAAGCGCAGCCCGAACAATGAGGAACACGGCGAAGCAGGTCCACGCCCACGCCCACCACCGGAAAAACTGGTGTCGGCGCAGACGAAAGTAAAGCGACCATAGCAACACAACCATGAATATGGTGAGCAACAGCTCCAGCCGCACGTAGAGCTCGGTAAGCTCCATTAGAATTGGCTTGGGCCGGCGGACTCACGGCCTTCAAGCGCTTCTGCTTGCTAGCATGGCTCCATGTAACAGGCTGAACTGTGATGCTTATCACAGGATGATGTGACAGAGGCTGGAGGGTTGCGCTCTACATCCACGACCAGGGCCCATCGCCGTAAAGAATGATCACCACCGGTTCCTCGCTGCGGCTGGGGATGCCGGGCTGGAGCTGCGCGGAACTCGCCCTCCGTGACCGGACACCCCCCACCTGGGTGCTGCTGGAGCGCACGCCCGCTTTACGGTTCGCAGCCATCGGTTGCAAGTTCCTGGGGTTAGGACGAGAGCCTGAGGACAGGGCGCCAGGGCACAGAGAACCGGCGAGGACGCCGGCCAGAGAGATTACGGCCAACAGACTGGTCATGGGTGCGCTCCAGCGTTAAGCAAAAGCAAGTTTCATGCCACCAGATATGGACACCTAAGTGGCTGAGAAGATTCAACATTCTGACGAACTCCTGCAGCAACAGACAGACCGCGAATGTTCGTTCCCGGGATGAGGTGTGCGAAAGCGAACGCCCAACCCGATCCGCCTGGCTCAGGATGATTTGTATTACTGGCCCCCTATGGCATACACCATAGGTAAGGAGTGAGGGCATGAGTCGTTCCCCCGAATTGCAACGGGCGTACGGGATGTGGGAGCGCGTGCTGTCGGACCGCGGTTCCGACCTGACCACCATGCGCGACACCGTGGAGGAGTTTTACCGCGCCAATTTCCGCCTGCCCGAGGATGTGGAAATGGAGGCAATCTTCGATCCCGCGCCCGGGCTGTGGATTACCACCCCAACCGGACGCGGTCGTAGCGTTCTTTATTTTCACGGTGGTGGGTATTCGCTGGGCTCCTCCAAGGCCCATGCCGAAATGGCCAGTTGGATTGCGCGTGCCGCCCAGGCCAGGGTTTTTGTGCTCGATTACCGGCGGGCCCCGGAATACCGTTTCCCGGCGGCCCTGGACGATGCTCTGCTGGCTTACCGCTGGATGCTGACTTCTGGCATTGACCCGCGCCATCTCGCCGTGGCCGGCGATTCGGCCGGCGGCGGCCTCACTCTTGCCCTGCTGACCTTGCTACGCGATCGCGGCGAAGCCCTGCCCAGCGCCGCAGTGTGCATCTCCCCCTGGGTGGACCTGCAGATGACAGGCGCCTCCATCCTCTCCAAGGCGGCAGTTGACCCTTTGCTCACGCGCCACGGCCTGCAACAGTTTGCCGACTGGTACCTGGGCGGACAGGACCCTCGTAATCCACTGGTTTCGCCGCTTTACGCCGATCTGCAGGGGTTGCCGCCACTGCTCATCCAGGTGGGCACCAGCGAGATTTTGCTGGACGACGCCCTCCGCCTTGAGCAGCGTGCGCGAGCCGCCGGCGTCAAAGTTAGCCTCAGCCTCTATGAGGACATGCCGCACGTCTGGCATGTCTTTGCTTCCTTTTTGCCGGAGGGAAAGCGGGCGGCCGCAGAAATCGGCGCGTTTCTCATGCAGCATAGCCGCAGGGCGGCGGCGGCCCAGACCGGGCAACCGCAATGACAACCCCAAAAGCCTGTACCGGTGTACCCCTTTTGCGAGCCTTACGCGCTGGCTGCTTCCGATCCCAACGGCAGGAAGTACTGTGTCCCCTTGATCGGCTCTGACACCTTGCGCAGAAGCTCTTGCAGATCCTCGTTTCGGTCCACGAAGTCAATGTCGGAGGTATTCACAATCAGCAGGTCCGATGCTGTGTAATGAAAAAAGAAGTGTTCGTAGGCCTTGACTACCGCTTCCAGATACTCCTGGCTGATCCCCTTCTCCGCCGCCACGCTCTTTTTCTTTAGCCGCTTCCTCAGCACCTCCGGCGAGGCCTGCAGGTAAATCACCAGGTCGGGGGTGGGCAACTGCTCCCGGAAGTGGTTGTAGTACCGGTTATAAGTCTCCAGTTCCAGGTCGCTCAGGTTCAGGTAGGCGAAAAGCTTGTCCTTCTCGAAAATGTAGTCGGCCACTACTCTCTTGTTGGACCGCGGCCCCACGTCCAGCGCCTTCAGTTGCTCGAAGCGGCGCGCCAAAAAGGCAAACTGCGCCTGGAACGCGGTTCCCGGCTCGCCATCGTAGAACGCCTTCAGAAATGGATTGTCATCGGGCTCCACCACCTGTTGCGCATTCAGGCGCTCCGCCAGAATACGCGCCAGCGTGCTCTTGCCTACCCGAATAGGGCCCTCCACCGCTATGTACTGGGGAAGCTCGAAAAGATTCGCCATGGGTTCAGCAGATTTTCCGGGTCGCTTGGCAGCATATCTCGCCTCTGTTCTGCTGGCAATTGGAAGAAAAGCACCCGTTGGGCCTACTTTGTAGCCGGGCGCCTCCGCCCGCGACCGTTTACAATCCCCCCATGCTCGGCCTCCTTGCCACCGCTGGTCTGGCCACCCTCGCCGCCGCCGGCTATAACACCATGGCGCCCCGCTCCCAGCTATTCGGCCGGACCTTTATAGGTGCTGATTCGGGTTCCCGCCAATTGGCCCTCACCTTCGATGACGGCCCCAACGATCCTTGGACCCCGCGCCTGCTGGAAGTCCTGGACCGCCACCAGGTCCGCGCCACCTTCTTCCTGATCGGACGCTATGTCGCTCAGCGCTCCGATATCGCCCGCCAGGTCGCTGCCGCCGGACACGTTATCGGCAATCACACTTACGACCACCCCAATTTGATTTTTGTCCGCCCCCGCGAAGTAGAAGGCCAGATCAGGCGCTGTGCTCAGGTGCTGGAGCAGGTCATCGGCCCACACTCCAACCTTTTCCGGCCGCCCTTTGGCGGGCGCACCCCACCCGCCTTATCCTCCGTGCGCCGTTGTGGCCTGGTCCCGGTGTTATGGAGCGTGAGCGGCTGGGACTGGGAGGCCAAATCTGCCGCCGAGGTGGAAGACAAGGTGATGGGCAGCGTGGAAGGCGGCGAGGTTATCCTCTTGCACGACGGCGGCCACCGCTGCCTGGGTGTAGACCGCTCATTTACCGTCACCGCCGTGGATCGGATTATTCGCCGCTGCCGCGACCATGGTTTTCAGTTCGTGACCGTGCCCGAGATGATGGGGCACAAAACAACGATTTAAGCCCCCGCGGTCATCCCCAGGCATTCTTCACTCATCATCCATCATTCAGAATACTCAGTTACCCGAGGAAGACTTCGTAATTTGTGATCCTCGCTCCAATCCCAAATTTGCCGTCCGGCAGATTCTCTTCCACTCGCACCACCTCCGCCGGGCAGCGCAGCCAGACGCCGTCAACCCCAATCACTCGCCGGGGAAGTCGGAACACCACCTCGATGACCGTTCCAATCTCCAACCGCTGCTCCATCGCAAAGAACATGCCGCGAGCGCTGATGTCGGTGGTTTCCGTCATCACCTCATATATTCCCCCAAACTTTACGCTCAGGGAAACTTGCGAGAGCACCCGTGTGCGCTCTCGCCGCTCTGGCCCGCTCAGGGCCAACCCTCTGTTCCTGGCTTCAGTATCATTTCCGGCCTGCTGGCAGGCTACTGCCGGCCCGCGCTCCACCATGGTTCTCGGGGATTCCATAACACCACCCCAGGCGAGGATTTCTCGCTTCCCTCCCTTTATAGGGTGGTCTTGCTTCAGTTCTGATAACGTTGGGCGGCTTACGAAGGTGTGGGTGCCTTGAACTGGGAACGCAGCCCGGATCGGGAATGACCTGCCGCTGCCTCCGCCGCACAGCCTGTAAAGGCCTTTTATTCCGCCCGCGCTGGTTAGGAAATGCATTCCCCTGTGCGCGCAAACGCCTCCCGCGCCGCCGCCACCGTTTGCCGCACATCCTCGTCCGTGTGCGCGGCGCTGAGAAACGCCGCTTCATATTGCGAAGGCGGCAAATACACCCCCGCCTCCAGCATCGCCCGGTGGAAGCGCCCAAATCCTTCGGTGTCGCTCTTCGAGGCGCTCTCCCAGTTGGTCACCGGACTTGCGGTGAAGAACCAGGTAAACATGGAACCCACCCGGTTATAACTGATGGGCACACCTGCTTCTTTGGCCGCCTCAGCCACCATGGTGACCAGCGTGGCCGCCGCTCGCTCCATGCGCCCGTAAACTTCTGGGTTGTCCCGCAAATAACAAACCGTGGCCAGCCCCGCCGCCATGGCCAGCGGATTGCCGGAAAGCGTGCCCGCCTGGTATACCGGCCCTAGCGGTGCCACCATGTCCATGATTTCTGCGGGCCCCGCATACGCTCCCACCGGCAGGCCGCCGCCTATAATCTTTCCCAGTGTGGTCATGTCCGGAGCGGTGCCAAACACTTCCTGCGCCCCGCCAAATGCCAGCCGGAAGCCGGTCATCACCTCGTCGAATATGAGCAGCGCGTTGTCGCGTGAGGTGATATAGCGCAGCGCGTCCAGATACCCCTTCGCCGGCGGCACGCAGCCCATGTTGCCCACTACCGGCTCCACAATCACGCACGCGATCTGGCCTTTGAACTTCTTGAACGCCCGGTCTACCGCCTCCGCATCATTAAACGGCAGCGCCAGGGTGAACTGCGTGAACTCCTCCGGCACTCCCGCCGAGCCTGGAATCCCCAGCGTGGCCACGCCCGAGCCGGCTTTCACCAGCAGGGCGTCCGCATGCCCGTGATAGCAGCCTTCGAACTTCACCACGTATTTGCGCTGGGTATAGGCGCGCGCCAGCCGGATGGCAGACATGGTGGCTTCCGTCCCCGAATTCACGAAGCGCACCTTTTCCATTCGCGGAAACGCCGACAGCACCAACTCCGCCAGTTCCGGCTCCAGCGGATTGGAAGCTCCAAAACTGGTGCCCTTGCGCGCCGCCGCAATCACCGCCTCCACCACCTCCGGTGCCGCGTGTCCCAGAATCAGCGGACCCCATGATCCCAGGTACTCGATGTACTCGTTACCGTCGGCATCCCAGATGCGCGAGCCTTCGCCGCGCACGATGAACGGCGGCTCGCCTCCCACCGCCCGGAACGCCCGCACCGGCGAATCCACCCCGCCCGGAATCACCGCCTCCGCCCGCTTCTGCAGCTTGCGCGATTGCTCCGTCTTGCGCCCCATCGTTTCCTCCAAAGTCACTTACTATATCAACCCGCCTCACTGCCCGGTGTGATCGCAATCACCGCCGCTTGTGGGCGGACGTGGCCTGCCGCGCCCCGTGGCAGTGGTTCGTGCAGTCCGCCTTAAAGGCACGCTAAATGAGTAACCGAAACCGTGCTACGCTGTTCGCATGGAGACCCTCCACTATTGCCGTGTTCCATCTTCCCCCGTGGGTCCGTTGCTGCTCGCGGCTTCCGAACGCGGCTTGGCGCTGCTGGAATTCGATCGCGGCGTCTTTCCATCCAGAAACGCACATTTTGCGGCTGCGACATGGAAGGAATCCGCCGGCAAGTTGCGGCCCTATGTTCGCGACCTGGAACAATACTTCGCCGGAAAGCGGCGCAACTTCAGCTCTGCCCTGGACCTGCGCGGCACCGACTTCCAGCGCCGCTGCTGGCAGGCGCTACTGGAGATTCCTTTCGGCGAAACCCGCACCTACGCCCAGATCGCGGAAAGGGTCGGCCAGCCTCGTGGCTTCCGTGCTGTGGGCATGGCCAATCACGATAATCCCGTCGCCATCGTCGTTCCCTGCCATCGCGTGATCGCCTCTGATGGCACTCTTGGCGGCTATGGCGGCGGCTTGCCCGCCAAGCGCTGGCTGCTCGAACTGGAAGGAATTAAGTTTGAGGAACAGCTGAAGCTGTTCCGCGTTGCCGGAGTTGCTTAATACAGGTTCTGTGATCCTGTGTGAGCGCGAGCCGCGCTTGCGCCGTGAACGCGAGCGCACGATCTCTGCAGTGCTCCTAGTCCGATTTGGCGCCCGCGGGCTGGATCTCCTCTACGTCTACCCAATCGGTGGGATACTTGCCCGTATAGCAGGCGGTGCAGTAAGCGGTTTTCTCTCCCTCGCCGCAGGCCCGCTTCAATCCATCCACAGAAAGATAGGCAAGGGAATCGGCTCCTATGTATTCCCTGATTTCTTCCACTGATTTATTGGCGGCAATCAGCTGGCGCTTGGAGGGCGTGTCCACACCGTAGAAGCACGGGGAAATGGTGGGCGGACAGGAGATGCGCATGTGCACCTCGCTGGCGCCCGCCTGGCGGATCATGCGCACGATCTTGCGGCTGGTGGTGCCGCGCACGATGGAGTCGTCTATCAGCACCACGCGCTTGCCTTGCAGCACGCTCCGTACCGGATTGAGCTTCAGCTTCACCCCGAAGTCCCGCACGTGCTGCTGCGGCTCGATAAATGTACGGCCAACATAGTGGTTGCGGATCAGCCCGAAGCGAAAGGGGATGCCGCTCTCCGCCGCGTAGCCCATGGCGGCGCTCACGCCCGAGTCGGGCACCGGCACCACGATGTCGGCGTCGGCGGGCGCCTCCCGCGCCAGCGCCCGGCCCAGTTGCTCGCGGCTCACTTCCACCGCGCGCCCGAAGACCAGGCTGTCGGGCCGCGAGAAGTACACGTGCTCGAAGACGCAGGCGGAATGTGGCTGCGCCGGCGCATAGAATTTCGAGGTAACACCCTCTGGCCCCACCACTACCATCTCCCCGGGCTGGACCTCGCGCTCGTACTTCGCCCCTATCAGGTCGAAGGCGCACGTTTCAGAAGCGAAAATGATCGTGTCCTGCCGCTCCGGCCCGCTCGCCGGAATGCGCCCCATGGCCAGCGGGCGGAAGCCGCGCGGGTCGCGCGCCGCCAAAATCCGGTCCGGGGTTACCATCACCAGCGAAAACGCTCCTTCTACCTGCCGCAGCGCGTCCGCAATCGCCTCCGGCAGCGTATGCTCCCGCGATTGCGCCATCAGGTGCACAATCACTTCCGTATCGCTGTTGGTGGAAAAAATCGAGCCCTCGCTCTCCAGCCGGGTGCGGATTTCCAGCGCGTTCACCAGGTTCCCGTTGTGCGCCAGCGCTATCGTTCCCTTGTGCGACCGCGCCATGATGGGCTGCGCGTTCATCAGCGCGGAATCGCCGGCCGTGGAGTAGCGCGTATGCCCGATGGCCAGCCGCCCCCGCAGCTTGGCCAAAACTTCTTCCGTGAAAATGTCCGCCACCAGGCCCATGGCCTTGTGTACGCGGATGTTCACCCCGTCCGAGCTGGCGATGCCGGCTGATTCCTGCCCCCGGTGCTGCAGCGCGTGCAGGCCCAGGTAGGCTAGCGTCTCCGCCTCCGGATGCGCGTAGATGGCGACCACACCACACTCGTCTTTGAACTTGTCCAGCATGCGATTTTGCCCTTGGCCCCGGCCTTTAGCTCGTGGCTTTTGCTGCGAGCTACTGGCTCCTGGCTGCTCGCTAACATCCTCCTCAGCAGGAATCCAGGATCGTCTAATTTCTCTGCGTACCCTGCGCCTCGGCGGTAATAATCTAGCTCCTTTGGATCGCCGCCGGCACCAGCCGCTCCTCAGTCTCTGTATGCAACGCGCGCTCCAGGGCCGTACCCCACGCTTCCCGCAGTTCCCCTACTGGCGCCGAGACCACCACCTTGCCGTCCACCCTGATTTCCAGATTGTCAGCGATTGTAGCCCCGATGAGCTCCGCCGCTACCCCGTATTTTTCCGCTATCTGTTGGATTCTCTGTACCTGCTCGGGGTCGCAGGAGACAACCACCCGGCTGGCGTCTTCCCCGAACAGCAGGTACTCAGTGGGCAGTCCCCCGGCATTCAGCTCCAGCCGCGCTCCCACCTGATTACGGAACCCGCATTCTGCGATGGTTACTGCCAGGCCACCTTCGGAAATGTCGTGGGCGGATTCGATTAAGCCCGCTTGAATCGCCTCCACCAGGCACTTCTGCAGCGCCGCCTCTCTTTCCAGTTCCAGGGCCGGAGGGAAGCCCCACAACTCGCCCAGAATCTCCCGCGCGTATTCGGACGAGCCGAATTCCGCCTGCGCGTCAGTCTCGTCGCCGGGCTCGGAACCGCGCAGTAGCAGCAAGGCCTGGCCCGGCTCGCGGAAGTGCGGCCAGGTGGCGCGTTCCACGTCCTCCAGGATCCCCACCACTCCCAGCACCGGCGTGGGATAAATGGCTTCGCCCAGCGTCTCGTTATAAAAACTGACGTTACCTCCGGTGATGGGAACCTCCAGCTCCTCGCAGGCCCGAGTCATGCCGTCAATCACTTGTCCGAACTGCCACATGATCTCCGGCTTCTCCGGGTTCCCGAAGTTCAGGCAGTTGGTGGCCGCCACGGGTGTGGCCCCGCTGCAAGCCACATTGCGAGCCGCCTCCGCCACCGCATGCATGGCGCCCAGCTTCGGATCCAGATAGCACCAGCGTCCGTTGCCATCCAGCGCCATCGCCAGCCCGCGCCTGGTGCCTTTCACCCGAATCACTCCTGCGTCCCCGCCGCCCGGGCCCTCCACCGTGTTCACCTGCACCATGGAGTCATATTGCTCATGCACCCAGCGTTTGGAGCAGATATTGGGGCTGGCCAGAAGCTGGCGCAGCGGGGAGGTGAGGTCTTCGGCCTCGCCCAGGTGGAGGTGCTCGGGCATCTCGCGCGCCACCGGCGGCTCCCACCGCTCCATGGGACGGGCGTAAACCGGAGCCTCGTCCGTTAAGGCGGCATTCGGAATCTCGGCCACCACTTCGCCGTGCTGCAGCACCCGCATCGTGTCCTGCTTGATCACCCGCCCAACCACCACCGCGTCCAGACCCCATTTTTCGAAAACCCGCAGCACTTCCTGCTCTCGGCCCTGCGCCGCCACCAGCAACATTCGCTCCTGCGATTCGCTGAGCATGATCTCGTAGGCGCTCATGCCCGTTTCACGCTGCGGTACTCGGTCCAGTTCGATTTCCAGCCCCACGTGGCCGCGCCCCCCCATTTCGCAGGTGGAGCAGGTCAGGCCCGCCGCCCCCATGTCCTGAATGCCCACCACCGCCCCGGTTTCCATCGCTTCCAGGCAGGCCTCCAGCAGCAGTTTCTCCAGGAATGGGTCGCCCACCTGCACGTTGGGGCGCTTGGCTTCCGAGGCTTCGCTGAATTCCTCGCTGGCCATGGTGGCCCCGTGGATGCCGTCACGCCCCGTTTTGGCCCCCACGTAGATCACCGGATTCCCCTCGCCCGAAGCCTTGGCGTAGTAGATGTCTTCCCGCCGCACCAGGCCCAGGGCAAACGCGTTGACCAGCGGATTCCTCGAATAGCACTCCTCAAACTTGGTCTCGCCCCCCAGGTTCGGCACCCCAAAGCAGTTCCCGTATGAGGCGATCCCGCTGACCACGCCTTCCAGTATGGAATGATTCTTGTGTATCTCCGCCTGTGTGGCGAGAGCCGCCCCCGGCCGTCCCGCCTTTATGGGCCCAAACCGCAGCGAGTCCATCACCGCCACCGGCCGCGCTCCCATGGTGAAAATGTCCCGCAGTATGCCCCCCACCCCCGTTGCCGCGCCCTGGAAGGGCTCGATAAAAGAAGGGTGGTTGTGGGATTCAATCTTGAATGCGCATGCCCAGCCCTCGCCAATATCAATGATGCCGGCATTTTCCCCCGGCCCCTGTACTACCCGGCGGCTGCGCGTGGGCAGTCGCCGCAGGTGTACCCGCGATGATTTATAGGAGCAGTGCTCGCTCCACATCACGCTGAAAATCCCCAGCTCCGTAATCGTGGGCTCGCGCCCCAGCAGTTGGCGGATTTTCCCGTACTCCTCCGGCGTTAGGCCGTGCTCCCGCACGACCTCGGGCGTAATAGCGGCAGGGCTTAGGACAGGGCTCATGATGTGGGCTCGCGGAAGTTCTATTTTCTCACGTCCAAGCCGCCCTGGCGCCGCCATCTTGACGGCTGTCGCCTGGGAATTCCGCTCGCACCTCCCCTTGCTCGTCCGCGGGAAATGTCAATTTCAGCGCCCCATGCGCCAACCCGCGGGCATCTATTTCCTGAGTAAACGGTCGTTCTCCTGCGACCGTTCTGAGGAGCCCCCCATGAAAGCCTTGTTGGCGGTATTTCTCATTGGGCTGCTCGGATGCGGCGTAAATCCTCACCGCTCCGCCACCGTTTCCGGAATCAACACCGCGCCTTCCTCGGTCAGCGGTTTCGTTAACGCCATTCAGATCGCTACCTCCCCCACCACTCTGGGCAGCAACTCACTCGTTACCCTTGTGACCTTTATTCCGCAGCTTCCGCAGAACACTCCTCCCGCCACCGTGACCTTTTGCGGAAATGTTGCCAGCCAGTTCGTGCCCAATACCTTCGCCACCGTACAGTTCACGCCGGCTTTGGGCTGTTCGACTCTGGTGTCGCTGTTTCCGACTTCATTTGTATCCATCAGCGGAACCGTTAGTATCGTTCAGCTGACCAACTCCTTGAACAATTCTCCGATTACGATGGTGACCTTTCTCCTGCTCGCTCCGCAGAGCGGATTCTCCGAGACCCTCGCCTTCTGCGGCAATGTGGCCGGCCGATTTGTCGTGAATGGAGTAATGACTGTGAGCTTTACCCAGGGCCAGGTCTGCTCAAATATCGTCTCGCTGCTGCCGGTCTAGTTGGAGAAGCAGAAATAGTCAAACCTGTCCGCCTCTTCCGGCATCATAGAAAGGTAGTTAACGTAGTGATGTCCTGATCCTCGGGACAGCTCAGGGACCGTCAACCAGCGGTTCCCTGGGCTCCCCACATGGGGTCAAGCCGTCGGTTCTTCCGCCTCCCATTCGTGCCCGCACTTCTGGCACACCCAGCGTAGCTCTTTAAAAAACGGCAGGGGAATACTCAGCATCAGCCAGGATAGAAACGTCACCCACCGGTGGCGGTCCTGGTAGGAAATATTGAGCGAGTCGCAGTTCGGGCATTGCGGCTGCTCGTAGAGTTCGCCTTTTTCCGAAAAAAATACGGCAGGAATGCCGTCGTTAAGGATTTCTAGCGCTTTCTTCGCCGCCGCTTCCGGAACCTGCAGGCGGATTCCTCCCACCGCTCCCGCCAGCAGCCAGTCCAGCCGCACGATGTTTTCGTTGGCCAGAAAACACGGGATGCCGGTCGAATCCAGCGCTCCCTTCGCCAGCAGCGCTTGCGGCAGGTCGCGAAAACTGGCCACGGTAATCAGACGGGCGCTCATGCCATGCCTACTATCCCATGGCTCGCCAGCCAGACTCAAGCAACGCAACTCTAAATCGGCCGGAAGCGCTTGCCTGGGGTGGCGCGAGCTTCAAACGACGCCGCTCGACCGGCGGTGGAAGCGCCGGGCTTTAGCCCGGCGAATCCAGCCCTCAAACATGCCGGGCTTTCAGCTCTGGTGCCTCTCGGCATGACACCTGCACACCCTCCGTCTATCATGGCAGCGATGAAGTCTGTCATCGTGGGCACCGCCGGACACATTGACCACGGCAAATCGGCTCTGGTCAAGGCCCTTACCGGCACCGATCCCGACCGTCTGCAGGAGGAAAAACGCCGCGGCATTACCATTGATATCGGCTTCGCCCACCTGGACCTGCCCTCGCCTTCGGGCGAGCCTCTTCGTCTCGGTTTCGTTGACGTCCCCGGTCACGAGCGTTTTGTGCGCAACATGCTGGCCGGCGTAGGCGGCATTGACCTGGTGCTGCTCGTCATCGCCGCCGCCGAATCCATCAAGCCTCAAACCCGCGAGCATTTCGATATCTGCCGCCTGCTGGGCATTGGCCGTGGCATTACCGTGCTCACCAAGTCCGACCTCGTGGACCGCGACACAATCGAAGTCGTCCGCCTGGAGGTGGAGGATTTCCTGCGCGGCTCCTTTCTTGAGGGCGCCCCCATTCTTGCCGTCAGCTCCAGGACCGGGGCGGGCTTGCCGGAACTCAAGCAGGCCCTGGTCCAGTCGGCGCAAGCAGTGCGCCAGCGTGATTCCGCCGCCCTCGCCCGTCTCCCCATTGACCGTGTTTTTCTCATGAAAGGCTTTGGCACGGTGGTGACCGGCACTCTTATTGCCGGCGCCATTCGCAAAGAAGAAGAGCTCGAGGTTTTCCCCGGACAGAAAAGAGTGCGCGTGCGTGGCCTCCAGGTGCACGGACGAACCGCCGAACAGGCTACTGCGGGCCAGCGCACCGCGCTCAACCTCGCCGGGTTGGACAAGGATGAACTGGCGCGCGGCATGATGCTCGTACCTCCCGCCACCTTTCGCACTACGAATCGAATAGATGTTTCTCTTGCCCTGCTGCCCTCGGCTCGCCCCCTGAAGGACCGGGCCCGGGTCCACCTCCACGCCTACACTGCGGAAACCGTTGCTGAAGTCGTGCTCTACGGCGGCAGGCAACTAGCTCCCGGGCACTCCGGTTTCGCTCAGTTGCGCACCGCTGACCCCCTCCTGCTGTTGCCCGGCGACCGCTTCATACTGCGCCAGTTCTCGCCCGTGGTTACCATCGGCGGCGGAACCGTGCTCGATGCCGCTCCCCTGGCGGGAAAGGGCGCAAAAGAAAGAGCGGAGGCGCTGCTCCCGCTGCTGGCCAGGGGCTCGGCACCCGAAAGTTTACTTGCTCGCGTTGCCCGCCGCGGCCCATCCGGTCTTCTGCTCAGCGATGCAGTGGCCGAAACCGGCTGCCGGCTGGCTGAAATTCAAGCTCAGACCGCGCTGCTGAAGCCCAACCTGGTGCGCTTTGCCGATGTGCTGCTCGCGGCTGAGGCCTTCACCCTGGCGCAAGGCGCTGCCCTTGCCGCCATCCAGGAGTTCCATCGCCTCAATCCCCTGGTGGCGGGCATCAGCAAGGAGGAATTGCGCGAGAAACTCGGCCTGCGCTCTGATGTTTTCAGCGCCGTCACCGACGCCCTGGTGCGGGGAAAGAAAATTGAACTCACCGGCGAGCAGGTGCGCGCCGCCGGCCGCACCATGGTGCTCAAGGACGAAGAAGCGGAATCTAAGCGCGTAATCGAACAGGCCTTCGCCGCCGCCGGCCTGAAGGTGCCTGCCCTGAAAGACGTTCTGGCCAGCCTGCGCCTGGATAAAGCCCGCGCCCAAAAAATTGTTACTCTCTTGCTGCGCGACAAAGTTCTGGTCAAGATTTCCGACGATCTGGTGTTTCACCGTAACGCGCTCGAAGAATTGCGGCAGCGGATTACCGCTCACAAGCCGAAATCGGCAAAGATCGGCGTCGCCGACTTCAAAGATTTGACCGGCGTCACCCGCAAGTACGCCATCCCCCTGCTCGAGTACTTGGACCGCGAGCGCGTCACCCGCCGTGTCGGCGACCAGCGCGAAATTCTTTGATTCGCCAGAAGGAGAACGACCTGAACTGATGAATCTCGATTTACGATAGTACGATTGACGATTGAAAAGAGCTGAGTGGTGCTGTGGGCATGCGAAAATCGTAAGTAGTCAATGCTGTGTAGTCCTTCGTGTCCTTTGTGTTTAAAGCTTTTCAGCCGCTGAGGCAATGAACACCATTCGCATCATCGGCGCCGGTCTGGC
The DNA here is from genome assembly GCA_035278025.1 of Terriglobales bacterium. GTDB lineage: Bacteria > Acidobacteriota > Terriglobia > Terriglobales > Acidobacteriaceae > JAICWP01. The sequence goes on along the minus strand of DATEJK010000086.1, from coordinate 6,448 downwards.
GGGTTCGGAAGCGGCTTGGCAGCTTGCCCGCCGCGGCCTCGAAGTCGAGTTCTGCGAAATGCGGCCTGTGCGCTCCACGCCCGCACACCAGAGCTCTGACTTCGCCGAACTCGTCTGCTCCAACTCCCTCAAGTCGGACACGGAAAACACCGCGCCCTGGCTGCTGAAAGAGGAAATGCGCCGCGCTGGCTCCCTGCTGATGGAGATCGCCCGCCAATCCGCCGTGCCCGCTGGCCACGCCCTGGCGGTGGACCGCAATGCCTTTTCCGCCGCCGTCACCGAAGTCATTTCCCGCCAGCCTCTCATTCGAGTTCGCCGCCAGGAAGTCACCCGCATTGACGAGAATGCCGGCATCACCATCATCGCTTCCGGTCCGCTCACCTCTGACGCCCTCTCCCGCGAAATTGCCCGTCTCACCGGCGGCACGCACCTCTACTTCTACGATTCCATCAGCCCCATCGTCGAGGCCGGCTCCATTGACATGACCCGCGTCTACAAGGCCGCTCGTTACGATAAGGGAACGGCCGACTACATCAACTGCCCCATGACCCCGGAGGAGTACGCTCGCTTCTATGACGCCCTCCTGGCGGCTGAGTCCGTCGAAGCCCGCGATTGGGAGCATCTGAACTACTTTGAAGCCTGCCTGCCGATCGAGGAAATCGCCCGCCGCGGCCGCGACACCCTGCGCTTCGGGCCCATGAAGCCCGTCGGCCTGCGCGACCCCCGCACTGCTAAACAGCCTTATGCCGTGGTGCAATTGCGCCAGGAAAACCTGCGCGCCGATTCCTACAACCTTGTCGGCTTCCAGAACCACTTGAAATTCCCCGAGCAGGCTCGCGTCTTGCGCCTCATCCCCGGTCTGGAGAACGCCCGCTTCCTGCGCTATGGCCAGATCCACCGCAACACCTACATCAACGCCCCCGCGCTGCTGGATGAATGCCTCCGCCTCAAATCACTGCCCAATATCTTTTTCGCCGGACAGATTTGTGGAGTTGAGGGTTACGTGGAATCCATCGCCGCCGGGCTCATGGCCGGCATGCATGCTGCCGCTGTAGCTGCGGGTCTGGAACCGTCGCCTGCGCCCCGTGCCACCGCTATGGGTTCGCTGGTCTATTACGCCGCCCACGCCGCCACGAAGAACTTCCAGCCCGCCAATATCACCTTTGATCTTCTGCCGGCCCTGGAGCACAACGTGCGCGACCGCGCCCTGCGCCATCGCCTGCAGTGCGAGCGCGCCTTGCGTGAATTCGACGCCTGGCTCAGTGTCCCCGTCCAGCCCGCCACAACTGCGGCCGGCCTCGCAAAAATCAGCTAGGAAGACCCCGAAAACTCTTGTGGCGCGGGCGCCCCCGACCGCGACTGCCTTCAGGTGTGGGACTTTAGCTCGGCGAATAATCATTAAATACCTGTCATCCCGAGCGCGTGCGACCCGAGCTTGTGAGGGGAGCGCGAGTCGAGGGACCTTGTGTTTCATGCGCCACTCGCCCTCACCATCAGCTAGGAAGACGCTCTTGTAGCGCGAGCGCCCCCGCCCGCAACTGTGTTAACTGGAAGCGCCGGGCTTTAGTCCGGGGAAGGGAACCCTGTCTTCACTTCTCCTCCAAATACTTATCGAACCACTCCACCGTGCGCCGCAGAATGTCCAACTGGTGCTCGGGACGCGCGATGAAATGTCCTTCTCCCGGATACACCACAAACTCCGTCGGCACGCCCAGCGTCTTCAGCGCGTGCCAGAACTCACGCGATTGCGGCGCCGGGCACTCGCCGTCTCGCTCACCCACCAGCACCAGCGTCGGCGTCTTCACATTCTTTATGAAGGTCATGGGGGCGCTGCGCGCGTACACTTGCGGGTCGTCGTACACCGTCGCCCCGAAGTATCCCATCATCCACCGATCAATATCATTTTCCCCGTAGTAACTCAGCCAGTCCGAGAGCCCGGCGCCTGAAACCGCCGCATGGAAGCGGTTGCTCTGCGTCACCGCCCACATGGTCATGTATCCGCCATAGCTCCAGCCCGTGATGCCCACGCGCTGGTTATCCACCGGAAAATCCTTCACGACCCGGTCTACCCCCGCCACAATGTCGCGGAAATCGCCATACCCGAAGTCCTTCACGTTGCCCCGCGTGAATGCCTCGCCCTGGCCGTAGCTCCCCCGCGGGTTGGGATAGAGCACGAAATACCCCATGCTGGAAAGCAGCGAAGTGTTGAAGAAAGTCTCCGGCCAGCGCGGTATGTGCGCCCACGCCGGCCCGCCGTGTACGTCCACCACCAGTCCGTAGCGCCGGCTGCCGTCGTAATTTGCCGGGTACATCAGCCAGCCCTGGATCCGCATGCTGCCATTCGTCCAGTGAATGTCCTGCACCTTGCCCCAGCTGGCATGCAGGTCCTGATTGCCATGCGTGATCTGCTTCCACGCCCCTACTGGTCCCGCCCAGACCTCCGGCGGTTGAGAAAACGACTGCCGGATCACCGCCGACTCCTTCTGGTCTTTCGAAAGTGAAATCGAGAGGTCGCCCCAGCCATCCGACCCGATCGTTTCCGCCCCGCTCCACAACGTTGCCACTTTCCCCTCGGCTAAATCCGCGGCCGCCACCGCCACCGACCCATCCAGATTCTCCGAAAACAAAATTTGCTCCGGCGAGGTCCACTTCAGCCAGTTCGGCGAAGCCTTGATGCCCGGCGTCACGTCACGCGCCGGCCCGCCGCTCGCCTCCACGGTGTAGATGTCCCCTCCTGTGGCCCCTTCGTCGCTCATGATCCCGGCGATGAAGGCGATGTTCTTGCCGTCCGGCGAATAGTGCGGCTGCGCTATCTGCTGCTGCGGCTTATAGACCTCCTTCATCCGCCCGTCCATCCCCAGCGTGTATAGCCGCGCGATGTACCAGTTGTCGTCTCCCGCCCCGTGGGCCGCCGTGACCGCGAACTCTTTGCTGTCCGGCCGCCAGTCATATTCGTAAACGTACATGTCCGCGGGCGAGACCTGGTGCATCTGTCCGGAATCTACCTCCACCGTGGCCAGCCGTTGCTCGTAAACCTTGCTGTCAATCACTCCTGTTTCCGGTGTCATCGCCATTAGTGGGCCCGCCGCCCGCGGCGCATTCTCCGTGAACAGAAACGCGATCGTCTTCCCGTCCGGCGCCCAGCTCGGCCCCGCCAGATAGCCTGTCACTTCGGTCAACTTGCGCGCTGCCCCGCCGGAAGCCTCGGCCACATACAGCTCCGCTTGCCCGGAAGCATTGGAAAGAAACGCCAACTGTTTACCGTCCGGCGACCATGCCACATCCCGTTCTGCGTAATTGTTGCCCTGGCTGCCCGCCGTAATCCGCCGCCTCACCGTAGGATTGCCCACCTCGGCCATGTAAATCGCCGAGTTCCACGTTGCCGCTCCCGAGCTGTCGTGCACGGGCTGCGACCATGCCACCCGCTGGCCGTCAGGCGATATCGCCACTTCGTTGTAGGTCTGCGTGCTAGTCAGCGACTGGATCAGTTGTTTCAGTGCCGGCCGCTCTTGCGCCGACAATACTGCGCTGACCGCGAAAATAAGAACCGCCAGCGCAAGAATTTTGTAAGACCTTTTCATCCACGCTCCCGGCGCAATGTGCCTCATGACTGTCAGCCCTCTAGGCCAGCTGAACCAGCTACCTTTTCCTGTCCATGGCCTCATTGGCCAGCCGGTCGGCCTCGCGGTTGCTCTCCCGCAACACGTGCCCGATCTCGAACCACTCCAGCTGGCCGATCATCCCTTGCGCCTTCTGATACAGCTCCTGCAGCGCCGCATTCCTCACCTTGTACACGCCCTTGATCTGCCGCACCATCAGCTCTGAATCGCTGATCACCTTCAGCGCCTTCGGCCCATGCTCCAGCGCGTACTGCAGCGCCGCCAGTAGTCCGCTGTATTCCGCGTAGTTGTTTGTGCGCTGTCCCAGGTACTGGCTCAGGCCTGCCACCTGACGCCCGTTCTGGTCCTCCAGCACTACTCCGTACCCGGCCGGGCCGGGATTCCCCCGCGCTCCACCGTCAATGTGCGCCACCAGGTACTCCGCCGGCGGGCTCGGCCGCTGGCCGGAAAAAAGTTCGAAAGTTGTTCGGGAAGCGCGTTCTCCGCGCGGCTTGCGGGGATAAGGGGACATGGTCTCTGAAGTTTACACTTGCGTCGCTGCCCTCACCGCCCCACGGCCAGCCGCTGTGCCAGCCTCTGCGGCAAGTTGGCGTCCAGAATCCGCTGCTGCGCCCGCTGCACATCGTAGGGCACGCGGTAATAGGTGAGCGCGTATGCCTCGGTGTCGAACATCGCGAAGGCGGCCCGCCAGTCGGTATCCCGCGGCTGGCCCACCGATCCCGGATTGATTAGGTATTGCGTTTCTGCATCCAGCTTCACCTCATAGGTGGCGCGTTTGTCCTGGCTGCCATACACCGGCTGCATCACCCCTTTATCGGAGTTCTTGCAGAACCCGCCCTGAATGTGCGTATGCCCGAAAAACGTGAGCGCAACTGATGAATAGGTTAGCGGCTCCTGCGCGTCCCGCATCGTCACCAGGTATTCGTCTTCATCTATGGGCGAGCCGTGCACGAATTGCGCGTCCAGTCCTTCATCCACCCGGATCGGCCCCTGCGGCAGCTGGCGCAGCCATTCCAGGTTTTCCGCGGTCAAATGTTCGCGCGTCCACAGCGCCGCCATCCCGGCCACCGGATTGAAGTCGGTCACTTCCATCAGCCCGCACGCCGCTTTGTCGTGGTTGCCCCGTACGAACAGCTTGCCCAGCTGCCGCGAACTTTCAATCACTTCATTGGGACTGGCGCCATAGCCCACAATGTCGCCCAGGTTCACCAATACGTCATACTCCGGCGCTTCTGCCAGGCATGCCTGCAGGGCCTCCAGGTTGCTGTGAATATCGCTGAGAATTAGGATCCGCATGCGTACCGGCGCTTGGGGATTATAGCCTGTGCGCCTCACGGCTGGCATTTTCCGCCTTATTAAGCACCGGGCACCGCGCCAGGTGTCCCGGTGCTACCTCCACCAGGGCCGGCAACTCGCGCCCGCACTCGGCCACCTGGTATGAGCACCGCGGTTCGAAGGCGCATCCTGGCGGCAGCGCCGCTATCCCCGGCACCGTGCCCTCAATCGTCGCCAGCGGCCGCGTGCGGTCGGTCCGCAGCGTTGGCACCGCCTGCAGCAGGCCCCTCGTGTAGGGGTGCGCCGGGGCTCGGAAAACCTCTCCCACCGTGCCCATCTCCACTATGCTGCCCGCGTACATCACCGCCAACCGGTCCACCACTCGCGAGACGACTGCCAGGTCATGGGAGATAAACAGCATGGCCAGCCCGAAGCGCGCCCGCAGGTCGGCCAGCAGCTCCAGGATCTGCGCCTGGATGGTGACGTCCAGGGCCGTTGTGGGCTCGTCGCCAATCAGCAGCCGAGGCCGGTTGACCACCGCCATGGCTATCATCACCCGCTGCCGCATGCCCCCGGAAAGCTGATGCGGGTAGTCGCGCGCCCGCCGCTCGTGCTCCGGAATGGCCACCGCTTTCATCGCCTCCAGGGCCCGCCGCCAGGCTTCCTGCTTCGCCGGCCCGGCCCCGTTGCCGTGCGCCAGCACCGCCTCTGCGATCTGGTCCCCCACCCGCATCACCGGGTTCAGCGCCGTCATCGGCTCCTGGAAAATCATCGCGATGCGCTCGCCTCGCAGCCGCCGCATCGCCTCGTCGGAAATCCCCAGCAGGTTTCGGACAGACACCTCGACAGAAGTTTTCCCCCGGCCGCTGTCCTGGAAGAGGATGTCCCCGCTCGCCCGCGCCTGCGGCGGCAGCAGCCGCATTATCGCCAGCGATGTCACCGATTTCCCCGAGCCCGACTCCCCCACCAGCCCCAGCGCCTCCCCCTCCCCAAGGCTGAAGCTGACGTCCCGTACCGCCGCAAACGACTGTGTGGCGCTTGCCGCCGTCGCGAACCGCAACTGGTGCCGCGTAGACCTCCTCGCCTGCACCAAGAACTCGACGTTCAGATGCCGAACTTCGAGCAGTGCCGTCCCCATGCCCTCATCCTAACAGTTGCTATTCATCCACCGAAAATCGTCAATCGCGGGTGGCCCCCCTCAAGCCTGCTTGGGCGGGTGGCCCACTCAAGCCCGCTTTCGGCTTAGGTGGGTTCACTTACAGCATCCGACCGCTTGATTTGTGGAAGCCCCGGACTTCAGTCTGGGGGATGGGACGCCTTCTTTTAATTCGGGCCTTGGCCCCTGTGGCGGGTGGCCCAATCAAGCCCGCTTTCGGCTTGGGTGGGTTCACTTACAGTATCCGACCGCTTGATTTGTGGAAGCCCCGGACTTCAGTCCGGGGGGATGGGACGCCCTTTGAATTCGGGCCTTGGCTTCTGTGGCGGGTGGCCCAATCAAGCCCGCTTTCGGCTTGGGTGGGTTCACTTACAGCATCCGACCGCTTGATTTGTGG
>DATEJK010000085.1:0-5097 GCA_035278025.1 Terriglobales bacterium | reverse complement strand
ATGCACGGCAAGACCAGCCAGGTGGAACATGATGGAAAGACGATATTTAGAGGGCTATCCTCGCCGATGACCGCCACCCGTTACCACTCCCTGATAGTCGCCGAGGAAAGCCTGCCGGAAGACTTGGAAATCAGCGCCCGGACGCGGGAGCGAGACGGCGCCAGCGTCATCATGGGACTGCGGCATCAGCGTTATCCCATTGAAGGAGTGCAGTTTCATCCCGAAAGCGTGCTCACCAGCGAGGGTAAACAGTTGATTCGTAACTTCCTTTCGCTTTAGGCCCAGGGGGAGCGCGACCAATCCTTTGCAGAACGGTGTCCAAAAGGGCATTCAGCGAGATATTAGTGCTTGAGTAGTGAGGCAATGACAGGCTTGACAGCCCAGCCGACTCAGGCCCATGCTAGCACCACCTTCTGGGAGGCTCCATGGCTGAGCGCCAGCAGGACAAGCGCGCTACTCGTCGTTTTTCGCTGCGGCTGCCCATCTCGGTGAAATACCAGAACGGACCAAGCGGGGAGAAGACCGCTTTCACCCGGGACGTAAGCGCCCGCGGCATTTGCTTTTATCTTGAGAGCCATATCGGGGAAGGCACGGAAATAGAATTCACTCTCACTCTGCCACCCGAAATCACGCTTACGGAAAGCATCCGGGTGCGCTGCAAAGGCACGGTGGTCCGCGCCGAACCGGGCAGCAACAATGGCCAACTGAGCGTGGCAGCGGTGATCAATGAGTACGAATTCCTGGCCGAGAGTTGACCTTTAGGGCAGCTGGAACATTAGCCCAGCCACTTCTCTGGCAAGCTTGCCGGTGATATCTTTCAAGCAGGTCCTCCGCGAAATGAGGTCACAAGTGTCGCAGTTCGCGCTGGCGGCGCTGCTGGCAGTTATGACCGTTACCAGCGCCCCGGCTCAGCCTGGGCCGGCAGTGGTGCAGCACATCGCGGTTGTGCCCAGCGATAAGGGGCTGAGCGTACAGATCACGGCCAGCCGGGCGGTCAAACCCCACCTGACTCGCCTGGAAAATCCCATTCGCATAGTGATTGACTTGCCGGGGGCGTTCTTGCCCGGGGGCCTGCGGCGGATTGAGGTAAAAGACCAGGCCATTGTTGAAGTCCGGGCCAGCCAGTGGAAGCAGTCGCCACCCATCGCGCGCATCGTGGTGCAGATGCGGGCAGCCCGCGAGTTTTCCGTAATCAGCACCGGCAACAAGGTGGCGTTGTGGCTGCTGCCGGGAACGGCGCAAGCAATGAGCCAGCCGGGGCAAACCGTGGCGGAACAACAGCCTTCGACGCCGGCGGCGACGAGTGCGCCAGCGGCCCCCTCTCCTACTTACCAGCCCGCTACCACCTACGAGCCGGTGGCGAATTTCGAAACCCTGCATGGGGCGCAATCGGTTGTCGCCATGGGTAATCCGACCGTGCTGCGCCTGCCGCGTGGCGGGGAAATCCACATCTGCCCCGGCACAACCCTTTCGGTAACCCCTTCCAAGACGGGAAGCGATTTGATGCTGGGACTGAGCACAGGAACCATGGAGACGCACTATCCGCTGGGCTCGGCCGCCGACGTAATCCTGACACCGGATTTCCGCATCCTGCTGCCCGGCCCGGGGGAGTTCGATATGGCAGTCAGCGCCGACCGCCAGGGAAACACCTGCGTGCGCACGCTGCCAGGAAACACCGCGGCGGCAGTGGTCTCAGAAATCATGGGCAATGACAGTTATCAGGTGAACGCCGGGGATCAGGTTTTTTTTCGTGCCGGGCGCCTGCAAAACGCCAGTTCGGCTGCCGGCCTGAATTGCGGCTGCCCCCTGCGCACCATCCCGGTGATGCGGGCGGAGACGCAAGCGCCGGCCGCATCACCATCCGCCGTGCTGGCGCCTCCGAATTCCGGCGCACCGGCGGAGCATATGAATGCCGCCAACGATCCTGCGCCCGCGGAGCCCAGCGGCCCGCCAGTGCAGGTGGAAGCCCCGTTCATTTTTCGTGCCACCCAACCCAGGGCGCCGGATGCGGCGCAGGTAGCGCAATTGCACTTCATCAACGGCCCGCCTCCCGAGTTGCTGAGCTTCAGGCTGGCTGGTCCGGCACGAGTTACCTACTACAAGGCACCGCGAAGGAAGATAACCGCCAGCAATAAGCCGCGCGGGTTCTTTGCCCGGGTGCGGGGATTCTTCGGCAACATGTTTCGGTAAAGGGCTGGAAAAGCTTGGCCAAGGCTCCAAAGGCTGACCACTTTCGCCTTCTATTTGTGACCGGAAACACAGCTGGATCTTGATTTCTGGCCTATACTTAAGCAGGGTAGAAGCAGCGATGCCCAATCCCGCTGTGTCAGAAACGCCGACCATGATGCAGGCCCCGCCTGCAGGGCAGGCCGTGGTGCCGCCGGCGCCGAATACGACGATTCTGCCCACGCTGTTTGGCGAGGGCTATGGACTCTACAACACCAAGCCCATCACTTTCGTTTTTTCCTTTATCGGGCACACCCTGCTGGTGGTGCTGGTGGTGTGGTCGTCAATGTTCGTGGTGAGCCATCGCAAGCAAATCCAGCAGCAGGTGGTGGGCATCGTAACCGACATCAGCCCTTACGTCCTGCCGGCTTCGGCAACCAAGGCGGGCGGTGGAGGAGGGGGCGGCGATCGCGACAAGCTGCAGGCTTCCAAAGGCGCGCTGCCCAAGCTTTCAGACCAACAAATCACGCCTCCGGCCGTGGTCGTGCGCAATGAGAACCCCAAATTAGCCGTGGAACCTACGGTGGTGGTGCCGCCCAAGATCTCGCTGCCGACCACCGGCCCGCTGGGGGATCCGCTTTCCAATGTGCTGGGACCACCTTCCAGCGGCACCGGTTCGGGGGGTGGAATTGGCAGCGGCAGTGGTGGCGGAGTAGGCAGCGGACGAGGGCCGGGCGTGGGCCCAGGCTACGGTGGAGGGATTGGAGGCGGCGTTTACCACGTGGGTGGAGGGGTCAGCGCGCCGCGCGCCCTCTACGCCCCCGATCCGGAGTACTCGGAGGAAGCGCGCAAAGCCAAGTACCAGGGCACCGTGGTGCTGTGGGTGATCGTGGGGCCGGACGGACGCCCGCACGATATCCGGATTCAGCGCTCGGTGGGCATGGGCCTGGACGAGAAAGCGATCGAAGCGGTGCGCACCTGGAAATTCGAACCAGCGCGCAAAGACGGACAGCCGGTGGCCGTGCAAATCAATGTGGAAGTGAACTTCCGGCTGTACTGAAGAGAAAGTTTTCAGTTTCAGCTTGCAAAAACTCAGGTTCAACGCTTCACGGGTTTCAACGGTTCGCGAAAAGCAGGCTCAAGGATTCAAACCGCGGTGGGATACAACTTGGGTTTGAAACTCGAAACACCTTAAAACCTGCGAGACCATGAAACCTTGAACCTTGCTAGCGCCGCATCGCCTTGCGGAAGGGAGCGACCTTCTCCTTGGCCGTCTCCCTGGCGGAGGCCGCCCAATCGCCGCCCTTATCAATCATGTCTTCCGCGGTTTCCTTCCACTCGGAGAAGGCGTCCACGGCGTCTTCGTATTTGCGGCGGAGCAGGCGGCGAGTCTTCTTGCCCTCCTGGGGAGCAAGCATAAGCGCGACTAAAGCTCCGGCTCCCAATCCGACGAGCAGGAAGGTGATCGCCACGCCGGCGCTGCCGCCGCGGTGCTGCGAGCTCTGATACTCTCCAAAGCGTTCGTATTCCGCCATACAGTTCTCTCCTCGTCTCTCTTTCACGAAAAATGTTAATCGTGCAGCATCAAGCAGGCAAGATTCAAGTGGTCTTCCGGCCGATCCCGCAAATACATTTCTGCCTCTGGTTGGTTAGAAAAGGGCGCGGGGTGCTGTGTTGTCCGGCACAGGAAGGATTGTGAGCTGCAGGTTGGGGGACGAAACTCGCGGGGGGAAGGCGGCGGCACCGTTTCCAGGCCCTACACGGGCGAAGGGGCGCGTTGCCACAGGGACCAGCGGTTCACAACTTTCCCATCCATTGTGTACACTAAAGTGTTTGGCAGCACTCTGCGGCGGCATTCCTGGCCGCGGTATCCGCCAGCCTTTCTACCATTTCAGGCAAGGAGAAGTTTCCCCGCATGTCTATTCCCGCAACCCAGATGCGCCCCGGCATGGTCATCAAACATAACAACGACCTGCACGCGGTGTTCAGCGTCGAGCACCGCACTCCCGGCAACCTGCGCGCCTTTATCCAGGCCAAGCTGCGCAACCTGCGCACCGGCGCCATGTTCGAGCACCGCTTCCGCTCCGGCGATGCCATAGACAAGGTGACGGTGGACGAAGTGAAGATGGAGTACCTGTACAACGACGGCGACAGCTACTACTTCATGAACACCGAGAACTACGAGCAGACCTACCTGGGCAAGGACATTTTGGGCGACGCGGTAGATTACCTCATCCCCAACCTGCAGATTGACGTGGAGTTCTTCGACGGCAAAGCCGTGGGCGTGGAGCTGCCGCAGACGGTGGACCTGACGGTGGTGGAAACCGAACCCGGACTGAAGAGCGCTACCGCCAGCAGCGTGACCAAACCGGCCAAGACGGAAACCGGGCTGATCGTGCAGGTGCCGCCGTTCATCAATGAGGGCGAGAAGATCCGCGTGGATACGTCGGAAGGGGCGTACCTGTCACGCGCCTGAAAAATCGGGTAATTGGGTAATCGGGTAAAGTTAAACTCGAACCGGGCGAACCGGGTCTTTTAATTACACATTACAGAATTACTCCATCCACATGTCTCTATCTGACAAGAGCGCAGCGCCCCGCGCTCGCCGCTTTGTAGTGCGGGGGCGGGTACAGGGGGTGGGTTTTCGCTGGTTCGTGGAGCGCGAGGCGCATATGCTGGGCGTTTCGGGCTGGGTGCGCAACAATGCCGACGGCAGCGTGGAAGTGCTGGCCATGGGCACGCGCGAGCAGCTCAGCGGCCTGCGCTCGCGGCTGCAGCAGGGGCCGCGGGCGGCGCGGGTGGACGCGGTGGAGGAAAAAGACGCCCAACCGGTGGCCGGATTAGATTCATTCCGCATTGAAGGAGCCTGGTAGATGGCGCAGCCAAGCGGCCGCACCAATTGTGATCACCTGAAAAAGCTGATTCGCGAAG
>DATEJK010000084.1:0-2015 GCA_035278025.1 Terriglobales bacterium | reverse complement strand
GAATCGCTCCACATTTTTCTTGTGGACGACTCCAGCAGCGATGGCACCGCCCAAATCGCCCGTCAGGCCGCCGCCTCTATGGGCAAACTGGCCTCGCTCACCGTCCTGCAAGGCCAGCCGTTGCCGCCTGGCTGGTCGGGCAAGCTTTGGGCCGTCAGCCAGGGCGTCGCCGCCGCCCGCGACTTTGCCCCTGACTTCGTTCTGCTCAGCGACGCCGATATCGTTCACTCCCCGGCGACCATTCCCTCCCTGCGCGACCTTGCCGAGCGTGGCGGCTACGACCTGGTTTCCTTCATGGTGAAGTTGCACTGCCGTGGCCTGGCGGAAAAACTGCTAATCCCCGCCTTCGTGTTCTTCTTCTTCAAACTCTATCCGCCGGCTTGGATTGCGGATTCCCGGCGCGCCGCCGCGGGAGCGGCCGGTGGCTGCCTGCTCATCCGCCCGCAAGCGCTCGCGCGGGCCGGCGGCATGGAAGCGATTCGCGGCGAAATTATTGACGACTGCGCCCTGGCGCGCGCCGTCAAGCGCAGCGGCGGAAGGGTGTGGCTGGGCCTCACCGAAGAGAGCGCCAGCATCCGTCCATACGGGTCATTCGCCGAAATCGGCGGTATGATTTCGCGTAGCGCTTTCAACCAGCTGCATCACTCCGTGCTGCTTTTGGTGGGCGCCGTGGTCGGCCTTGCTGTCACCTACCTGATTCCTCCCGCTTTGCTGTTCTCGCGCCACTTCGCGCCCGTTGCCTTGGGTGCCATGGGCTGGGCCGCTATGACCGCAGCCTATCTGCCAATGGTCCGCTTTTACCGGCTAAATCCATTGTGGGCGCTCACGTTGCCCCTGGCCGCGTTGTTTTACATGGGAGCGACCCTCCATTCCGCGGTCAAGTTCTGGCTGGGCCGCGGCGGCGAATGGAAAGGAAGAGCGCAGGACCGCACCCCTGGCTCTTCATTTACGATGACCTTGTGAACGCTTCCCGCCGCATCGGCTTGGCGCGAGCCCTCTCCAAGCTGGGTTACTGCTCGCGCTCGCAGGCGTTTGAGCTGATTCGCGCCGGCCGGGTGACGCTGAATGGCGCTGTGCGCCGCGATCCGGAGGCACCCGTTCATCTGGAGCGCGACCGCATCCTGGTTGATGGCAAGCCGCTGGCCTCCTCCGCCTTGCTCTATCTCATGCTGAACAAACCCCGCGGCGTGGTTACCACCGCCGCGGACGAGAAGGGCCGCCGCACCGTCTACGACTGCCTGCCCGGGCAACGGCCTTGGCTCGCGCCAGTTGGGCGCCTGGATAAGGCCAGCGAGGGCTTGTTGCTTCTGACCAACGATTCCGAGTGGGCGGCGCGTCTTCTCTCTCCGCAGACTCATCTGGAGAAGACCTACCACGTCCGGATTGCGGCCCTTGCCGGCGACGCATTGTTGCGCGCCATAAAGAAGGGAGTGACCGCCAATGGGGAATTCCTTCCCGTGAAGCGTGTTGAGGTACTCCGCCGGGGGGAACACAATGCCTGGCTGGAAATAGTTCTGGACCAGGGAAAGAACCGCCACATCCGCCGCTTACTGGCCGCGCTGGAAGTGGAAGTACTGCGTCTGGTGCGCGTGGCCATTGGTCCGCTCGTGCTCGGCGCGCTTCCCAAGGGCGGCTCCCGCCCGCTCACCGCTGAGGAAAAGTGGAACCTTGATCGCGCTTGCGGAGTGCTGACTCCATATCCCGCCGGTAAAAATCGTTTCTGAGGCCCAGCGCCTGCTAAAATCTCTGACCGCAACCCAGGTTGTGCAGATGGTACTACGCCAACTACGGCGTGTGCTCAAGCCGGGTGGACGGGCGCTGTTCAGCGACGCACTAATTTGTCGGCGGAATAGCCACAGCGAAGCAGTTGACCCGTAGCAGGCTTGCGCGTATCAGGTCCGCCTGCTGCCCGCCAGATTGCCGTTGGAACCAGCCTCCGCTGCCTTGGCCTCCGCCACTGTGTCCTCTTCCTCGAACTCCATCTGTAGCGTTCGCGCCGTGGTTTCGATGGGCTC
>DATEJK010000083.1:0-9068 GCA_035278025.1 Terriglobales bacterium | reverse complement strand
ATTGAGTAATTGTGTAATCGGGTAAGTGTGTAATTGAACAGCGCACGACTGTTCCCGGCAATGACGGTCGCGGGCGGTGGCCCCCCGCGCTACGAGTTCTCAGTCGAACGTCAAGCCTGTCATTTACGGGGCTTGGTTTCGCGCAGCACGTTGGAGAAGTTCTTGCCGCCAAAGCTGGCGGTCTGCACCAGTTGTCCGGTGACGTTCACCGTTGTGCCCTGGCCGGGCACGCCATAGTTCTCACTCAGCACCCAGATGGAACCGCTGCCGTCGTTCACCTGGAACATGCCCATGCCCAGAACACCGTAGGAACTGGTTACTTTGCCGCCAACGGTGACCTGCTTGTTCATGTACTTGCCGGGGTCTTTCTCAATGTCGCCAATCTTGGTGGAAGGACAGCCGGCCAGCAGCAAAACGCATGCGAGAAGAGCAGCAAGAGCAAGGGTTTTGTTCCGCATAATCCAGCCTCTTGGACAGGAAACGGGCTAGCGCATGGTAGCACAGGAAAGAAGCGATAAGCCCGGACCGTGCAACCTGGGAAGGCGTGACTAAAGTCATGGGCAGGCATCGTCCCAATGCTTAGCATCGGGTGAGGAGGCATCAGCATGAATGTTGACCTGAGCAAGACGGTGCGTGAGCTGGCGGTGGAGAATCCCGCAGCCACAAGAGTATTTGAAAAATTCGGCATTGATTACTGTTGCGGCGGGGGCAAATCGTTGGGCGAGGCTTGCCAGGCGGCGAACATTGCCCCTGATAAGCTGCTGGACTTGTTGCGCTCGGCCGGGCAGAGCAAGAGCACGAACGGCAACAGGGAGTGGAACTCCGAGTCGCTGGCCGACCTGATTGATCATATTGTGGACACTCATCACGCCTACACGCGGGAAGAGCTCGACCGGCTGGACCCGCTGCTGGCCAAAGTATGCTCAGTGCACGGGCAGCGCCATCCCGAACTGCTGCGCATTCAGCAGCTCTTGGGCGGGCTTTCCCAGGAGCTGACCATGCACATGATGAAGGAGGAGCAGGTTCTGTTTCCTTACATTCACCGCATGGAGGAGGCAGTACTGGAGAAGCGGCCGATCATGCCGCCCATGTTCGGCACGGTGCAGAATCCGGTGCAGATGATGATGCACGAGCATGATTCCGCCGGCCAGGCGCTGCACGAAATGCGCGAGCTGAGCGCCGGCTACACGGCGCCTCAGGACGCCTGCGTCAGTTTTCAAACGCTCTACCGCGCACTCGATGAGTTCGAGCGTGACCTGCACCAGCATATCCACCTGGAGAACAACATCCTGTTCCCGCGTGCGGTGGAGATGGAGAGCGGGCACCGACTCTAGCCCGGCCGCCATGGTGGAAGGGCGTGCTTCGCCCGCCGGGACAGCCGAGAGCGGCTGTCCCACAGGCGGGTATTGCGACGGAACCAATGGCAGATTTGGCCACACGCATTGAAGTGCAGCAGGGAAGGGCGCTCACGCCCGAGGAGATCTTTGAGGTCACGCGGGCGCGGGAGAAGGCTCTCTCCCGCCTGCTCATCGCGTTTATCAGCGCCGGCCTGGGGTTCATGCTGTTGCCCGGAACTTTCCTCGGAGTGTGGAACCTGATTGCGATTACGGACCGCCATGCAGCGGATTCGGTTCCGCCGGCCTGGATCCAGGCGCATGGGCACGCCCAGATTTTCGGCTGGATCGGCAGCTTTATTTTGGGGATTGGTTTTTACTCCATTCCCAAGCTGCGCCGCGCCGGCCGTCCATTCGCCTTGTGGAGGGCGTGGCTGTGCTGGACGCTGTGGACCGCGGCCGTGGCCTTGCGCTGGGCCGCCAACGTTTACCTATGGCATTGGCGAGCGCTTTTGCCCGCCACCGCCGCCGCGGAAGTGGTTGCATTCTTAGTTTTTCTCCGGGCGGTTTCCGGACACCAGGCGAAAGACGCAGGCAAAAATAAGCTCGAAGTGTGGGTCTGGGTAGTCATGTTGGCCTCGCTCGGATTTCTGGGAGATCTACTGGCCAACTTGGCAGGGTCAATCTGGGCGGCAGCCAACGGGAGTGGGCCTTCGTTTCCGCCCGGCTTCGACCAACGCTTCCTGGTGCTTTCCACCTGGGGATTTCTGGTGCCGTTTGTGTGGGGATTCAGCGCCAAGTGGCTGTCCGTGTTTCTGGGCCTGCGCGAGGTGCGAGGAGGGCGGCTGCTGACTGCCGTGGTCCTTAATACGGCGGGCGTGGCATGCGCTCTTCTCGGACGTGTGCTGGCTGCCAGCGTGTTGCTGCTGGCTGCCAGCCTGGTGGCCATCCTGGCGCTACGGGTGTTCGAACCGCCCGAGCGCCCGCCCAAGATCAAGGGTGTGCACAGCAGCTTTCCTGTGTTTGTAAGGCTGGCTTACGTGTGGCTGCTGATTTCGGCGTCGCTGGGTATATGGGCCTCCCTGCTCGGTGACGCCCCGGGCCCATGGGGCGCCTCCCGGCACGCGCTGACCGTCGGCTTCCTGGCCATGATGGTATTCAGCATCGGGCAACGGATACTGCCCGCATTTTCCGGCATGCGCCTGCTATTCAGCCCGCGGCTGATGCTGGCCGCGCTGTCGCTGCTGGCATTGGGCTGTACCCTGCGGGTTGCGTGCGAAGCTCTGGCCTACCAGGGATTTGCCGCCTGGGCGTGGGCTCTGCTGCCGGTTTCCGCCGTAATTGAGTTAAGCGCGGTGCTGGCCTTTGCGGTAAACCTTGGGGCCACGTTTATTCGAAAGCCGAGAGTTGTGGCGCTGGGGTTGGAAGAGGTAAGAAGCACATAGCCATTAGGAATTACCGCTTAGCCCCTCGATCGGCAAACGGAAGCACTCCTGGCTAATTCGAAGCGGAGTACTGCTAACTGACTAAATGCTAACTGCTAATTGCTAGATCTTAGTCATTGGCATAATCTCTCTGCGTAGAACGCCTGCCCACATGACCGAGACCGTGGTAGTCAGCGAATGGGATTCCGACCTCTTCCATCAGAAAGTGATGGAGTTGGAAGCCCAGGGCTACGTGGCGCAGCGCGATACCTACCGCATTACCGCGGAGATGAATCCGGAGACCGGCATTATCAGCCACGTACACTCCATGGAACTGTATCGCCCAGGCCGCAAAAAGCCTTAACCACAGAGGACACAAAGGAAAAAAGAAGAAGAAAATATGGGTTAGGTTTGCCGATTAGCACTTTTCTCAACACACTGCGGATCGCGAGCCAATCTTCAACAATAATCCACAATGGCAAGCCAATCTTTTACAATAATCCCTAACAATAATCCCTGGGTTTCCTTTGTGTCCTCTGTGGTGAAAAGGGTCAGCAGGCGAGCTGGTCGCGGGAGATCTTGAGCCCGTTGAGGTTGCCGAGCACGGTGACGGCCAGCATTTCCTGGCGGAAGAATTCGTCAGCGGTGGCCAGCAGGTCTTCGGTAGTGACCGCTTCAATACGCTCAATCAGCTCATCCAACCCGAAGAAGTGGTCAAAATACATCTCCTGGCGGGCGAGGTTGGACATGCGGGCGGTGCTCGACTCCAGGCTGAGCATGAGGCTGCCTTTGAGCTGGTCTTTGGCACGGCGCAGCTCATCCGCCGGCACAGCTTCGTTTTTCAGCCGGCGCAGTTCGGCCACAATGGACCCCACCACCTTGGGCGCCGATTCGCGCGAGGTGCCGGCGTAAATGGAAAGGCAACCGGTGTCGCGGTAGGGGTTCAGATCGCTATAGATGGCATACACCAGCCCCTGGCGCTCGCGGACATTCTGGAAGAGGCGGGAACTCATGCCCCCGCCCAGCACCGTGTTGAGTATGTAGGAGCCATAGCGCTTGGGATGGGCCAGGGGGTAGGCGGGAGTGCCGACGCAAATCTGCACCTGCTCCAGGGCCTTCTTGTTGCGCATGATGATGCGCGGGTTAACCTTCGGCGGCGCAGTGTGATAGCCGTTGGAGCGCGGCTTGAGGTGCTGGAACTTCTCTACCACCAGGTCCGCGAACTGCCTGTGGTCCACGTGTCCGGCGGCGCAGACCACCAGATTGCCGGGATTGAAGCGCTCGCCATAGTAGTCAAACAAGATGGGCTGCTCGAAGCGCTTTACGGTGTCCTTGGTTCCCAAAATGGGCTTGCCCAGCGGGTGGTCTTTCCAGAAGTTCTGAGTGAAGATTTCATGGACCAGGTAGTCGGGGTTATCCTCGTCCATCTTGATCTCTTCCAAAATGACGCCGCGCTCGCGGCCGATATCCTTGACGTCGAACACCGGGTTCAACACCAGATCGCTGAGCACGTCCATGGCGATGGGGAGGTGCTCATCCAAGACCTTCACATTGAAGCAGATGCACTCCTTGGCGGTGAAAGCGTCCATGTTGCCGCCGATGGAATCCACTTGGCGGGCAATATCCTCCGCAGTACGTGACTTGGTGCCTTTGAACACCATGTGCTCGACGAAGTGGGAGATGCCATTCCACTGCGGATCCTCATCCCGCGAACCGCTCTTTATCCAGATTCCAATCGAGACCGAACGAATGTGCTGCATCTCCTCAGTGATAATGGTCAGGCCATTAGGCAGCACTTCCCGGGAGATGTTACTGAGCTCTTGAACCATGTTGTCACCTGGGCCCGGATGAGAGGAGAAGCAAGCGGATAAATCGGCCACTACAATTGTGACACAGCCTGAGCCCTGCCGCTATAAGTGAAATACTCGTTTATTTTCAGTGTGTTACAGACAAAAATCGGGAAATTGCTTGCGCCGGGCCGGTTTCGCCGCAGCGCCCCCGATTACAATGTTTGACGCGCCTTGGAAACGACCGCCGGATGTATGCCAAGCGAAAGACAACACGAGCTGTTAGGCCTTGATATTCAAGAGCTTACAAGTATTGTTGAAAGCTCCGGCCAGCCTCCGTATCGGGCCCGGCAACTGTTTCAGGCCATTTACGGCGAGCGCCTGCAATCGCCGGAAGAGATCTCCACTTTGCCGCAGAGTTTTCGGCGCGCGCTTCGCGAACAAGGCTATGCGATAGGGCAGCCGAGGATTGAGAAGCGCTTCGTCTCCCAAGACGGCACCGTGCGCTACCTGATGGCATTGGGCGACGGAGAGAGCGTGGAGACGGTATGGATGCCGGAAGGCGACCATGGCGAAGCGGGAGACGGCAGCGAAGCGGGAGACGAGGAAGAGAGGGGCCGGGAATGGCAGCGGGCCACGATCTGCGTTTCCAGTCAGGTGGGCTGCGCCGTGGGCTGCCAGTTCTGCCTTACCGCTTTGCTGGGGGTAAAGCGCAATCTGACGGCTGGTGAGATCGTGGGGCAGATTATCTCCGTGCTTAACGACCAGAAGGCCTTACCGGGGCGGGAGCGCCTGAACCTGGTGTTCATGGGAATGGGCGAACCGCTGCTGAACTTCGACAATTTCATGAAGGGCGTACGGTTGCTGGTGGAGGGGGTAGGAATTCCCGAATCGCGCATGACCGTTTCCACCGCTGGAATTGTGCCCCGGATCTACGATCTGGGCAGGGAAGCGGTGCGGCCGAAGCTGGCGATTTCGCTGAACGCCTCCACTGACGAATTGCGCAACCGGCTGATGCCGCTCAACCGTAAGTGGAACCTGGAGGCGCTGCTTCGGGCCGCCCGTGAATTTCCGCTGAAAACTCGCGAACGGCTCACTTTCGAGTACGTGTTGCTTAACGGGGTGAACGATTCCGTAAATAACGCCAAAGAAGTGCTGGACCTGGTTCGCGGCATTCGCGCCAAAGTGAACCTGATTGCGCTGAATCCGGGTCCTGGGATTGAGTTTGACACTCCGGAGCAGGAGCGGGTGCTGGCGTTCCAGGAGGTGCTGGTAAGGGGAGGGGTGCCCACCTTCATCCGCCGGCCTCGGGGTCGGGATATTTATGCGGCCTGCGGGCAGCTGAAAAGAAGCACTTAGCAATCAGCAGCTGGCATTTAGCCAACCATGTGTCTCGCAGTTTCGGGAACGGAAGCATTCAGCAGTCAGTCAGCATTCAACCCGCAGCGCTTTGCTGAATGCTCTGGTTTAAGCCAACCCTTGCCGCAGACCTTGCTTCTCCCTAATCAGACAGTCCAAGTCCACAGCTAACATCCTCAAACATAGAGCTGTGCACCAACCCGCTTCCCGCTCCCGGGCGAGAGCGGGTTTTGACTTTACATCCAGAAGGGAGATGGCTCATGGCACAAGAACTCAGCGGAATAAACATAGCAATCATTGCAACCCAGGACTTTGAGGAATCGGAGCTAACCGAACCCAAGAAGGCGCTGGAGGCGGCGGGCGCGAAGACGGTGGTGATCTCGACCAAGCCGGGGAAGATCCAGGCGGTCCGGCATGATGAGAAGACGATTAAGGTGGACGTGGACATGACGTTCGACCAGGTGCAGGCGTCCGAATTCGACGGGGTGCAAATTCCCGGCGGGGCGCTGAACGCAGACACGCTGCGGGTAGTGCCGGAGGCGCAGGAATTCGTGCGGGAGATGGACCGGGAGGGCAAACCCATCGCCGTGATCTGCCATGGCCCCTGGCTGCTGGTTTCGGCGGGGCTGGTGCGGGGACGCAAGATGACCAGCTACCACACCATCCAGGACGATATACGGAATGCCGGCGCGCAGTGGCAGGACGCGGAATGCGTGCGGGACAAGAACTGGGTGAGCAGCCGGCAACCGTCCGACATTCCGGCATTCAACCGGGAGATGATCCGTTTGTTTGGCGAGCAGCGAGGGCGCGAGAAGCGGGTGGCATAGAGCTTCAAGAACCCACGGCAGAGGCGCAGAGAAAACTCTACGCAGAGTACGCGGAGAAAAAAGACAGACTTCTATTTCTTCTCTGCGACCTCTGCGTTGGAGGGTTTGGGAGCGGGTTGGAGAGAAGGATTATGCGCCTGGGCCAGGCGCAGGTTGTACATTTCCGCGTCGGCGGCTTCGACCAGGGATTCGGCGGTGCTGGCGTCAGGAATGAACTGGGCGATGCCAGCGCTTAATCCCAGCTGATAGCCGAAGTCCTGGTTGCGGCGGTTCCACTGGTCGACCCCGCAGGGCAGGCGGTCGACGGCGATCTGGGCTTCGCGGCGGTCAGTTTCGGGGAGAATGGCGAGGAACTCGTCCACACCGTAGCGGACGAGAATGTCGGCGGCGCGGAAATTACGTTTCAGGATCTGGGTAACATCCAACAGGACGCGTTCGCCCACCACATGGCCGAAGCGCTCGCTGAGCTGGGAGAATCCATCAATCGCAATTATGACCAGGGAGAGGCGGGTGCCGGTTCTCTGGGCGCGCGCCATTTCGCGGCCCAGTACCTCATTGAGGGTGCGCCGGTTGAGCAGACCGGTTACCTCATCCAGGCGGGCTACTTTTTCCGCCTGCAACAAGCGGGTGGTGAGTTCCCGGCGGGTGCGAGTGAGCTTAAGTCTTTGCTGAACCATATAGACGGCGGCCAGAAGCAGCAGAACCAACAGTCCGAAAAAGAGCACGGGCAGGTTTTGCTGAGTTACCCGGAAAGTGCCGGCATTCCAGAGCACCCGAGGCGCAATCAGAGCGAAAAAGCCGGTGGCCAGCATGAGAGCAATCAGGCCAACCAGGCACCAGAGCTGCAGGTCGCGGCCTTCCAGGGCGCGTAACTCTGCCTCCAGCAGCGTGGGATCCTCGTGCTTGAGCTGGTCGGTTGCGGTCATGCGAGCGTCAACCCCTTACCCCACTGTTTGCATTTTCAACCTGAGGAGAAACCGGCATGGCGGACTGGGACAGGCCGGTCCTCTTCAACTCACCCCAGGAGGTGTCGCGGCGGAAGTAGCGCCACATCCCCTGCAGCCGCCACAGCAGGTTCATTTGACGATAGGGGAAGTGTTCGAGGAAGCAGAACACGAGCAGGCGCAAAACGTCGCGCCAGTTGCCGTAGCGGCGGTAGGTGATCTCCTCCAGGAGGACGCCGCCCACGGAAAGCGCGGTGGCGAAAGCGTAGCCAAACATCAGGAACTCAAAAGCCAGGCGCAGGCTGAGGCTGCCCATGAGGGCGGCGACCAGGATGGTGACATACCCGGCCAGCTCCATGACGGGCTCCAACAATTCGAAGATCCACATATAAGGCAGGAGGAAAAGGCCGATGCGGCCGTAGCGGCGGCGAAACAGCATGTCGCGGTGCAGCCAGAGGGTATCCATGAGCCCCTGCTGCCAGCGAGCCCGCTGGCGCGCCAGCGACTTCAAATCAGAGGGCACTTCCGTCCAGCAGGTGGGGTCGGGAACAAAACTGATGCGGTATTCGATGCCGTGGTCGCGCAGATAACGATGCAGGCGGACCACCAGGTCAATATCTTCGCCGATGGCTTGGGTGCGGAAACCGCCGATGCTGAGCACAAGGTCGCGGCGGAAAATGCCGAAGGCGCCGGAAATGATGGGCAGCATGTTGAAATAGGCCCAGGCTTCCCGGCCCACGAGAAAAGCCCGCAAATACTCCACGACCTGCAGGATTTCCACGGGGCGGCGGGGCAGGCTGATGTCCTGCAGGCGGCCTTTGACCACTTTGCAGCCGTTGAGCACGCGCACGATGCCTCCGGCGGCCACAGCGCGACCTGGGTCGGAAAAAATTCCGGAAACAATGCGGGTCAGGGAATCGCGTTCCAAAAGGGAATCGGCATCCACCACGCAGACAAAGGGCGAACCGCAAACGTTCAAGCCGGCGTTGACAGCGTCCGCTTTATTGCCCGCCGATTCCTTGTCCACGACCAGAAGGCGGGGCTCCCGGAGGCTCTTGTACAGACGCTTGACACGAGCCGTGGGGATTTCCGCGACATAAAGCATGTGGGCGGGCACCAGCCCATAGGCGCTGGCCAGCCGCTCCAGGGTGTCGTCCCTGGAGCCATCGTTGACGATGACGATTTCGAGATTGGGGTACTCCAATTCCAGAAGCGAGCCCACCGACTCCACAATGCTTCCCGCTTCATTGTGCGCCGGAACGACCAGAGAAATAGGGGGAGTAAAGGACGATTGGGAAAGATTCTCCAGGCGAATGCTGCTGAGCCGTTGCTGGTGGGAGCGGCTTTTGTGGATGGCCGTGACCAGCAGGAACACGTAGATGACGTTGGAGGC
>DATEJK010000082.1:0-9478 GCA_035278025.1 Terriglobales bacterium | reverse complement strand
GTGATTTACGAGATCTTCTCCCATGTACTAAGGCCCTACGAGGGTCTGCGCCGGGGGAGCACCGTGATGTTCCGCTGGGTGGGAGTATTTCTGATTTTGGCGGGAATTGCGGTCGCCTTAGCCGGTCCGAGTAACGAACCTGTATGGGCGGTTCGGGGAGCTTTGGTTACGCAGCGCAGCATTGACGTGGTGCAGTGCGGACTACTGGTGCTGCTATTCTTGTTCGCGTCCTATTTCGCGCTGACATGGCGTAATTATGTTTTTGGGATAGCGCTTGGGTTTGGGTTGATGGCCACGCTGGAGTTGCTGGCTTCGGCCATAGCCGCACAATCCTCGCCGTTGGTCTCGGGAGTTGTCCTTAACTCGGTGCCCCGCGTAGCGTACGGAATCGGCACTATGATTTGGGTCGCCTATCTGGCGTTGCCGGAACCGTCGCGTCTGGAGATTAGGCTTCTGCCGCAGCACGATCTGGAGAAGTGGAACCAGGAGTTGCTGCAATTGCTGCAGCGCTGAAGAATCTAAGCGCCATCCATTCTTTCGAACAGTCCTAAATGCCCACTGCGGCGGCTTTCTGCCGGCGGCCCTGGGCCAAGAGCTGGGGAATGGCATCGCCGGCGACGGGCCGGGAATACAGGTAGCCCTGGGCCAGGTCACAACCCAATTCCTGCAACTGATCGGCCTGGACGCTGGTCTCAACGCCCTCAGCCACCACCCGCAACTGGAAGTTGTGGGCCAGGCTGACAATGATGCGCACCATTTCGCGGCTCTCCTGGTCGCTATCCATGTGGGAGATGAAGCTGCGGTCAATTTTCAGCGTATCCACGGGAAAGCGCTGCAGGCGGCTAAGAGAGGAATAGCCGGTTCCGAAGTCGTCAATGCTGAGGCGGACGCCCAGGGCTTTGAGTTGGGCGAGCACGGCGCCGGCTTTTTCGGCATCGCCCATGGCGATGGTCTCCATGATCTCCAATTGCAGGCTGGAGGGAGGCACCCCGGTTTGCTGCAAGGTGGCGGCAATTTCCCTGTACAGGTCGGGATGCTCGAACTCCCTGGCGGAAACGTTCATGCTTATGGACAAGGGAGAAGAGGGGAACTCTTCCTGCCACTGGCGGAGGCGTTCACAGGCCTGCAGGAGCAAGGCGCGATTCATAGGAAGAATAATGCCGGTTTCGTTGGCTACGGAGACGAATTCCCCGGGTGGAACCAAGCGGTCGGCTGTCTGCCAGCGGGCAAGAGCTTCAAACCCGACGATATTTCCGGCGGGCAGGGCAACGATGGGCTGGTAATGATTAAGGAATTCACCGCGCTCCAGGGCCTTGCGCAAGTCGGTTTCCAGGCGCAAGCGGCGGACGGCGCCGGCATGCATGGCGGTATCGAAAACTTCGCAACGGGCCTTGCCGGCGCGCTTGGCGCGATACATGGCAATGTCGGCATCGCGCAGCAGTTCCTCAGCGCCGCTGTGAGGGGTGGTGCTGAGGGCGATGCCAATGCTGACGGAGATAACGATTTCCTGGTCCTTAACCGAAAAGGGTGCGGCCAGTTTGGCGGTAATGCGTTCGGCCACGCGGATGGCGTCACTGGCGTCGCGAATGTCGTACAGCAGAATGGTAAATTCATCCCCGCCCAGGCGGGCCAGAGTGTCGTCCTCCTCTGAGCCCTCGGACTGGAGATGGGCGGCGGAGCGGGAGACGGTATCTTCACGGCGCAGGGAGTTGGTGAGCCGCTGCCCAATCTGAATGAGCAACTGGTCGCCGGCAGTGTGTCCCAGACTGTCGTTGTAGAGTTTGAATTCGTCCACATCAATAAAGAGGACGGCGAACTTGTAATTGGGGTGGCGCTTGGCCAGGTTGACCACGTGCTGTAAGCGATCCAGAAAGAGGGCACGGTTGGGCAAGTCGGTGAGGCCATCGTGAAAAGCATTGTGGACCAGCATCTGCTCGGCGCGTTTGCGTTCGGTGATATCGCGGTTAACGATGACCAGTTTCTCAGTTTCGCCTTTGGCGTTGCGGATGGCGCTGGCGGTGGATTCCAGGATGCGCCAGGAACCGTCTTTGTGGCGGATCCGGTATTCCAGAGGCTGCCCCCGGCCGGTGAGACGGGCCTTCTCCGCCGCCTCCACTACCCGCGGGCGGTCGTCAGGATGAATTTGCTCAAGGCCTGAGGTTTGTTGCAGCTCCTCAGCGGAATAGCCCAGCACCTTCTGATAAGCGGGGCTGTTGTACAGACGGCGGCCATCGCTATCTACCAGGGCGATCATGTCAGCGGCGTTCTCGCTGATCAACCGGAACAACTGATCGTGCTCGGCCAACTGGCGGCGGATGCGGTGAAGCTGCAGGTGCTGGTAGATGGTATAGATATCGAACAAGAGCACCAGCGCGGCCAAGGCCCGCACCCATTCCTGCAGATCGCGCCAATAATCTGCCCCAACAGCCACATGGAACCACGGGAAGGTAAAGGAAACAATGGCGAACGTCAGCAGCAGGGTGACGGTTACGGCAAAGCCCCACAGCCACCATTCGCGGCCCTCAATCTGGCGCAATTGAACGGGGGAGCGGTCCCCGGCGGAGGCCAACGGCCACGATGATTGGTCTTTGTGATTCACAGATCTCCGGTTAGGCAGATTGTAGGCGGTTAAAAGCGAGTGAAAAGTTACCTAAGTCAAGCGACCTGTTGATGCCGGTCTCAGGAGAAGTGGGGATTTCAGGGCCGCAATCCTATTTATGGAATGATTCTTGTGAAAATAACGATAGCGGAACTTCCACGAACCATGTAAGATACGCCGACTTTCTGTCGTGAGCTCAGCGTGTGGAGTGGCAGCTTCAGTGCCTGAGTACGCCGGTTACTGGCTTGAGTGTCACAATCGGAACTGCGGTTTTCCGATACGCGTTCCCTATTCCGCGGCAGACGCCAAGGCCGACGGGCGCTCACGGGCCGTCCGGTCCTTTCTGTTCGCCTGCCCGGTATGCCTGCAAGTAAACACCTACACGATGAAAGACTTGCGCAAGGTGCAGTTCCGCACACCGGATCCTTACAAGGCAGGCAAGCTGGTGTTGTATGCCACCCATTTGGGCTGCGCTCACCGTGGCTGTACGAATGAAATCGTCGTGTTCACGGCAGCCGCAGCCAGTATAAGCACCGCCGCCCTGTCGCGACTTTGGAAGACCTGGAAAGTGAGCCTGCGCTGTAAGCAGAAACATCGCTTTCGCATCTCCGACCCCAAAACTTGGTGGATCCAGGAAGAGGCAGGGCTAGGCGGAGTCGGATTCCGAGCATCCGATTTGTCCAATATTTAGACTTTTCTCCCAGAATGGGACGCGGAGTTCCTTTCAAGCGGGAGGTCTAGCAGAAATAGCCGCACAATCGGCCTCCGGTGGCACACCCCAATGTGGCACTCCAATTGCCGTAACTTAGGCTGGTTACTGCTGTTCCGGCCACAGTTCGAAAGCACCGCTATGATATTTATGCACGGGAAGTCGCGATCACGGCCGACGGTTGGCGGGGGAGAGATACACTAATGACGGAGCCCATCCTGGAAGGACTGGTGGTAGCGAACGATCTGGAGGTAGTAAATATTTTTTCCCGGTCGCTGAATGACATCGGGCTAAGGGCGGAGGCCCATCCCGATCCGGAATCGGCCGTTGCGGCATTGTCACATAAGAAATTCGATGTGGTGATTGTAGACTGCGCCGATGGAGCCAAGAGCACAGAGATCCTGAAGACGGTACGCTGGCTGCCTTCCAATAATAAGGCAGTGGTAGTAGCGGTAGCGGCGGGCGGAGCCAGCATGCGCGAGGCTTTCGCCAGCGGGGCGGATTTCGTGTTGTCCAAGCCGTTGCAGCAGGAGCAGGCCACGCGGACGTTGTGGGCGGGTTATGGTTCCATGCTGCGGGAGCGCAGGCGGTACTTCCGGCACCGGCTGGACGTGCCGGCAGAGGTGCAGCTGGAATCGGGAGAAAAGACCCCGGCGCGCACGCTCAACGTAAGCGAATCCGGGCTGGCCATCAGCGCCAGGCTGACGATGCGGGCGGGTCAGAAAATCTGGTTTTCCTTTATCCTGCCGGACACCAACCTGGTTATCAGCGGTTCGGGCCAGATCGTGTGGACGGATGCGCGCGGACAAGCCGGCGTCCATTTCGACGAGGTGAAACCGCAGGCGCTGCAGGAACTCAAGAACTGGCTGGGGCTGAAGTTTCTGGATCAATTGGCCAGCAGCACAGAGGCGCATCTCGTCCGCTCCGAACCATCCATAACCAAGAACTGAAGCCGGTGGCGAATCAGGCAGAGCTTCCCTCCGCCAACGCCGCCATGACCCGAGCGGGCGTGAAAGGAGCTTCCCGCAGGCGGGCGCCGGTAGCGTCAAAGATGGCGTTGCCCAGGGCGGCGGCTACGACGGTTATGGAGAGCTCGCCAGCACCTGCGGCTTCGGCATCTGGCCGATCGAGCAGGACAGTTTCCACCGCGGGAATCTCAATGCCCAGAGGCAGGCTGTGGTAAGTGGCCCAGCTGGTGGAAGTGATCTGGTGCTCATTCCAGGTCACCTCTTCACTAAGCGCGCGGCTCATGCCTTGCAGGGCACCGCCCTCAATCTGATTGCGGAGGCCGGCGGGATTGGAAACGGGGCCACAGTCGGCGGCAGCCACAAAGCGCTTCACGCGCACGCGGCCGGTTGAACGGTCAACCTCGGCTTCAGCCACCAGGGCGGCGTAACCATTGTCGCCTTCGTAAGCCACGCAAGCGATGCCGCGGCCGATAGCGATGCCGGATGACGCGCTGTGAGGATTGGGCGAAGGCCGCGGTTCCCACCCGGAAGCGCGCGCGGCCGCTTTGACAACGCCAATCATCCGCTCGTCGCGCAGATGCTGGAGCCGGTAGGCGACCGGATCTGCTTTGACGCGGGCGCTGATTTCATCCATGAAACATTCGTGGGCAAAGGTGTTTTGCAGGCGCAGGGGCGAGCGCAGGGGTCCGGTGAAAAATGGCGAAATCACGGTGTGGGCCAGCACCCGCTCGCTGGCGATGCGGCCGGCGCCGCCGCATTTGCCGCTGATGCAGCCGCTGACATAGGAAGGCACCAGGTTGTGGCCGTTGCGCAATTCACCGGTGGGCTGGGTAGCGCGCTGCGGGACGATGGTTTGCGGCTCAAAACCGGCAAGCATGCCGGTAATCACGTTGCCGGGGTGGTCGTAGCCGGGGCGCCCGCCGAAGGAAGCGGCCCAGGACTCACACTCCCAGGCAGCGATGCTTCCATTCGCGTCCACGGCGGCGCGCTGGTCAATGACGCAGGGCTGCCCGTAGTTTTCCCCCCAGGCCATCTCGTCTTTACGTGTCAGTTGCACCCGGACCGGGCGGTGCACCGCGTGAGAGAGCAGGGCGGCATCGTAGGAGACAGTATCGGCGCCGTTGAGCCCGTAGCAACCGGCGCCGCGAGTAAAGATGACGCGAACATTTTCTGGCGACAAACCGAGGAGCGTGGCCACTCCACTGCGGGTGGGATAGACGGATTGAGTAGGAGACCACACGGTGGCCTTGTCGCCTTGCACATCGGCCACCGCGCAGGAGGCGCCCATGGAGCCATGCATCTGGTAGGGATAGAAATAAGTGGCACGCAGGACGGTGGGCGCGCCGGCCAGCTTTTTCTCCACATCCTGTGAGTCCACTACCAGCATGTCGCGCGAGGGCTGCTTGCGCATGTAGTCGTAAAAAGTCGGCTGGCCGGGGAGTGTGACAGGCGGGCTCCAGTTGACCTTGAGCTGAGTCGCAGCCTGTTGCGCCTGCCATTGTTTTTCCGCAACCACACCGACAAAGTTCTTGCGGACTACTACCTTGACCGCGCCCGGCAATCCGCGCACTGAAGCCTCATCCACGCTGATGACGGTGGAACCAATCGCCGGCGGCCGGACGACGCGGCCGTGCAGCATGCCGGGGACGCGCACATTGTGCACAAATTCGAAACGGCCGCTGGCGAGAGCCGGGATATCCATTGCGGGGATGGGTTTACCGAGAACCATCCATTGGCTGGGCGGCCTGCGGCGGGCACCCGGATTCAGTTTGAGGTTGAAGCGCTTGCCGCCGATGAGCTGGGCATAACTGATCCGTTTGCCGGCGGGGGCGCTGATGACGCCGGCGGCGATGGTGAGGCGGTTCAGGGGCACACCCAGGCGACGGGACGCCATGCCCAGCAGCGTCTCGCGCGCGGTGGCGGCAGCCTGGGCAAGGCCGCCGGTGTTGAAATTGACCGGGGTGGACTGGCTGCCGGAGGTAGTGCCCTCATCGGGCGTGACGGACGTATCACACTGAATGAGGCGCACGCGGTCGAGGGGCACACGCAGTTCCTCGGCGATCAACTGTGTCTGCACGGTAGCCATGCCCTGGCCGAAATCGCACTTGCCGGTATAGGCGGTGACCAGGCCGTCAGCGCCAACCGCGATCCAGGAGTCGAGTTGGCCGGGGTCAATGTGCGACATATGAGTGCCGAAGGGGCCCTGGGCGAGGAGGAGCGGGTCAAACAGCGTAGCCGCGCTGAAGCTGACGATAAGGGCGCCGGAAGTTTTCAGGAAACCGCGGCGTGAAAGCGATGAGCTCATACGCGCCTCGTTTGCGCGTAGCGTTCAATGGCGCGCATCATGCGGACATGAGTGAAGCAGCGGCAGAGGACATGGGCCAGGGCCTGCTGAATCTCTTCGCTGCCGGCTTTGGGATTACGGTCGAGGAAGGCCTTGGCAGTAAGAATCACGCCGCTGAGGCAGAAGCCGCACTGGGCGGCCTGCTCGTCAATGAAGGCCTGCTGAATGGGATGGGGCTTCTCCGCGGTGCCCAAACCTTCCAGGGTGACGATTTCGGAGGTGCCGACCACGCTTAGCGGGGTGATGCAGGAACGAGTAGCTTTCCCCTCCATAAGGACAGTGCAGGAACCGCACTGGCCCAGGCCGCAGCCAAATTTAGGCCCGCGCAATTGGAGTTCGTCACCCAGAACGTACAGCAGTGGAGTGGCGGGGTCGAGATTGACGGTGTGCACCCGGCCGTTCACCTTCAGAGATATGGCGCTCATCTGTTTCTCACTTTCACCTTTTGAGCAGCTGTTCGGGACAGATGCAGCATTCTATTCCGCTGTGGTCTGGAATGGGAACCGGGGGCGACTTCCCATCCACTGGGGCTAGAGCCCCAGCGCCTGTTGCCTGGGTTGGTGCGGCTGAAGCCGCACGCTTCCACGGTCGCAGCAAACTTGTTTGTCATGTCGACGCGGCTGAAGCCACACGCTTCCACGGTGGATGCAGAATGCTTCGCGATTAAGGCGGAAAGCTGGTGGCGATGGGGCTGTAGTTTCTGGCAGCATCTCAGTCGCGGTGAGAGCAAGCAATGTTGCAGCACGTTGCCCGGGCAATTTGTTTAATATCGTCTGTACGGGGTAACGGCGAATCGAATGCGAGGAGGAGTGCCAGCCATGAACCCAGTCGAGTTGGAAAGTCCGCCGAAAATTTCGAACCGTCCTTTAGCTAAAGATGAACTGGACAAACTTAACGCGTACTGGCGCGCCGCAAATTATCTTTCTGTGGGGCAGATTTATCTCTATGAGAATCCGCTGCTGCGCGAGCCTTTGAAGCTGGAGCACATCAAGCCGCGACTGCTGGGGCACTGGGGAACAACGCCAGGACTGAATTTTGTGTACGTGCATCTCAACCGGCTGATCAGAAAATACGATCTCAACGCCATTTATATTACTGGTCCCGGTCACGGCGGTCCCGGTGTGGTGGCCAACACTTATTTGGAAGGCACATACAGCGAGCTTTATCCGCACATTCAGCAGAACGAGGGTGGACTGCGCCGGCTGTTCCGGCAGTTCTCCTTCCCCGGCGGAATTCCCAGCCACGCGGCCCCGGAGACGCCCGGGTCCATCAACGAGGGCGGCGAACTCGGGTATTCCCTCGCCCACGCCTACGGAGCGGTATTCGACAATCCCGACCTGCTGGCCTGTTGCGTAATCGGCGACGGCGAAGCTGAAACCGGAGCCCTGGCCACCAGCTGGCATTCCAACAAGTTCCTGAATCCTGCCCGCGACGGCGCCGTGCTACCGGTACTCCATCTCAACGGCTACAAGATCGCCAACCCCACGGTGCTGGGGCGCATGCGTGACGAGGAGCTCACGGATTTGTTCAACGGCTACGGATACAAGCCGTACTTCGTGGAAGGCCAGGAGCCGGGAGCCATGCACCAACTCATGGCCGCCACTCTGGACGCGATCACGGAAGAAATCCGCGCCATCCAGGAGCAGGCGCGGCGGCAGAAGGCGCAGGAGCGGCCGGTGTGGCCGATGATCGTGCTGCGCAGCCCCAAGGGGTGGACCGGCCCCAAGTTCGTGGACGGTAAACCGGTGGAGGGGACGTGGCGCGCGCACCAGGTTCCGGTAACTGACCTGAGCAAGCCGGAGCACCTGAAGATCCTGGAAGAGTGGATGCAAAGCTATCGTCCGGAGGAGCTATTCGACCGAACGGGCAGGTTCCGCGCCGAATTGGCCGAACTTGCGCCCAAGGGCAATCGGCGGATGGGGGCGAACCCGCATGCCAACGGCGGGCTCTTGCTGAAAGACCTGCTGATGCCCGATTTCCGCGACTACGCAATGCAGGTGAGCAAGCCGGGTATAGAGCAAGCGGAATCCACCAAGATCGCAGGCATGTTCCTTCGGGACGTAATGAAACTGAACCTGGAGTCGCGGAATTTTCGCTTGTTCGGTCCCGACGAAACCGCGTCCAACCGCCTGGACGCGGTATACGAGGTCACGCCGAAGATCCTGATGGAGCCAATTCTGCCCGGTGATGAACACCTTTCCCATGACGGACGGGTGCTGGAGATGCTGAGCGAGCACATGTGCGAGGGCTGGCTGGAAGGGTACCTGCTGACCGGGAGGCACGGCCTGTTCTCCTGTTACGAAGCCTTCATTCACATTGTGGATTCGATGTTCAACCAGCATGCCAAATGGCTGAAGGTGACACGAGACATTCCCTGGCGACGGCCGATCGCCTCCCTGAATTACCTGCTGACTTCCCACGTCTGGCGTCAGGATCACAACGGCTTCAGTCACCAGGATCCAGGATTCATTGACTTTGTGGTGAACAAGAAAGCCGACGTGGTGCGCGTGTACCTGCCGCCCGATGCCAACACCCTGTTATCGGTGATGGACCACTGCCTGCGCAGCCGCCAATATGTGAACGTGATTGTGGCCGGAAAACATTCGGAATTGCAGTGGCTGGATATGGAGGCGGCCATTGAGCATTGCACCACCGGCATCGGCATCTGGGAGTGGGCAAGCACCGACCAGAACAGCGAACCGGATGTGGTCATGGCCTGCGCCGGCGATGTTCCCACGCTGGAGACGCTGGCGGCGGTGGACCTGTTGCGGCGTCATTTTCCCGACCTCAAGATTCGGGTGGTCAATGTGGTGGATTTGATGACCCTGCAGCCTTCCTCGGAACACCCGCATGGGCTC
>DATEJK010000081.1:0-25551 GCA_035278025.1 Terriglobales bacterium | reverse complement strand
TTCCTGCGGGGCGGGAGCCATCCACACCGGGGCGAAGGACTGGCGGTGCAGGGGCGAAGGGCCGTACTTGCGCAGGGCGGCAATGTGCTTGGGCGCGCTGTAACCCTTGTTGGAGGCGAGGTCGTAGGCGGGGAAGACGGGAGCCCACTCGCGCACCAGGCGGTCGCGCTCCACCTTGGCGATGATGGAGGCGGCGGCGATGGAAGCGGAGAGGGCGTCGCCGTGAATGATCTTGGTCTGCGGGCACTCCCAGGGGATGCGCAGGGCGTCAATCAGCAGGTGATCGGGAGTGGGGGAGAGGCGGCGCACGGCTTCGACCATGGCCTCCACCGAAGCCCAGTAGATGTTGAGCTGGTCAATGCGGGCGTTGTCCACGGCGGCTACGGAAATGGCGAGGGCGTGCTCGCGGATGCGTTCGGCCAGCACCTCGCGGCGCTCCGGCTTGAGCAGCTTGGAATCGCGCAGACCGCGAATGCGGTAGCTGGGGTCGAGAATGACGGCCGCTGCCACGACGGGGCCGAACAGCGAGCCGCGGCCAACTTCGTCCACGCCGGCCACCAGTTTGGCGCCCTCGGCCCAGGCACGCTTCTCGTAACGCGTGGTGCAGCGCAGGGATTTCAGGAGGCGCAGCTTGGCCGCGGCCTTGGACAGCTGCTTACCTGGGTGGGCATTTTTTCGAGGCACGGTATGAGTGCTGTGTCCTCAATATCGCCCAATGGAAGAGCAGGCGCAAGAAGATTTGAACCGAAACAGCTAAGATGATGGTTTGCGTGCGCCACGTGGGGTGGGGCGGTTGGAGGATAGCTATGGAGCAAACGGATGATGAACCCGGTTGTCCGCACACTGCCACGGTGCTTTGCGGCCTGCTTAATGATTGCTTTTCTGTTCTGCTGCATCGGCGCCGCCCAGACTGAGAACTCGGCGCAAATTTCGGGAGTGGTGACGGACAGCAGCGGCGCGGCCATCCCAGGAGCGAAGGTGGTGCTCTCCAGCGCCGGATTTCAGGCCACCCGCATCAGCGACCCCCGCGGCCGGTTCAGCTTCAAGAATGTGCCTGTAAGCCGGGGAACCTTGAAGGCCAGCGCTGCCGGCTTTGGGATTCGCGAGCTGGCTTGGACCGCCGGCAACGGCGAAGTGGAGATCGCGCTGGCGCCTGCCGGCGCCGCCGAGGAAGTCACCGTGACCGCCAACCGCACGGCCACACGGCTGGTGGAGACGCCAACCAGCGTCGTGGTGCTTTCGCCGCAAGACCTTGCCGCCACCGCTGGCCTGACCACCGACGATAAGCTGCGCCAGGTGTCGGGTTTCAGCCTGTTCCGGCGCACCGGTAGCCGCACCGCCAATCCCACTTCGCAAGGGGCCTCGCTACGCGGGCTGGGGGCCAGCGGCTCGAGCCGTGCGCTGGTGCTGGCCGATGGCTTTCCCCTGAACGATCCTTTTGGCGGCTGGGTGTACTGGGACCGCATTCCCAGCGCGGAAATCGAAAGCATCGAGGCGGCCAGCGGCGGAGCGTCTCATTTGTACGGTTCCGATGCCTTGGGCGGCGTGGTGAACGTGCTGCGCCAGCCGGTGGACCGCAACGCTTTCACCCTGGAGACGTCTTATGGCAACGAGGACACGCCCGATGTTTCCTTTATGGGCAGCCACGCGGCCGGCAACTGGGCGGGCGCGATTTCCGGCGAACTGTTTCGTACTGACGGATATACTGCCGTTCCCCTGAGCCTGCGTGGAAGCGTAGATACGCCGGTGAACTCTGAACACGCCACCGGGGAAGCCACACTGGAACGAAAATTCGGGCAGAACGCCAGGGCATTTGCCCGCGGGTCGCTGCTGGGAGAGGAGCGCCAGAACGGCACGCCGCTCACGCCCAACCGTAGCACCATCCGCGAACTCGATTTGGGAGCCAATTGGAATTCACGGAGTCTGGGAACGTTCACCCTGCGCTCCTACGTGAGCCGGCAGGTGTACAACCAGGATTTCTCCGCCATCGCGCAGGATCGCAACAGCGAGACTCTTACCCGCCAACAGCGGGTGCCGGCGCAGCAGGTGGGCTTCTCGGCGCAATGGACGCGCAGCCTGGGCGCGCGGCAGAACCTGGTGGCGGGAGTGGAAGAGTGGAACGTGCACGGGGAAAGCGACGAGATCGGCTTCATCCAGGGAGTGGCCAGCAACCGCTCGCAGGCCGGCGGGCGGGAGAACAACTGGGGAGCCTACGGCGAAGACATGATCAGCATTACCCGCCGCACCCTGCTGACCCTGAGCGGACGCGTGGACCGGTGGCTGAATTTTCAGGCCTTCTCCGCCAAGCTGCCGCTGTTCGGACCGGGGGGGACCGTCACCCCCTTTGCTGACCGCAGCGAATCGTTCTTCAGCCCGCGGCTGGCGGTGCTGCAGCGGGTAACGAGCAAAGTTTCGCTGACTGGTTCGGCTTACCGCTCCTTCCGCGCGCCCACTCTGAACGAACTCTACCGCTCGTTTCGGGTAGGAAACATCGTTACCCAGGCAAACGACCAGCTTCTGGCTGAGCGGCTGACGGGAGCGGAGGCGGGGGCCATCGTCACCGGGTGGGACCAGCATTTCCTGCTGCGGGGAAATTTTTTCTGGAGCGACATTACCCGGCCCATCGCCAACGTGACCCTGAGCGTAACTCCGAACTTGATCACGCGGCAGCGCCAGAACCTGGGTCGCACGCGCTCGCGCGGGCTGGAGGTGGAGGCCGACCAGCGGCTCACGAATTCCATTACCCTCTCCGGGTCGTATGAATACACCGATGCGACCGTGACCAGCTTTTCCAGCAATACCTCGCTGGTGGGATTGTGGATCCCGCAGGTGCCGCACCATCAGTTCACCCTGCAGGCGCGCTACGTGAAACCCTTCGTGCTGGTGGGAGTGCAGGGACGATATGTCGGCAACCAGTTCGATGACGACCAGAATTTGCTGCCTCTGGCGCGATTTTTCGCGCTGGACGCGATGGTTTCGCACCCGCTGCGGCCGGGAGTGGAAGTGTTTGTGGCCGCTGAGAATCTGCTCAACCAGCAGTACCAGATCGGGCGCACGCCGGTGCTCACCGTGGGGCCACCCATCCTGGCGCGGGCGGGATTACGGCTGCAGTTTGGGGGAAGATAGTGCACAGTACCCAGTACGCGTACCCGTACCCCAGTTCGAAGCCTGGTGAGTATGTGGCTTTCAGCCACTCGGGGAAACGAGACAAGAAAGCTCGCGAGGCGGGTTGAGCGAGATCCAGCCCTGAACTAGCAGGTTGGGGCAGCCGGCACCACTCTGGGTACTAAATGCCAGATATTGCCTTTATTCCACTTCGCGCAGGCGGGCGGCCTTGCCGCGGAGCTCGCGCAGATAGTAAAGCTTGGCGCGGCGCACGCGCGAGGAGCGGACCACGTCCACACGGTCAACTACCTTGGAGCTGGCGGGAAAGATGCGCTCCACGCCCTGGCCGAAGCTGATCTTGCGCACGGTGAAGCTGGCCTGGGGGCCGGAGGTGCGGGAGATGACTACACCTTCGAAGGCTTGAACGCGTTCCTTATCGCCTTCCTTGATTTTTACGTGGACGCGCACGGTGTCGCCAGGGCCAAACTGGGGCAGATCGGTGCGGCGGCTCTTGGCCAGCAGTTTTTCAATGATGAGGTTCGACATTGGCTCTTTCCTTTATTGTATCGGCCAGGTTGGCCCTGGCGATATTCTAAATTTTGCCGGCAATTTGCGCCACCAAGCGCTTGTCCTCGGGGCTGAGGTCGGCCTGCTCCAGCAGGTCGGGACGGTTGCGCAGCGTCTTTTCCAGGGCCACGCGGCGGCGCCAGCGGCGGATCTCCTCGTGGTCGCCGGAAACCAGCACTTCCGGCACCGCCATACCACGAAACTCCGCCGGACGGGTGTAGTGAGGGTAATCCAGCAGCCCGCCGGAGGCGCAGGTGGACGAGGGCCCCGAGCCCGCAATTCGCCCTTCCCCGCCGCCCGCCGAAAACGACTCCTGGCGGGCGGAGGCCTCATTGCCCAGCGCTCCCGGGAGCAGCCGGGTGACGGAATCCACGACCACAGCGGCTGCCAGTTCGCCGCCGCTCAAAACGTAGTCTCCGATGGAAAGCTCGCAATCGGCGAGAAAATCGTTCACCCGCTCATCCACGCCTTCATAGCGGCCGCAAATCAGCACCACCCGTTCCAGGGCTGACATTTTCCCGGCCAGGCTCTGGTCAAAGCGCTTGCCCTGGGCGGAAAGCAGCACCACTGATTCCTTGGCTGCGCCGGCCAAACGTGCCTCCCGGGGCGCGACTGACATTGCCTCCAGACATTCAAAAACCGGTTCCGGCTTCAGAACCATGCCCTCGCCGCCGCCGAAGGGACGGTCATCCACGGTGCGGTGCCGGTCGTGAGTGAACTCGCGCAGGTCAACCACGCGGACATCCACCAGACCGGCCTCGCGGGCGCGGCGAATGATGCCGTGCTCGAGCGGACCGTCAAAAAAGTCCGGGAAAATGGTTACGATCTGAAACTTCATAGGCAAAGTTTCAAGTTTCCAGTGACCCCGGCCAACCAAACTGAAACTAGAAACTCAGAATTACCTTTCCCCTCGCTGCCGCTGTTTTTCTTCCTCGGTCAGCGGAGCGTCCACTTGCAGCAACCCCTCGGGGAGCCGCATCTCAATCCGCCGTTGCGGCAAGTCCAGGCTCAGCAGGTACTCGGCGGCGAAGGGGATAAGGAATTCCTGTTCGCCGGAGCGGACCACCAGCAGGGGGGCCTCGCCGGCGCCAAATTGAACGCCCGCCACGAGGCCGACCTCGGCGCTACCGGAGGCGTGGGTCATATCCCAGACTGCGCAGCCCAGCAGATCGCTGACGTAAGCCGCCCCGGGTTCCAGGGCTACGCGTTCGGCGGCGGGAATCTGCAGTTCGCAGCCCACCAAGGCCTCAGCCTGAGTGATGGAATCCACGCCGCGGAACTTCAGGACGAAATACCGCAAATGCGGCCAGGAACTTTCCAAACGCATTTCGCGGCGCATCCCATCGGGCGCCAGGGCATAGATCCGCTCGCGCTCGGCAAAACGTTCCGGAAAATCGGTGTGGAGTTCTGTGGCGACTTCGCCCCGCCGCCCTTGCGTTTTGACCACGCGGGCAATGGTGATGAACGCTTCGTCTATTCCAGGATCTCCAGGGTGAAACGCTTGCGCAACTTCATGCCGGCGGCGCTCAGGATGGTGCGAATGGAGCGCGCCGTGCGGCCCTGCTTGCCAATGACCTTGCCCAAGTCACCGGGGGCCACGCGCAGTTCCAAAACCGTAACCTGTTCTCCGTCAACAGATTGAACGGAAACCTGACCGGGTTCGTCCACCAAAGCCCGGGCAATCTGCTCCACCAGTGCTCGCATGTCTCCACCCTGATCCGTGGCCATCGGGACCTACTCCTTATGTGCGGGTGGTGTGCCTGCCAGCGCGTTTACGCCGCGGTCTGCGGGGAGGGAGCTTTAGCGAGCAGATGGCTGACGGTGGCGGACATCTTTGCCCCGTGAGAAAGCCAATGCTCAATACGGTCGCGCCTCAGCTCAATGCTGGCAGGGTTGGTACGAGGATTGTAGGTACCAACGATCTCCAGCGCCCGGCCATTGCGCGCGCGCTCCTTCTCAATCACGACCACACGGTAGTAAGGCTGTTTACGCGCACCCATGCGCGCCAGTCGAATCATCAACACGAAAAGAGACCTTCCTTCTGATTCTAGTCGGGATGCACAAACCTTTATTATCCCGTAAAGCTGTAAGGCTTGGCAACCCCGGCCTGGCGTACAGGGATGGCAGTATGCCCCCCGGGGGGGATTCCAACAGGCGAAACTAACTCGTGGGGCGGGTGCTTGTAAAGCGCAAAGTTTTAATGTTCGATTTGCAGAACATAGGGCCGGGGGGAATGATTTGAACGATTCAAACCGGGCGTAAGCCGCGCCCCCGGCGGAACGGGGCGTTTTTTTCAGCCGGAATGGCGCCGCTCCCGGCCGGGAGGCCTTTATCCCAGCTTTGGAATCCTGAACAGCCGCTTCAGGAGCGGGAGGCGTCGAGAAGGAGGCGGATTATCTCCTCCGGTTCGGGGCGGAGGGCGTAATCGGGATGGGCGCTGGCGTAAACGACGGTGCCGTCCCGTTCCAGGACATAGGTGGCAGGGATGGGCAGTTCCCAGCTGGAGTCGCCGTTCAGAAAGGGCAAATTGACAAAGGTGCGGCTATACACCTGCTTTTGCTCCTGGGGAATGGGATAAACCAATCCGAAGCGGCGGGCCACCTGATTGAGAGAATCGCTGAGCAGGGGAAAGCGCAGGTGATGCTGATCGCGCATGAAGAAGGACTGCCTGGTGGTCTGGGGAGAAATGGCCACCAGACCGGCCCCGGCACCCTGAATTCGAGGCAGGGCAGCATTCATGGCTTCGAGCTGGGCAACGCAGAAGGGGCACCAGCGTCCGCGGAAGAAACAGATAACCAGCCGGCCGCGGCTGAGCAGTTCGGCGGAAGAAACGGGCTCGCCCTCCTGGTCCGGCAGTTCGAACTGAGGAGCCCGCGCTCCCAGGGGAAGAATGCGGTCAGCCATGCCGGAGCCGCATAGCTCCTCGACCGTGCGCCGGTTGACCTGCTGCACGTCCTCCGGAACGTATTGCGCGGCCAGCGCCTTGCGCTCTTCCAACTCTTCCCGCAGGGTGGCGGCGTGCTGCCCCGGCTTGGATTCCTCAAGTCCGCGCCATTTCATGTCTACGCTCCCAGGTGGAATTCTAACTGAATGGGAGCGATCAGCACTGCAGGACGACAGGAGGTTTCTACATGCCCGGCAGCTTCATGCCTGCCAGCTTGCGGGCGAAGCTGGCTTTGCCCATGTCCTTGAACATTTTGCGCATTTGGGCGTACTGGCGAAGAAGCTGGTTAACTTCGTGCACGCTGGTGCCGGAGCCGCGGGCGATTCGTTTGCGCCGGCTGCCGTTGATCACTTCGTGGTGATCGCGCTCGTAAGGGGTCATGGAGTTGATGATGGCCTCCACGCGCGAAATCTCTTTTTCGTCCACCTTGTCGGCAACGTTCTTGAGGTTGGAGAAGGGACCGATTTTGGGCAACATGCCGATCAGGCTCTGCAGCGAACCCATCTTCTTTACCTGCAGCAACTGGTCGCGAAAATCGCCCAAAGAAAAGCCGTCGCCGGCCAGCGCCTTCTGCGCCAGTTGCTCGGCTTTCTTCTTGTCCACCGTGGCTTCCGCCTTTTCGATGAGCGACAGGATGTCGCCCATGCCCAGAATCCGGGAGACGATGCGGTCGGGGTGGAAGGGCTCCAGGGCATCGTATTTTTCGCCGATGCCGATGAACTTGATGGGCGCGCCGGTCACGTGGCGGATGGAAAGGGCGGCGCCGCCGCGGGCATCGCCATCCATTTTGGTGAGGGTGACGCCGGTGAGGGAAAGCTTTTTGTGGAACTCGTCGGCGGATTTGACCGCGTCCTGTCCGGTCATCGCGTCCGCTACGAACAGGATTTCCTGAGGGTTGAGCAGCGATTTGAGCGACTGCATCTCCTCCATAAGCTGCTCATCAATGTGCAGGCGGCCGGCGGTATCCACCACCAGCACGTCGCAACCGCTGTTCACCGCTTCGCGGCGCGCCTCTTTGGCCAGGCGCTCCACGGTGGCGGTATTCGCCTCCCCGACCTCGCCCTCGTAAATGTGGGCACCCACGGCTTTGGCAACGACTTTTAGCTGCTCGCGGGCGGCGGGCCGGTAAACGTCCACGCTGACCAGCATGGGCCGGTGCCCGCCCTTCTGCAGCCAGTGGGCCAGCTTGCCGGAAGTGGTGGTTTTGCCGGAGCCCTGAAGGCCGGCCATCAGCACCACGGTGGGCGGCTGGGAGGCGAACTTCAGCCGGGCGGTGTCCTGGCCCAGCAGGTTCACCAGTTCATCGCGGACGATCTTGATCACCTGCTCGCCGGGGGAAAGGGCGGTCATCACCTCCTGGCCCACGGCCTTCTCCCGGATGTGATCAATCAGGTCCTTGACCACTTTGAAGTTGACATCGGCTTCCAGCAGCGCCAGGCGCAACTCGCGGAGGGCCTCGGCGATGTTCTCCTCGCTCAGCTTGCCCTGGCCGCGCAGGTTCTTGAAGGTGCGCTGCAGTTTTTCGGTTAAGTTCTCAAACATAAGGCGAATAGTTCCTGAAACTTAAGATGCGCGAGCGGGTCGGCGGACGCGCCGGTCGGGACAAAGGATATTTTAGCAGGCAGGCCGGAATTGACGATTTTCGATTAACGATAGACGAATGAAAACGGGCACGGGCCAGGTCGCGGCAGCTAGGTAATCCACTGACCGTCGTTTGGAATCATGACTTGCGCCCTCAAGCCGGCCGAGGTTAACTCCGCACTCAGTTGCTGCCGGGTGAGCAGGCAGTGGTTGATGGCTTCCATGTGGACGGCGATGACCTTGGCCTGCGGGGCGGCACGGCAGACGGAGATGACGTCGGCGGAGGTCATGGTGATGGGGTCGCCTTCCAGGAAGCGGGCGGCGCCGGCATTGACCACGATAACCGCCGGGCGGAATTGCTGGATGGTGTGCTGCACCTCGCTGCACCAGATGGTGTCGCCGGCGAGGTAGAGCGGGTCCTCGCCCGGGCCGCGCAGCACAAATCCGGAGACCGGCGCCATTTTCTTGCCGATTTCGCCGGTACCGTGCTGGCCGGCAGTGCGGGTGACCTCCAGAGCATTCCAGATCAACCCGGTTTGCAGCGGCTGGACACGGGTGAACCCGTCGCCCCGGAGTTTCTGCTCATCCTCGGGCTGACAAAGCAGGGGAACCTGCTTGGGGAGCTGGCTGGCGGCGGCATCGTCCCAGTGGTCGCGATGGGTGTGCGTGACCAGTATGGCGTCCAGGTCCTGCGCGATTTCCGGGAGTGCGGCCGGCAAAGGCACGAGCGGATTGGGCCGCGGGTTCGGCGAGTTGTCAATGGCAGGCATGAGGCCGGGCGCGCTGAGCATGGGATCCAGGAGCAGCTTGCGGCCGGCGAATTCCATTATGAGCGTGGCGTGACGAAGCAGGCGAAGGCGCATGGAGGAATTGATGATTGTAGATTTTCGATGGACGATTGAAAAGCCGGAAGATTAGCCGGTAAGGATGCAGTTTGAGTGCATTATTACAAACATGCGCTCGTAGTGCTGTCCTGCATAATGGAAAGCCAGGTTATTCTTCGGTGGCCTCTTTCACGCCGGCGGGGGCAGCCTGGACGGAGTCTTCCCTGTCCATAAAGATCAGGGCGGTCCAGGGGATGCCTTTCTCAACCGGTCCACCCTTTAGCGATTGAAGATCAACCACTTTGGGAATGCGACGCACCTCTACGATGGCGAACACTCCGGTGCGTCCGTTTGCGCCCACCCGATCACCCTTCTTAGGGACGCGACCTTGCTGGGCGCCTGGTTTCCTGGTGTGTTCTGCCCAATGTTTCTCCAAGTCTTTCATGTTCTTTGATTTCATGACCACAGCATGGCACATTCGGTGGGCGAGTTCTAGAGCGGATCGGGTTCAGAGCGCAACCCGTCATCCGATTTTCACGCGCCGAACTCCTCCCGGGCGGCAACCACTGTATTGCAATGAATCGCAACCGTGTCCTCCACGTGCCAGGCATAACCGCCGGCAAAGGTCACCATGACGGGAATATTGCGGGCGTGGGCCACGCGAAACAGCAATTGGTCGCGCTTCTTGAGGCCGTCAACCGTCACTTTCAAGCCGCCCAGCTGGTCTTCGGCGTAAGGGTCGGCTCCGGCAACATAACAGATCAGGTCAGGGTCGAACTGGCGCAGGCCGGAACTGAGAGCGTTGTCCAGCCAGGAGAGATAGTCGTCATCACTGGTGCCGTCGGGCAGGTTGACGTCAATGGAGGATGGTGGCTTCCACGCAGGGTAGTTGTGCTCCTG
This sequence comes from Terriglobales bacterium, assembly GCA_035278025.1. Classification (GTDB taxonomy): domain Bacteria; phylum Acidobacteriota; class Terriglobia; order Terriglobales; family Acidobacteriaceae; genus JAICWP01. The sequence continues at coordinate 15,630 of DATEJK010000081.1, read as the reverse complement.
GTGCAGGGAAATGGTGAACACGCTGCCTGGTGGCGGTTGCGGGTGCGGAATTTCTTCTGCAGGCAAGCCGAACATGGCGGCGGACCAGGAAGGCAGGGGCTTGGGCGCAGCGTGCCCGCGTCCGAAAATGGCGGCCGTGCCGTTGCCCTGGTGGACGTCGCAGTCCACGGTCATGGCGCGGGCGATCCTGCCATCCTTCTGCAGGCGGCGGATGGCGACGGCCACGTCGTGGATCAGGCAAAAGCCTTCGCCGTGGTCGGGAAAGGCATGGTGGAAGCCACCCCCAAGGTTGAGGGCGCACTTCTCGTCCAGGGCTCGCTGCGCGGCGAGAATTGACCCGCCCGCCGCCAACCAGAAAGCGCGCACCAACTCGGGCGAGTAGGGCACCTCGAGGGTGAGTTCTTCGCGGGCGGAAAGGGTCCCGGTCTTCAGCTTGTGGACGTACTCGGGAGTGTGCACCAGAAGGATGTCTTCGTCGCTGGCAGGCTTGGGAATGAGGATGTCGGCGGGTTCGGCTACACGCTGGGCCAGCAAACGCTCTTTAATGAGCCGATACTTCTCCGCCGGGAAGACGTGATCGCCGATGGGGAGGTAATAGCCGTCGCTGTAAACCAGCTTAAAAGGCAGCATAGCAATGGGTTAGCAGCAGCAACTCCCGCCAGTGTTGAATGTGAGTTGCACTCCGCGCTAAACATAATAAGCAAGTTTCGCGGGCGGTGGGGCACTGCTCCGCTTCTACTCCGGCGAGCAGCGCCAAAATTCCACAGCGGCAGTCTTGCATTCCAACTTTCGGCGAAGTTGCTGGAGAGAGATTATGAACCTGAGAGGGCGATTACACAGTGCAGAGTATCAGGGCAGGGAAGCTGCCTGGCAAGGGCCCACGCGGGTCCGTGGCGGCATTGACGAGGCGCAAAGCCGAATTCGGCGCAAGATGCGCATTCATCCCCGTACCGCCAAGCCGAGCCTTCCGCTGCTAATAAGGCTGGCTGAAAGCCATAAGTCTGACTCAGAAGGGCAGCCCATCGTCAGCATCAATGGAGAAGACCTCCTGCCCGAGGCAACGGAAGCGCAGCAAGAGCAGATGGCCTAACGCTATTTCTTCCGGAGCGGAGTTTGGGGCGGTGGCCGGCGAATAGGTACGATTGCTCCCTTGGAGGGATCGGCGGCGGCGGTGGCCCGGGTCAGCACTTCCTGCTGAATGTAAGTGACGAATTCCTGGATCTGGCGCTGCATTTCCTCCATCCGCTCCCGCATCTGCAGGATGATGGCGATGCCGGAGATGTTCACCCCCAGATCGCGGGCCAGGGAGAGGATGAACTCCAGGCGCTGCAGATCTTCGTCAGTATAAAGGCGGGTGTTGCCTTCAGTGCGGGAGGGCTTGAGCAAGCCTTCGCGCTCGTAGAGGCGAAGTGTTTGCGGGTGGATGCCGTACATCTCGGCTACCGCCGAAATCATGTAGGCGCCGCGGCCTTTGCGCTTGATCGCCATTCACCCCCATTCTAACCACAGAGGACACAGAGGGCACAGAGGTAAAGCATTTCAAGAACTTCACCACAAAAAGCCACTGGTAATTTGCAACGCAGCAGTTTTTAACTTGGTAATTGAAAGGTGCAGGGGTGCCGCCCAGTACATTTCAGAAATCTTTGTCGAGAATGGGTTTTGAAATCGTTTACCTCTGTGCCCTCTGTGTCCTCTGTGGTTAGGAGAGGAAGTTGTCCGGCGCCGGGGCAAGCAGACCGGAGTGGCGCAGGATCTCCTTGATGCCGTACGCCACCAGGCCGGCGCCGATGAGCAGCATGGCAAACGTCAGCGAGCTCATACCCAGAATCTGCTCGCTCTCGCTGTGAACCAGGGCGAATCCCAGCAGCAGCACGGGAAAAACCCCGACCATGGCGGCGCCGAACATGCCGCCGGGCACGCGGAAGGGCCGCTTGAGGTTGGGTTCACGTACCCGCAGCACCACCAGGGCGACGAACTCCAGGGCCAGGCTGAGCCCGTAAATCAGAATGTCAATGGTCACCAGGCGCTCAAAGCCCAGACCCAGGCAGAGGGCCCAGCCTACCGCACAAACCAGGATGGCGACGTAGGGGGCGCGGGTTTTGGGGTGGGTGCGGGCAAACACCCGCGGCAGCATGCCGTCCTGGGCCATGGCCAGTGGCAGGCGGGAGTAGCTCATCACCAGGGCATTGAACATGCCAAAGCCGGACATCATGCCGCCAGCCACCAGGGCTACGCGCAGCCAGTTGCCGCCCAGCATCCCGGCAATATCCGCCCAGGACCCGGTTTCGAAGGCGGCGGCGGGCAGGCGCGTGCTCCAGGCTGCCAGCACCGGCAGAATGTAGGTCAAGCCCACAATGGTGACGGCAGCCAGCAGGGCGCGAGGGTAGGTACGCTGCGGCTTGTGAACCTCACTGGCCACGGTAGTGGCGTTATCCCAGCCCATGTAGTTCCACATGGCGATGAGCAGGCCCCCCATGATGCCGACGGTTGAGCCGCTAGGCGCTTTGACCGCCGCCAGCGCCCCGTGGTGAAAGGGAGCCAGCACCACAATCAGGGCGAAGGGAGCCGACAACAGGAAGAACAGCCAGAGCGAGGTGGCGCCCACCACCTGCACTCCGGCGATGTTGAGCAGAGCGCACACCGCTACCACGGCAACGCCCACCATCACGCCCCGGTGTCCCACCTGAAACCAGGGGAAGAGGCGATCGAGGTAAGCGACGAACAGGGTGGGATAGATGGCCATATCGAAGATGGAGGCCACCAGGGAGAGCCAAGCTTCCTGAAATCCCCAGAAGTTGCCCATGGCGCGGCGCACCCAGGCGTAGTAGCCGCCCTCGGCGGGAATGGAACTGGAAAGCTCGCCCAGCATGAGCGCGGTGGGCAGGCTCCAGAGTATGGGGGTGACCAGCAGGATAAGGATGGCGGCGCCGTAGCCGGCACCGTGCACGATGTCTTCCGTGCCGTACGTACCGCCTGAGACCATGAAGAAAGTGGCCGCCACCAGCGGCCATAGCCGGAGCTTGGGTTTCCTTTTCGCGCTCAGCGGCGCGGGGGCCGCGGGGATGGACTCCTGGCTACAGCGGGCAGGGGTGCTGGCCAATTTCGATGGCTTCCTCCTTGGGCTTTCTCACGAGATGCGTTGCAATCGCAGCATACACAGAATTGAAAATCTGTGGAAAAAATTTTGTAAAAAAAACGCGCGATGGTGCGGGGTGGGGTCGTGCACGTTGGTGCGGGACTCATTTCACCGGCGAGCACGCTGAGCAAACCTTCTTTACAGCTTTTACAGAACACTTTTTTCAGGAATGTCATGCGGAGCCGAAGAACCCTTAGAGTAGCGTCAGCGTCTGGATGATTCGAGCAGTTCTTAAAAAGCCCGTTTCGGCGGGAGAGCCAGGGGGTGGCGGCGCGCTGCCAAACCACAGCGGCTGAAGCCGGCCATTTGCCTTGCTCTGTTCGGCACGACTGAAGTCGTGCCCTGATACGAATCGGCATGGCTAAAGCCATGCCCTGATACGAAGCTCCTACCGGCTGTTTTACTGCCGACGCCCATTCCGTTAACGCCAGAAGGGCGCCATGCTGGCGGCCTGGGCGCCGAAAATCTCGGGTGCGCGCCGAAAAAGCCTTTGCTGCCGGGCTTTTCGACTGCCACACGAACGGTCTAGAATCATTCTGTTATGAGTGCCGAGAACAAAGGTAAAGCCGCCAGCACGGTCAAGCTCCCCATCTACATGGATAACCACGCCACCACGCCGGTGGATCCGCGGGTGATGGAGGCGATGCTGCCTTACTTTATGGAGAAATTCGGCAATCCCGCCAGCCACAGCCACGAATTCGGCTGGACGGCGGAGGCGGCGGTGGAGCAGGCGCGGCAGCAGATTGCCAGGCTGATCGGCGCCCAAGCCAAGGAGATTGTCTTCACTTCTGGCGCCACCGAAAGCGACAACCTGGCCATCACCGGGGTAGCCGCCGCCTGCCGCGGCAAGGGCGACCACATCATCACCGTGGTCAGCGAGCACAAGGCGGTGCTCGATACCTGCCGCCACCTGGAAAAAGCCGGCTTCCGGGTATCCTACCTGCCGGTGGCCAAGGATGGGTTGCTGAACCTGGAGGAACTGCGGCGGGCCATCGCCGATAAGACGATTCTCGTGACCGTGATGGCCGCCAACAACGAAATCGGCGTGCTGCAACCGCTGGCCGAGATTGGCTGGCTGTGCCGCGAGCGCGGCGTGCTGTTCCACTCTGATGCCGCCCAGGGTGCGGGCAAGATCCCCATCCAGGTGGACCAACTCAATCTCGACCTGCTCTCCATCTCCGGGCACAAGCTGTACGGCCCCAAAGGGGTAGGCGCGCTTTACGTGCGCAGCCAGCCTCAGGCGTGCGTGGCGCCGATCATCCACGGAGGCGGGCATGAGCACGGGATGCGCTCGGGCACGCTGAATGTGACCGGCATCGTGGGGCTGGGGAAGGCGTGCGAAATCTGTGCCCAGGATATGGAAGAAGAGAACCAGCGGGTGGCCGCCCTGCGCAACCGCCTGAAAGATGCCATTCTGGCAAGACTCGAGGATGTGCACGTAAACGGCAGCCTGGAACATCGCCTGCCCGGCAATCTGAACCTGGCCTTCGGACATGTAGATGCCGAGGCGCTACAGATGGGCTTGCGGGATGTGGCGGTTTCCAGCGGTTCGGCGTGCTCCTCGGCCTCAATCGCGCCCTCGCACGTGCTGAAGGCGATCGCCATGCCAGAGAACTATGCCGCCATCCGCTTCGGCATCGGCCGTTTCAATACCGAGGCCGAGGTGGACTACGTGGCCGAGCGCATCTGCAAGACGGTGGGGAGTTTGCGGGAGCTGGAAAACCGGGAGTCGGGAGTCAGTAGTCGGTAGTCAGCGAAAACCGGGAGTCGGGAGTGCAGAAGCCGCCAGTATCACCGAGGTTTTGCCGACTCCCGATTGCTGATACATGGTTTCGGAAGGGCGCGGCTTCAGCCGCGCCGAAGAGATGCAGAAAATATTAGGGCTTCAGCCCCTGAGGGTCGGTGGACGTCAGACTCTGAAAAGACGACCCCCAGGGGCTAAAGCCCCGATTGCAGAACACCTTGGCGGCACGGCTGAAGCCGTGCCCTTGCGAAAGCCATTCTTCAAACCATGAGGGCCGATTCGTCGTGCTGGCTAGAGATTTCGCCGACTCCCGACTCCCTTTACCATGGACAACTACAATTCCCACCCCCACGGAATCCAGGTAACGGCCAAAGCTCTGGCCGAACTCCACGCTGCTCTGCGCCGCGACGGCATCTCGCCTCAGCACGGCGGCATGAGGCTCAAAGTGGAGGGTGGCGGCTGCGCCGGGCTGACCTGCCGGGCGCTGGTCGAATCTGCGCCGGGCGAGCGCGACCGCATTCTGCAAGTGGATGGGGCGCGGCTGTTTCTCGATCCCCGGTCGTTTATCTTTCTCTTTGAATCTACTCTCGATTACCAGGAAACCCCGCCCGCCGGCTTCACCGTGAAATCCAAGCACGGCACCAACGGCTTCTGCGGGTGCCCCTCCGGTAAGCCAAATTCCTGATCCACCACAATTCCGTATCACCACAGAGGACAAAAAGCACACTGAGGAAGCGCTAGGTACCATGTACTGCCTGCTGCTACAATCGCGCCGCGCTGGGCGAGGTGCGTCGAGCGGCTGCCAGGAAGGAATCGTTCGATGAGAGCTTGGGTTGATTGCATTCTGCTTTTATCAGTAAGTGTGCCGGGGCTTTTTGCGTTTGCTGCCGCAAGCCCCGACAAACCGGTGGCCGAGAGCGCCGCCACGCAAGAAGTGCGGCAACTGAATGAACAGGAAGTGCAGGCGATGCTGCACGGGGATGCCGATGCCATGGCACGCTTGTGGTCGGATGATTTGGTGGTCAGCAATCCGCTCAACAAGTTCGTGGATAAGAAGCAGGTTCTGGACATGATGAAGTCGGGGTTCCTGGCGTTCACCTCCTACCAGCGGCAAATCGAATACATCCGCGATTACGGGAATACGGTGATCGTGGCGGGCAACGAGACGCTGGTATTCAGCGGAAAGATGCCGAATTCCGGGAAGACTCAGCACCTCCGCTTTACCGGGATTTGGATGAAACAGCACGGACGCTGGCAGGAGGTGGCCCGCCATGCCAACATCGTTCCGTCGCAAGAGCCTTCCCGGCCTTGACAGAATCAGGCGATGAACTGAGTCTTAACCGAATGTCTGACGTTCTCTCCAGCGAACAACGCGAGCACCTGCTGAAGGCGGCGCGCGCAACCATGACCCGCGCCTACGCGCCTTACTCCAAGTTCCTGGTGGGCGCGGCTATCCTCACCGAAAAGGGGGAAGTGTTCACCGGCTGCAACGTGGAGAACGCCTCTTACGGGCTGACCATGTGCGCCGAGCGCACGGCCATTTTCTCGGCCGTGGCCCACTCCGGCGGCGAGAACGTCCGCCTTCGCGCCGTGGCGGTGACCACGCCGGAAGACGTGGTCTGCTCGCCCTGCGGCGCCTGCCGCCAGGTGATCTGGGAATTTGGTTCCAACGCGGTGGTTCTGTTTCGCGCCCAGGAAGGATGGAAGGAAACGCCCATCCGCGACCTGCTGCCGGAGGGCTTTCTTCTGCTGTGAGCCACTCCTCGCCCAGCCTGGCGCCCTTTCGCGCGGTGGACGCCATCCGCAAAAAGCGCGATGCGCAGGAACACACGCGCGAAGAAATCGAGCAACTGGTTTCGTCCTACACCCGGGGAGAGATTCCCGATTACCAGGTGGCGGCCTGGCTGATGGCGGTGGTGCTGAAGGGCATGACGCGCGCGGAAACCGCCGCCCTCACCGAAGCCATGCTGCGCTCGGGAGAAGTGCTGGACCTCTCGTCACTGCCCGGGGTGAAGGTGGACAAGCACTCCACCGGCGGCGTGGGGGACAAGACCTCGCTGGTGCTGGCCCCGGTGGCGGCGGCCGGCGGCCTGCTGGTGCCCATGATCAGCGGGCGCGGCCTGGGCCACACCGGCGGCACCCTGGACAAGCTGGAAGCCATCCCGGGCTTCAATGTGAACCTGGTCCTGCCGGAATTTCTGCGTGTGCTGCGGCAGTGCGGCTGCGCCATGATCGGGCAGACGGCGGAGATCGCGCCCGCGGACAAAAAGCTCTACGCCCTGCGCGACGTGACCGCCACGGTGGAGAGCCCCTACTTGATCTGCGCTTCCATCATGAGCAAGAAGCTGGCGGAGGGCATTGACGCCCTGGTGCTCGACGTCAAGACCGGCAGCGGAGCCTTCATGAAGAAACAAGAAGACGCGGCGTTTCTGGCGGAACTGATGGTCGAAACCGGCCAACGCATGGGCAAGAAGGTGGTGGCCCTGCTTACTGACATGGACCAGCCTTTGGGGCGCAAGGTGGGCAACGCGCTGGAGGTGGAGGAATGTGTGGAGGTGCTGCGCGGGGAAGGGCCGGATGACCTGCGGCAGCTTTGCCTGGAACTCTGCGGCTGGATGTTTCTGCTGGGCGGAGCGAGCGCCAGCAAGGATGAGGGCAAGAAGCAGGCGGCTGAGATTATTGCCTCGGGCCGCGGGCTGGAAAAATTCCGCGAGATGGTGAAGTTGCAGGGCGGCGATGCCCGGGTGGTGGATGATCCGGGCCGCCTGCCGCAGGCGCGGCACAAGACTGATGTCTTCAGCCGGCGGGATGGGTTTGTGACCGCGATCCAGTGCGAGCAGGTCGGAATCGCCAGCATGATGCTGGGCGGCGGACGGGAAAAGAAAGAAGACAGCATAGACCCTGCGGTCGGCCTGGTACTGCACAAGAAGGTGGGCGACCGCGTGGTCCGGGGCGAGCCGCTGTGCACGGTTCACGCTAATGCCGAGGCGCGAGTGTCGGCAGCGCGCCAACTGGTCGAGGCGAGTTACCACATCGCGGACCAGCCTGCTTCTTCCATCCAGCCGCTGGTGCACGGTTTGATTTGCGGAATAGAAAACGAGGGTAGCTGAAAATGGGGCGTTTTACCGGCATCCTGGGGCTGCTGACCATGCTCTCCCTGGCATTTATTTTCTCCACCAACCGCCGCGCCATCCGCTACAAGACGGTGGGTTGGGGCCTGGGCCTGCAGTTCGCCTTCGCCGTGCTGGTGCTGCGCTGGGAGGTGGGAAGAAGAATTTTCCAGGTGATCGGCGATTACGTCACCAGACTGCTCTCCTACTCCTTTGCCGGGTCGGAATTTGTTTTTGGAGAACTGGGCAAGAAAAGTTCGCACCTGGGCATGTATTTCGCCTTCCAGGTACTGCCAACGATTATCTTCATCGCCGCGTTTTTCGCCGTGCTCTATCACTTTGGCATCATGCAGTTCATCATCCGCCAGGCAGCGCGGGTGATGACCCGGTTCATGGGCGCCAGCGGGGCGGAGTCGCTGAACGTGGCGGCCAGCATCTTCATGGGGCAGACGGAAGCGCCGCTGACCATCCGGCCCTACCTTCCGGACGTGACCCGCTCCGAACTCATGACCATCATGACCAGCGGCATGGCGCATGTTTCCGGCGGCATCATGGCCGCCTACATCATGTTTGGCATTGATGCCAAGGCGCTGCTCAGCGCCGTGATCATGACCGCGCCCGGAACCATTCTGATTTCCAAAATGCTGGTGCCGGAGACGGAGAAGCCCCTTACCGCCGGCAAAGTCGAACTGGCGGAGATGGAGGACAAAAGCGAAAACGCGATCGGGGCCATAGCCCGCGGCACCACCGACGGCCTCTATCTGGCGCTCAACGTGGCCGCCATGCTCATTTCGTTTCTGGCGCTGATTGCGCTTTGCAACGGCATCCTCGGCGGCATTCACAACGGGCTGGCGCACGTGGGGTTCACCCACTTCCCCGAGAGCCTGCAAACCATTTTCGGAACTATCTTTGCGCCCATTGCCTGGGTCATCGGCGTGCCCTGGAAGGACTGCATGGCCGTCGGGAACCTGCTGGGCACGCGCATGGTGATGAACGAACTGGTGGCGTTTTCCCTGCTCGGACCGCAGAAGGCAGTGCTGGCCCAGCGGTCGTTCACGATTGCGACTTTTGCCCTCACCGGGTTCGCCAACTTCAGTTCCATCGGTATTCAGATTGGGGGGATTGGCGCGCTTGCCCCCAATAAAAAAGGCGAACTGGCGCGGCTGGGCCTGAGAGCCATGCTGGCCGGGACCATGGCCAACCTGATGTCTGCCTCCATCGCGGGCATGCTGCTGTGACCGCCCTACCCAAAATTCGTCTGTTTTTGATAAGCTTAACCGCCGCCGGGCCACCCTCATCTGATCACGGCCAGGCCTCCAGCACATGTTTCCCCGCGCCTTCCACTACCATCGCGCCGGCTCGCTGAAGGAAGCTGCCACCATGCTGGCGCAATTGGGCCCTGAGGCCAAGTTGCTGGCCGGCGGGCAGAGCCTGGTCCCGCTCATGAAGCTGCGCTTTGCCAGCCCTCCGCACCTGGTGGACCTGAATTTTGTTCCCGGTGCGGCATATGTGAAGCAGGAGGGCGGTGGGCTGCGCATCGGGGCGCTCACCTGCCACGCCGACATCGAGGATTCTCCGGCGACGGCGGCGATTCCCATCTTGCACGATTGCGCGGCGGGCATTGCCGATGTGCAGATTCGCAACCGCGGTACCATCGGCGGATCGGTGGCGGAAGCGGACCCCAGCGGCGACTGGGCTCCCGTGCTGCTCACGCTCGGAGCGGAGGTGCGTTGCCTGGGGCCGAGGGGCGAACGCACGGTTCCAATCTCAAAGTTTATTGTGGATGCCTACACCAGCGCGCTGGCCGACGACGAGTTGATCAGCGAGATCGTGATCAAAGCACCACCCACGGGCAGCGGAGGCGCGTACCTGGCGTTCAAGCGCTCGGCGCCGGTGTATGCCAGCGCCAGCGCGGGGGTGCGACTCACGATGGCAGACGGGCTTTGCCGCGATGCCGCCGTCGTGCTGGGCGCGGTGGGCCTGACTCCGGTGCAGGCGGCGGAGGCGGAAGCGGTGTTGCGCAATAACCAGGTGACCGCCAGGACCATAGAAGCCGCGGCTGAGGCGGCGCGGGCGGCGGCCGACCCCCAGCCCGACATGCGCGGTTCGGCGGAGTACAAGCGGCAGTTGGTGACGGCGCTGGTAAAACGCGCCCTGGAAGTGGCGCTGAAGCGGGCGCGCGGCGAGAAGGTGGAACTGGGACACATCTATGCCTGAGCCAGAGCAATTGGTTGCGATTCGGGTGAAGGTCAACGGCAAGGAGCACAAGCTGCAGGTGGAGCCGCGCCTGCTGCTGGTGGAACTGCTGCGTGAGAACCTGGACCTGACCGGCACGCATATCGGTTGCGACACCAGCTACTGCGGGGCCTGTACGGTGCTGCTGAACGGCAGGGCGGTCAAGTCCTGCACCGTGCTGGCGGTTCATGCCGATGGCGGCGAGGTGCTCACGGTGGAGGGTCTGGCGAAAAATGGCGAGTTGCATCCCATCCAGAAGGCATTTGGCGATGCTTACGGCCTGCAGTGTGGGTATTGCACACCCGGGCTGCTGATCTCTACCTACCAGTTGCTGCAGCACAACTCTAATCCCAACGAGAAGGACATCCGCAAGGCGATTGCCGGCAATACCTGCCGCTGCACCGGGTACCAGAACGTCTTCAAGGCGATTAAGGCCGCGGCCAAGGGAGCATAAGACATGGCCATCAAGTTTGGCGGAGAGTTCGAAGTCAAGCGCAGCCCGGAGGAGGTGTACGACTTCCTCACCAACCCGGAGAAGTTCGGGCCGCTGCTGCCGGACTTTAAAGGCATGTCGGTGCAGGACCCCACCCACTTCACGGTCAAGGTGAACGTAGGCGTTTCCTACATCAAGGGCACGGCCGAAGTAAAAATGGCGCTGGCGGAAGCGGAGCGGCCCGGGCGGGCCAAATACACCGGTCAGGGCAGCGTCCCGGGCGGGGGAGCGAACATCGTTGCCGGTTTCGACTTAAGCGGAGCCAATGGCGGCACCAAGGTGGCTTGGGCGGGCGAGGCGCAGGTGTTTGGCAAGCTAGCTTCCATCGCGGGCGGACTGCTGGAGCCGCTGGGCAAAAAGAACGTGCAGAAGCTGATTGACGCCCTGCAGGCGGCGCTGAGCGGGACGGGAGCCGTTTCAGCGGCGGGGCCGGCGCAAGCGCCCCCGCCGGATGGCGATGCCACGAAGCTGGCTGGCTAGCTGAATAGCTGACTGGCTAATTAGCTTGTCCGAGCTAGTCAGCTAAAGAGCTAGTCAGCTTATTACAACCTTCCATCTATGGCCGAACACGACAAGAGCAACGGGCAGAAGCGCTGGGTAGGGCAGCGTGTGCCGCGCAAAGAAGAAGGGCGGCTGCTGCGCGGTCAGGGCAAGTTTATTGACGATATCAAGCTGCGCGAAATGCTCTATCTCGCCTTCGTGCGCTCCCCCTACGCCCACGCCCGCATCGCCAATGTGAACACGGCGGCCGCCGAAGCTTTGCCGGGCGTGGTGGCGGTGCTGACTGGGCGCGAAGTGGAATCGTTGACCAGCCCTTTCATTGAGATTGGCCCCGATCAATGCCAGAAGATTGCCGACTATCCTATGGCGGGGGGCAAGGCGCGGTTCCAGGGCGAACCGGTGGCGGCGGTGGTGGCGGAAACGCCGCGCGTGGCCGAGGATGCCGCGGAACTGGTGCAGGTGGATTACGAGCCCTTGCCCGCAGTTGTGGATGCGGAACAGGCGGAGAAGAACGAGAGCATTCTGCACGAGAGCGCCGGCACCAACGTGGTGTGGCGCGGGGTGTTCGAGTATGGCGACGTGGAGAAGGCATTCCGCGAAGCCGCCAGCGTGGTGGAGATTGACCGGCTGCACTTCCACCGCTTCTCCAGCACGCCGCTGGAGCCCAACGTCATCATCGCCCAGTGGGACAACAAAGACGGCCGCCTCTACTACTGGTGCAACAATTCCTTTCCCTCGTTCGCCATTCAGTTCCTGGCGCCGCACCTGGGCATTCATATTGACCAGATCCGGGTGCAGACCTTTGATATTGGCGGCAGTTTCGGCATCAAGATCACCAACTACACGCAGATGGCGGTGTGCGCGCTGGCTTCGCGCAAATGCGGCGGGCGGCCGGTCAAGTGGGTGGAGACGCGCACCGAGCACATGCTCTCCAGCGCCCACGGCAACGAGCGCACCTTCCTGAACACGCGCGTGGCCCTGGACAAGAACGGCGTGATCACCGCTATTGATTCGCGCCATATTGATGACTGTGGCGCCTACCCTCGCTACGAGCCGCTGGGCTGCGTGATCTGGTCGCAGGTGTTTCCCGGCGTGTACCGTTTCCGGAATGCGAAGATTGACTTTACCCAGGTGGTTACCAGCAAGTGCCCGGTCGGTCCCAATCGCGGCTACTCGCGCATGCAGCACCTGTGGTTCCTGGAACGGGTGTGCGACATCTGCGCCCACGAGCTGAAAATTCCCGCCGACGAGATGCGCCTGCGCAACTACATTCGTCCGGAAGAGATGCCCTACACCACGCCCAATGGCTGCGTGTACGATTCCGGCAATTATCCCAAGATGCTGGAGCTGGCCAAAAAGCTGATTGGCTGGGAGGAATGGAAGCGCAAGCAGGCGGAGGGACGCCGGGACGGGCGGCTGATCGGCATGGGAATCGGCACCACGCTCGATTCCGGCACCAACAACTTCGGGCAATCGCAGATCGTCAATCCCTACGCGCCTTTTTCCGGCAACTCGCAAGGGGCCAATGTCAAGCTCGATATCTACGGCGAAATCGTGGTGGCGGTGGGCTCCTGCCCGCAGGGCCAGGGACACGAAACCACGGCGGCGCAGATTGTAGCCGACGTGCTGAACGTCACGCCCGACCTGATCACGGTGCGCACCGGCTTCGACACCGAGCGCAACGTGCACACCGGATTTTCCGGAACTTACGCCAGCCAGTTCGCGGTGTCGGGGCTCTCGGCGGTGCATGGCGCAGCGCAGAAGCTGAAGAAGGAGATGCTTCGCCTGGCGGCCTTCGCGCTCAATGCGAAGGAAGAGGAGCTGGAGCTGGGCATTGGCGCGCAAGGGCCGGAGGTGCGGGTGCGCGGCGCGGACCGCAGTATTCCCTATGGCGGACTGGCCAACATCGTGAACGTGAACAGCGCGGTGCTGCCGGAAGAGCTGTATGAAGTCACTTTGAACTGCCGCTATATCTGGCGTGCTCCTTTTAATGTGCCCGATAAGGCCAAGAAGTACGGCAACCTGACCCTGACCTATGCTTCGCAGCTGCACATCGCGGTGGTGGAGGTGGATCGCGATACCTGCGTGCCGCGCATCCTCGACTACGTGGCGGTGGACGACTGCGGCACCGTGATCAATCCGCCCATCGTCGAAGGCCAGGTATATGGCGCGACCGCGCATGGCATCGGCGCGGCGCTGATGGAGGGCTGCTTTTACGACGAAGTGGGCAATATGCTGACTTCCACCTTCAGCGATTACACGCCGATTACCGCGGTCAACATGCCTCACGTGAAGTTTGGCGACATTCAGACGCCCTCGCCGCACAGCTTCAACGGCGCCAAGGGGATGGGCGAAGGCGGGGCGGCGCCCATTCATACGCTCTCTGCGGCGCTGCAGGACGCCCTATTCGACGAAGGCATCATTATTGATGATTCGTTCAACAACGGCGACCGCGTTTTCCAATTGATGCAGCGGGCTGGCAAGAGCAAGAAGCCGGCACGGGTAAAGCCGCGCGCGGTGCCGGCGTAGCGGTTGGGTCTTTGGCCCGCGGGTGGAATTTATTCAGCGGCTAAAGCCGGTTGCTCTTACGGTGGTTTCAATGCAGTGCTAAATCGCGGCTTACCCAAGAGCAAAAAGGCGGAGAGTGGTTAGCCAAAAGCCAAAAGCCAACAGCCAAACAAAGCAGCAAGGAGCTAGAAGCTAGCGGCCAGGAGCTAGTAGCCATCCAGCGTATCTGCATCATCGGTTGTGGCGCCATCGGCAGCCTGTATGCCGCGCACCTGGCGCGCGTGGCCGAGGTTTACGCGGTTGTGCGCCGGAAGGACCACGCGGAAGCGCTGAACCGCCACGGCTTGCGCGTGACCAGCACCTCGGCCGCGCACAACTTCACGGCAAAGCTGAATGCGAGCGCGGATCCGCGCGAGTTGCCGCCCTGCGACCTGGGAATCGTGGCTTGCAAGGCTACGCAAACGGAGGAAGCCTTCACACCGGTGGGGCATCTGTTCGACAAGGGAGCGGTGATTTCGGCGCAAAACGGGTTGGGCAGCGAAGAGATCATCGCCGCGCATACCCGTGGTTGGGTAATTCGCGGCACCACCTTCATGAGCGGCACCCGCCACAGCGACACGCACGCGCAGTACGAGCTGGATACGGCCACCTGGATCGGACCCTTCGAGCCGCGCGGCACGCCTTTCAGCGTCGTGCAACAGGCGGCGGAGCTGATCGTGGCGGGGGGCCTGAAGGCGGAGGCGCTCAAGGATGCGCGCCCGGCGCAATGGTCGAAGCTGATTTTCAATTCCTCCGTGAATGCGGCTTCGGCGCTTACCGAGTTGCCACACTCGCCGCATTTTTCCGCGGAACGCGAGTTCTCGGATCTAGGGCACCTGCTGCACGCGCTGATTGAGGAAGGCAAGACCGTAGCCGCAGCCGTGGGAGTTGAGCTGCACGAGGATCCCTGGGAGATGAACAAGATTGGGGCGCAGACCAATCATCCCCCATCCATGCTCTATGACATTCGACATCATTTGCCGACGGAGGTTGACTTCCTGTGCGGCGCGATTGCCCGCGAGGCCCAGCGCGCCGGCGCGCCGGCGCCGCTGCACACAGCCATGTACCGGCTGATCAAAGCGAAGGAAGCATCGTGGAGCTTTGCCGACGAGAACAAACCGGTGGCGGGCAGGAAGGTGGCGGGCTAGTGAATAGCAATTAGCAGTTAGCACTTAGCATTTAGCCCATGAACATCAGCTCGACCTCGACGGGCTAAATGCTAGCGGTTAAGTGCTAATGGCTGGTTTTCTATGCCTTATCCAATAGACAAACCGAAGCTCGACCGCATGCGCGCGCTGATGAAGGAGCGCGGCCTGAGCGCGCTGGTGGTGCGCGCGCCCGACAATGTTCTTTATCTCACCAACTACTGGTGCATGAAGGGCTACGACGCGGTGGTGTTCCCGCGCGAGGGCGAGCCCACGCTCATCGCATTAGACCCGCAGCAGGCCGACGCCGAGCGCAACTCCTGGACCAGGGACCTGCGCCTGTTCAAGGGCTACGACGAGCGCGACCCTCGGCCGCCCCAGTATCGCGCGCTGGACATTGCCCTGCAGGTGATCCGCGAACGCGACCTGGGCGACAAAGTCGGCCTGGAACTCAACATGGGCACGCAGAGCGCCGACCGCATGGTGGGCGAGCCCACCACGCCCACGCAAACATTCTTTGACGCCTTCAAGACAGTCGCCCGCGAAGTGGTGGATGGGACGGCGGTGCTGGTGGAAGCCCGCGCCATCAAGACGGCGCAGGAGGTCGAGCGCATGCGCCTGGCCAACGAGCTGGCGGCGCTGGCCATGGAGCATACCCGCGAGCACATGCGCCCGGGCATGAAGGAGAGCGAAGTCGGCGCCATGTACGAGGGCTACGT
>DATEJK010000080.1:0-27792 GCA_035278025.1 Terriglobales bacterium | reverse complement strand
TGCCCTACGCGCTTCTGCTTTTGCTGTTGATGCTGGCAGCGTATTTGTTGGGTTCAATAGGAGCGGCGGCATCTGCCCTGCCCACTGCTCAGTTCTGGCGCGTTATCCTGGTCTTCTGGGTGATGCATGCAAGTTATGCCGCCGGTACGGCAATAGGGTTTTTTATCCGCCAGAGCAGTCCAGCCATCGGAAGAGCTACAGCTCCCGGAGCCAATCTGGGTTCGTAACGGCGAACAGCCCCGCAAAAGGGGCGGATAAAGCACAGGACCCGCGAGGCGGCGCCGGGCCCTGTTGCAGCCGCATGGTAGGTGAGCTTCTAGAAGCACGCCCCCTGAGCAGACGTCATTCCCGCCAGACCTTTGGCGATGCATGGGTTGGCGATGTGGATGTGCTTGGTTATGTCACATAGCCCCGCAGCCGGGCACGTCCCCCCCGCAACCGCAAAATTGGTCCACGGGAGAATGCAGCTTGCGGTCGCTCCTCCACAGTCGGAATTGATCCCTTTCTGGCCGTGCAGCCAGGTGAAGATAGGATCCTTCAATCCAGCGGTCTTGTAAGCGTCTTCATTTTCCAGACGTGACGGATGCAGCGGATTGCCCGTGTCGCCAATGTATCCGCCGTAATGGGTCAGTGCCTCCACAATGGGATACTGCCACGCGGGCAGGTAGCTTTTAAGCAGCGCCAGCTGGGAGTCGGTGTAATCCAGGAAATACAGCGCGCCCGCGGGAGGAGCGTAGGCGACGTTACTCGCATACCGAAGCGCTGAACAGGGACGCGCGCCGTATCCCAGCGTATCCGGAAACACGGCTGCGGCCTGGCCGGCATGGTTCGGGTTATTCGCTTCGCACAGTACGTTGAGGTAAATGGGATGATAGATGTGTCCCTGAATCAGTTCCTGGACGCGAATCATGCCGATGGGCGGGACTAGACTGTTGCTCGCCCAGGGGTTGCCCCCGCCTACGCCATACCCGAGCGTTTCGCCACGCAGGTTTTTCATGCTGTCGGAAGGGCTGAAGCCGATGCTGCAAGGAGAGGTAAGCAGCTTGGAGCTGCACGGGGGGAACTTGGTCTGGTGGCTGCCGCTCCCTCCCGTGTAACGATAAAGTGTGAAGTATTTATTCTGCGTCTGATCCCATACCGTGAAAAATTGCTCGCTGGAGGCGCCGCTGGTCATAGCCTGGTTCGGAGCATGGAAACCGACGTTGGTCGCGGTATACGGTGATACGGGAGTGTAGCCTCCCGAAATCTTGTAGGCAGGGTCGGTGGCGTTTCCATAGTAGGTGGGAATCCCGTTGATGTCATTGGCACTGCCGGAGTGGACCACCACAATTTGGGAGGAACATTGCCCTGGATTGCAGGCCCTGAGCGAGGAGACTGCGATGGTTACATCATTCGCCATACGATGGCTCATAACGTCGCTCGGCAATCGCTTTGCAAACAGGCTGCCGGGGCTGGGAACGCAGGTAATTGGCTCCTGGTTGATGATGCTGTAGGGGCCGTTGCAGCCGGTGGTGCTGCCCGCCACAGTCACCGATGTTGCCGCATATTGCGTTGGATCGGCGCTGCTGGTCGCGAATACGGTGTCCACAGTTTGTGCTGGCACCGAGGGCGCGGTATATAGCCCCGATTGCGTGACCGTCCCTAGAGATGCGGTCCAGGTTACTCTCGTGTTTGTGGTGCCGGTCACGACCGCTGTGAGTTGCAGCGCTGCACCGGCTTGGACAGTAAGTTCAGAGGGTAAAAGTGAAATTCTAACCCGTGGCACGGCGGTTATAACCGGGGTGGCGGGAGGAACAGTTGAGGCCTTGGGGAGAGTCTGATAGTAGATTTGCTGGTAGGCGGCTCGCTGGCTGCTGCTCAAGTCTGTTTGCGCAGCCGCGGCTTGGGCTGTGCTGAGTGCAAAAGTGCCTATGGTTGCACAAGTCATTAGCGCTAAGCTGAGGAAACGAGCCAACAATCGCGTCACCGCTCTGCCGAGGTTTGGGACTCTGGAGATGTTGCCGTCTGGAAAGACACGAATTCGTAGCAAGATAAGGCCTCCATTATTGGATTGTGCAAAGCGCGTCTTTTAAGGTGGCCAGAGTGGAGCTGCGGTATTGCTAGGGACTGACAGAACAGCAGCGAACCGCTAGGACAGCAGGACTGCTAGAATGGCGCTCTTGAAAGATCAAGCTACGAAGTGGGTGATGTTCTGTATCAACGTGAGTTGGATAGTAGATGCTGAATGGCGCGCGACAAATCCACCGAAGACCTTAGTGCACCACGGTTTTTTGGCCTATCGATCACCATCCCCGGACATGTGAATTCACCTAAGAGTTTGGCGTGCTAACTTCGTAGCGTTACTTTCTCCAGCCGGGCCGCGCTCCGCAGCGCCTTCAGCGCAATTCACGATGTCCTTAACGGAGCACAGTGATGTCTTCCCTTGACACTCACTTTCGCAGCACAGCACAATCGGTAAGCTGGTCATACCCGGTTGACGTCGGGCCGGAGCAGAGAGCGGGATGCAGAAGGCGATAGCGCTGGTGGTGGTGTTGGTCCTCGGCTTGGCCTGTAACGGGGATGCTGGTGGTGGCGGGTCTTCCAAGGCGCCCGCTGCCAATGTCAGAAAACCGCAACCGGCGGTAATCACGCAGTCGGGCGGACCCTACCGCATTACCCGGCAGGAGCCCATTACCGATATACCTAGTCCGAACAGCCTGTTTGGCAAGCGTCTCCCCGTGGACGTAATGCGCCACCTGGCGGCCCACGACGTTGATATAGCGGTGGACTCTCTCAAAGCTTGTAATCCCGGATCTTGCACTGACCTGCTGATATTTGCTCATTCCGGTAGTAGAAATAGCATCAACGACATTCCGCAATATTATGGCAATGTTAACGATCCGGCTTATGTCATAACCCGAGGTTCCACTCCCAAGGAAATTCTCCACCAAGCCCTGAACAGAGCGTTTCATGCCCCAGACCGGGCCATGACCAACGGTGCTGACAGTGAAGACTTCTTTATGGTGTGGGACCAGGTGCAGAATAAATATTTCACCTTTTACCGTTATGTCGGTCGTAAGGGAAGCGCTTACGCGTTTCCACACTGTAGCTCTACCGACCTGGAGCGGCCTTGCGACATTGGCATCAGTCCTTCCGACAGCATGGTGAGCGACCGGGACGACCCTCAAGGCTATGGCGTAAGCCTGGGAAATCCCTGGGCGAGCAACGGAATTTTCGCTCCTATCGGCTTGATCCGAGTGCAGGAATTAATTCAGGGCCACATCTACCACCCCATTTATCTCAACACTCTCTGCCAGCAGACTTCCCCCCGAAATCCCAAGGCGGCGGTCACCGTCTTTCCTGTCTTGGTAGATTGGGGCGCGATGCCCTGTTCCCGTATGCCCAATGCCAGCAACGTTGACGAGGCTCCGGCCGCCGGAGCTCTAGTCTTCCTGGATTACACCGACGATCAACTGAAACTGCTCCGCGCCTACATGCCGGCCTGGCAGTATCCCATTGTTGAGGCGATGTCTCACTATGGAGGATACGTGGGCGATACCGGCAATCCTCTTCATCCTGCGCGACTGGAGAGCGACGATGCTTACGCTCTGGCTGGGGTGGAGAATCCCCTGTGGGACTGGCTGGCAAATCAGCCTGGAGTCAATCGCGGGTGCGGCCCCCAGGGTCAGTGCAATCTGGAGTGGTCCGATTTTGCTCTCGGCAAAGGTCCCTGCCCGGCGGCGGGGCTGTGCGATATAACCCGGCACCTGCACATTGCCGATCCTTGCGTGCCGGCGGGCATGGCCGGCGTGAGTTCTCCCGCTCCCTGCGTGGGGGCGGTGCAGGTAAACGTTATCGGGCCGGGAACTATTACCAGCCATCCTGCCGGAATCAATTGCGACCGTAGCAACCAGTGCAACCTGGCAGCAAGCAATGGCACCAAAGTTGAACTGTCGGCGGTGGCTGATTCCGGGCATAAGTTCGAAGGCTGGGCTGGTTCCTGTTCCGGCGAGAAGGCATGCCGCCTGAAACTGGATGGAAAGCAGGGCGTGAAAGTACTCACCGCACGGTTCAACTAGCCAGGCCAACCAGCCCCTGAGTCGGAGGCGAGTCGAATCAGTTGCGGTACTTCACTTCGACAGGATGCGAATTGTCCGCAGTTGATGTTGCTACCCCACTGGCCGGGAATGTTCCCATGATCTGCATGGCGCCTACCGCTAGTTCGTCGTGCGGAAAAGACTGAAATCGTTGCTGAACGGGAAACCCGCGTTGGAGTTCCTGCAGCGACCGCCGATCCAATGCTCGTGATTCCCACTTGATACGAACACCCGCCTCCTGGAATAACTTCACGAATTCGGGAGGACGCAGCCGATTGTGGTACATGTATTTGTTGCCCGCCCAGCGCCTCCACTGTGCATCAGTGAAGCGAAGGAAGTTGATCTTTGTAATCGAATCATCGGCATAGGAAAAATGATCGGAGAGATCAAAAATGTGGAGCAGCGTGCCTTCGGGGCTGAGCAGGCGACCAGCCTCGCGCAGCATGGCCACAATCTGTGAACCTGGCACGTGCTCAAGGACAGAATAGGAGAAATGAAAATCGCAGGAATGGTCGGGCAAAGCAATTTGCGTGGCATCGGCGGGAGCCATATAAGTCACGTTAATCAATTTCAACAATGAACGTGTGTCGCCCGAGAAACTGGAGAGCTGGTCGAGACGCTCTCGCAGGCCACCATCTTCATCAACCTCCTGAAGCAGCTGCACCACTTTCTCGGCATTGCGGCAAAGGTAGCGGCAACTCTCCTCCACCAGTGCGCCGGATAAATACCGGTTGAGATCGAGGGTGGTTGTCTGTTGCGCGCCGCACAGCCACAGGCTCAGGGGAAGGCCAATGGCGCGCCCCGTGCCCACCTCCAGACAGCGCTTGCCGATCAAACTGAAACCGGAGCCGCGAAGCCGGTTCACCATCTCGGCGGCGACGATAACCCATTCCATAGGATCAAATCGGCCGTTCCTGAGGTCCCCGAAGTGGCGCTGCAACGCGTAGTAGAGCGCATCGGATGCCGGCATTCGAGCAATTAATTGTTGGAGTACGGCCTTCTCCCGCCATTTCATTCTCTTCTCGCGCAAAGCAATTATGCTGACAGAATGGTGGTTTACGCCTTCCTGTGCCTGGACTTCCGGCTTCAGGTGTGCCGACGAGTGCGGATGTCTCGCTCGCGGCTGGGGTTTGCAAGGCTATGGGCGAGCTTCATTGGAGTCGCGAGATCGCCTGCCGCATCACCTCGCTGTTTGTGTGCGGCTGTTCGCGCATAACAGTTCTTCCAGCCAGGTCTCGCCGCGGAAGTGACGGTATTGCTCCGCCCGCAGTTGCTGTCCCAGTTGATTCGCCGGGACCTCCACGTCATCGTAAGTGATGACCGCATCCTTCGCGATATTGCGTTTCAGTTGGCAGCCCTCGACTAATCCTTCCGGCAGGTAGCGTCGGCGGCTCATCTCGTCCACGTTTACGGCCTCGCCGTAAGTCATGTACATGCCGTAGTCGTCCAGCACTTCGCCCGCTTTAAGGTCGCGCTTGGCAACCGCACACACCTCCACCACCGGACCCGCCAGCGGCTTGGCCACTGAGTCGCGGAACAAAGCCACGCGGGCAATCGCGTTTGGAACCTCGAAATGCACCAAATGGTAGGGAATAAAGAAGGGGTACAGGGGACCCTCGCCCATCTTGTACAGGCTAAGATAATGCTGCTGCTTAGGATCGGGATGCTCGGCCAGGCAGTAAACCTTGGTCAGCGGAGTCCCCACCACGTAATCCACAATGCCGCCCAGGCGGCGAAGCTCCTCTATGTCGTACAGCGATCCTATCTTCATCACATCATCGCGATACTCACGTCCCCTCGACATGCCGCGTGACCGCACAAAGAACCCAGTGGCGTTGGCCACCACCGCCTGTTCGAAGCTGATCTTCGAGCCGTCCGCAAAGCTGGTTACCATGGCGGGATTTTGTCCCCACTTTTCCGCAAATCCCTTCTGCGTGGTGGGGTTACGATAGGGGTCCTGCAGGCCCTTTATGTTGCCCATTACTCGAGGGGTCAGCCCCAGACCTTTTACCCAGCGGTACAGATTCACCTGAATGCCAGGTTCGTCGCCCTCGCAGGCCGAAAGGATAACCCCGTGTTTCTCGGCATAAACCTGCAAAATCGGGCCGATGGTGGCATCAACTTCCGCATTCATCAGCACCACGTGCTTACCATTCTTGAAAGCTTCCAGAATAACTTTGGCGCCAAACTCTACCGAGCCGGTAACGTCAACCAGAACATCAATCTGCTCGGAGCGGGCCAGCAGGAACGCATCTTCGGTCGCCACTGGCTTCCCGGCTCGGAGTGCGTCTTCCAGTTGTCCCTGAGTGGCGGCAATGACAACACCGGTCCGTCCCGCATATTCGAAAACCTTAACCGCCTTCTCCACCCGGCGGGCATAGGCGGCGACCATGCGCATCCCGGGAACACTGTGGGTGATCTGGTTGGTCAGACCCTGTCCCATGAAGCCGGCTCCGATGATGCCAACCCGTATGGGCTGGCCTTCTTCTTCCCGCATCTTGAGTGCGTTATCAATGATGATCATGCCGATTCCTTCCTGTTATCCACGTGGAGCAGCAGCTCAGCGGCCCAGTGACACGGTGGACAAACTCATACGCACTTTCAAATCGCTCTCCTGCTCCGACAGCGATTGCCAACTTTTGTCTTTCTCCGAGAGGGCGGAGACCGGCAACGGCCATCTGAGTCCGAGCCGTTGGTCGTTGTACATCAACCCCCCTTCGCTGCCCGGGGTATAGAACTCTCCCACCTGGTAACTAGTTTCTGTTTTATCCCGCAGCGCCTGATATCCGTGGGCAAAGCGCTCGGGGACGTAGAGCGCGCGAAAATTTTCTTCGCTAAGTTCAACCGCAATATGATTCAGGTAGGTCGGGCTCTCCGGGCGCAAGTCCACGATAACGTCGAGGATTGCGCCCCGAGTGCAGCGCACCAGCTTGCTTTCCGCCGCCGGCGGATACTGGAAATGCATGCCTCGGAGCGTCCCTTGTCTATTATTAAAGGCGATGTTGGCTTGTGCAATGGTGGGCTTCAGTCCGTGGGCTGCAAATTCGTTCTGGCAGAAGGCGCGCGCAAAGAAACCGCGGCCATCCTCTTTGCGATCCAGGTCAATGATATAGGCGCCCTTGAGTTTGGTTTCGGTAAAAATCATCTCGGGTATTCCTCTGTCACCGCTATGATACCGTGAGCAATCCGCCGCCGCGAAATTCCTTACGCACCACTCCCCGGTCCCCGTTTGGCAAGGTAATTATTTCTATGGGAAGGGAAATGCTACATGCCGGAAAGGACATCATAGCCCCTTTTGTAGCGCTTCCGGATAGCACGTCCGTGCCACACTTCCATCCATTTGCCGCCGCTGGCGGCGGCTGGAGACGGGCTACCGGTAACCTCTTTGGCGGGAGGAGTCGGTGTATACTACTCGCCGCCCCGCAACGAATATGCGACTTGGGCGTTGCAGAACCCGGACTGACATCGGATTGCCCACTGGCCCGTGTTCAAGCGTGGACGGGAGAAATTTCACTTCCCGGGCCTCTGCAAAGATTTGCAATCAGTTGGTCCTCTACTTTTAAGCTGGCCTGCAACTGATTGCTGAGCTTGAGGTTTTCGTCCATTGATGGCGGTAAAAGGGTGGTCCTGCGATTGCTTCCGGATGGGATGGTCTGAGGAAGTAGGACAAGTGCGGCTTGCAGGTTTGTGGGGCTTTCCATCGCTTAACTCGCCCCTCGGCAGCCCTTTCCCGGACTGCGTTGCCTTGCAGGAGGCCAGGAAAATATGAGCACGCCCGCATCGGTGCCCCAGGTATATCCGAGTCTCGTTGAAAGCCCAACTACGGCTGCCGGTGCCAAGGGTTATCTTTCGGTTATCATTCCCGTCTACAACGAGTCGCGCTGGATCACGACTGTTTTGGAATTGGTAAAACAAGTCCCCATGCCAAAGGAGATTATCGTCGTTGATGATGGCTCGACCGACGGTACGCGGGAAGCTCTTCTCGGCCTGCCAGACGATTCCCAGGTGCGGGTAATCTTCCATGACCGGAACAGGGGCAAAGGAGCCGCTATTCGCACTGGTGTTGGTCATGCAGTGGGGGAGTACATAATCATCCAGGATTCCGACCTGGAGTATGACCCCAACGATTACGCCGCCCTGCTCGAGCCGCTCAAGAGCGGGCGCGCCAATGTCGTCTACGGCGTTCGACCTGACCGGCCGCAACGCGGACTGTATTTCTTCCTGGGGGCGAAGTTTCTCACCTGGCTTACGAATTTTCTCTATGGCTGTAACATTCGCGACGAAGCCACGGGATACAAGGTGTTTCGCGCCTCGCTGCTCAAACGCATTCCGCTGAAGGGCAATCGCTTCGAATTTTGTCCGGAAGTCACGGCCAAAGTCTGCCGCATGGGAGAAGCGATCCATGAAGTCCCAATTTCATACGATCCGCGCCCCAAAGGTGCCGGCAAAAAGATCCGGTGGAACGATGGCATGTCCGCGATCTGGACCTTGTTGTGGTATCGTTTCTTCTAGCCCTCATGCCCGAAGGATGCGGTGCTGCAAATCTCCAGGGAATGAGGTTTTTCACTGGGCCGCAGCTGGCGATTTCCTGATATCTGACCGCAGTTCCCTGGCGCAGCAACTGGGTTTGTGTGGTTAGTCATGAGTCTTTCTTCACCCCTTAGTTCCCCAGCGTCACTCTCCTCGCCGGTACCACGTAACGAGCCCCTTGAGTTGTCGGTGGTAATGCCCTGCCTTAATGAGGCCCGCACCTTACCCCTCTGCATCGAAAAAATCCAGCGCGTCTTTCGAGAGCAGGGAATTGCGGGCGAAATTGTGGTGGCAGATAACGGCAGCAGCGATGGCTCGCAAAACATCGCTCGCGGCCTGGGAGCCTGTGTGGTCAATGTGCCACAGAAAGGATACGGGAGTGCCCTCATGGGTGGTATCGGTGCTGCCCGCGGCCGCTTTGTGATTATGGGCGACGCTGACGACAGCTACGACTTCCGCCATATACCCCGCTTCCTGGAAAAGCTGCGCGCCGGTTACGACCTGGTGATGGGAAACCGTTTTGCCGGAGGCGTCGAGGCTGGCGCCATGCCCCCGCTGCACCGCTATCTCGGTAATCCCGTGTTGTCGTTTCTCGGTCGCGTGTTTTTTCACAGCAAGTGCGGCGATTTTCACTGTGGCTTACGCGGCTTCAGCAAGTCTGGCTATGACAAGCTCGGCATGCGTACCACTGGCATGGAATTTGCCAGCGAAATGGTGGTCAAAGCCGGGTTGATGGGTTTGCGTGTGACCGAGGTGCCTACCACTCTTTCCCGCGACGGACGCGACCGGCGCCCTCACCTCCGGACATGGCGCGATGGCTGGCGGCACCTGCGTTTCATGCTGCTCTACAGCCCACGCTGGCTCTTTCTCTACCCCGGACTGCTCATGATGCTGGCCGGTGCGGCCTTGGGATTGTGGCTGCTGCCGCAGCCCCGGATAGTCGAGGGCATCACTTTCGACGTGCATACCCTGCTTTACGCCATGGTCGCCATCCTCATTGGATTCCAGTCAGTCGCGTTTGCAGTGTTCACCAAGGTCTATGGCATGACCGAGGGCCTCCTGCCTCACGACCCCGGGGCCCAGCGCTGGTTCAAGATTGTCACTCTGGAGACGGGATTGACTGTCGGCGCCTTGCTTGTTCTGACCGGCTTGGCCAGTTCCCTCTATGCTGTCCACGTTTGGAGCACGCTGAATTTTGGGCCCTTGAATACCAGCACCATGCTGCGGACAGTGGTACCCTCGGTCACGGCTTTAACCCTCGGGTGCCAGATTATCCTTTCCAGTTTTTTCCTGAGCGTGCTGGGTCTGGCCCGCAACTAGACGGAGACCTCCCTGGCAGATCCTCTCCGGCGTGGGCGTACACTTGGGTCGCGCTTTTCCGGAAGGCTGAGAAATTGTCATCCACCCGCGCCGTCTGAGATCGCGAGATCTGCTGTTACCGGAACGACCGCCGCTTTCAATCGTTCCCAGCGCCGCTCTCATCCTCGGGGTGAAAAGCACTGGCATCGCTTTCCTGTGTGCCTCTTGCCAATCCGAGGCGTTTTGCCACCCAGTGCCGTGCCCGGCTGAAATAAAAGGCCGCCATCAGCCCGAAGGTGGTCAACAGCTGGATGATCATGGCACCCGAGCCAGGATCCGTGTATGCCAACCCAGCTTGAGGCTTAATGGTGGCGTTTACCAGGGAAGCCGTGATACATAGGAACGCTGCGATCGAACCCCACAAAGCTACTCTGCCCATTTGTTCTCCTTCAGCCTTCGGATCTGGCGATCCCGCTGAAGTGGCGCACAACGATGAAGCATCGTACATCAGCCCAGTCGCGATTGTCGAGTTGCAGGAGGTCAAAGTTCGCAAGCACTGCGCCGATATGCTGAATATCAGGCGGTTGGCGTGACGCAAAGTTTTGCACACGCAATGAACTGACGTCCTTTCCAATTAATTTCGCAGCGGATCGACAACGTATCATGCTACGAGATTTTCGATGTACTATGTGGCGGGGATGGCATGGGCCGCTTGCTAGCCAACACACGCGGAGAAACCGGCGAGCAAGCGCCTAGCGCGAAGCTTCCTCGCCATCGTCTGCGGCGCTCTCTTATCGCGCTCTCGCTGGCTAACCTGGCCTTCCTCAGCGCCTGGCAGCGCCGACTTTACGGCACTTCCTTCCTTTCTCCCTCCTGGTCCTGGGCTGATGAGTTAACTATGTTTCTGAACGTGCTTTTGCTGGCGGCGATCTTTTACCTTCTCCTGGTGCTGACGGCAAAACTCAAGCTGAGGGGCCGCACGTTCGAAGGACTTGTTTATTCCATCCCTCTATTCGCGGTGTCGAATGTGGTGCGGCGTATTGCCTTTCCCTATCACGGCCCCATCACCGCAGTGCTCCTGATTGTGCTTCCCCTGGCCGCAGGAGTCGCAATTGTCTTTTTCCCGCGCAAGCTCTTGCCTGCGGTTGAATTCATCGCGGTGGGACTCGTTGTTTTGTTACCGCTGAATCTGTTTCGAATGGCGCTGGTGTCTGCCCGGCACAACCCGCCGCCGGTCCTGGCTGGCAGATTCGATCCGGCGCCTCCGGTCCGGCGGGTAGTGGTAATGATTTTCGATGAAATGGATTTCGCCTTGAGCTTTCCGCGCCGGCCTGTCGGCATTCACCTTCCCGAGTTTGACCGGGTGCGGGCGCAGGCATTGTTTGCCACTGCGGCGCACCAGCCGGCTACCGATACGGAGAAAGCTGTGCCCTCCATCATCAGCGGCAGAGAGTTCTACGGCTTCCCCGCCGCGCAGGGGAACCGCTCCCTGCTATTGCGGTTTTCGGAGGACGGGCCGCCGCAAGACTGGGGCGCTGCTCCCAACCTGTTCGCCGATATGCGGAGCGCGCGCGTCAATGTCGGTGTAGTCGGGTGGTATTTGCCTTACTGCCGCATCTTTGCGTCGCTGATTACCGACTGTTACTCGGAGCCTATCTATTCCGGAGTCACTGACACACCGGCTGCTGGCAGAAGTTTTGTGGATGAACTGGATGCGCTCACTCCGCTGGAGTCGCGAGTGCGCCTCATTCAGCGCCTGCGGCATGTGCTTGTGAAGGCGGAATCCATGGCCGACGATCCGCAGCTAGGCCTAGTCTTCATTCACCTCCCGGTGCCACACGGGCCGGAGATTTTCGATCGGTACAGCAGCAGCGTTACCCCTTTCGCTGTCCACAAGGATTGGTTTTTTGACAATCTTCTCCTCGCCGATCGCACCCTGGGGGTTATCCGCGGCTCCATGGAGCGGGCGGGATTGTGGGACCACTCCGCGATCATCATTACCTCCGACCATTCTTTGCGCCAGGTCATGATGGTGCATCCCGATCCTGTTCCCCTGGTACCGTTTATGGTGAAAATGCCGGGACAGCGGCAGGGTGTGGTGTTTGACACACCGTTTACTACGCCCATCATCCGCCCTCTGATTTCCGCCATCCTGCGGGGAGAAGTCACTGCCACAAATCTGCCGGACTGGATCCGGCAGCATGCCCGGTGAATTACCTCCCGCACCTCACTTGCGGAGGAAGTACAGGCATCGTGACCCAGGTGCCAGTTCTTGTTTGCGAATGATCCGGAAAAACCCGGAACAGGCCTGCTCGAAGTTCTCCACTGTGAAATCGCGGTGCAGTTCGTCCCGGCCCCTCAGCAGGCGTCGGAACATGGGATCGCTGACGGGCACGAACTCGATTACCGCTGCGTCGCGCGTGAGTTCGGCGGTTACACGAAGGATCTCGAACAGCGGCACCCTTTCGCTGACCAGCAGGTGATGAATAAAGGCAAGCATCAGCACCATGTCGAAGGAGCCGCGCGCCCGCTGCAGAAATGAGGGGCATTCCCGGTTCCGCCAGCCAGTGGGAGGCGTGGGTTGCGCAATATTCACCACCAATGGGAGAATGTTCAGACGCCGCTGTGATGCCGCCCGCCAGAGAGAACCTACGACGGCCGCATCAGAGTCAACTGCCACCACACTTCTGCCCGCCTCCGCACACGCGATGCTGAAGCGCCCGGTGTTACAGCCGATATCAAGGATTTTATTGGCCCCGCTGTCGCCGACCGCGGATTGCACGAATTGCATCTTCTTGCCCAGTTCTTCTTCCGAATAGTGGGTCATGCTGGTGTACTCGGACCAGAAGGACATACGCTCCCGGGGCCGCACCCTGCGCATGCCCCTCCTGAGGCGGCGCAGCACGCCACGCAACACGAACCGCGTTTGCTCTGTACTTTTCATTTTCCTGGGCTGGTAAATGGCGCCCTTGTCCTTCTTTCCGCGGTCGCTCAGCCAGGTGGGCATGGATACCAGTTCCAGGAAGGGTGGCCGCAGCCGTTTCCACCATCCGATCGAGCTATAAACTTCTTCCGGCTCCAATCCCTCGCGGCTGGCGAGGAATGTACGCCCAATAGGCGCCGCGAGATCGCGCGCGGCGAGCAGGGGGAGAAGGAAGGTGCGGACAAACTGAGCGTAAGGCAACCACACCGGATTACGGGTGTCGCGATGTTCCACCGAGAGCACATCAATGAACACCGGCTGCGTGCCCCGGAACAGCACATTGAAGGGCGTCCCGTCCTTAAGCCCGAGGTCCTCCTCGACCAGAGCCTCCGCCAGGTCAAGGGTCAGTTCTCCGGCGGCCTGCAGCATCTCTGCCGGCCATTCCGAGGGAAAAGACTGAAACCAGATCCGCTCGTGCTCCAGGACTTCGGCGTCAATGTGCCACACCAAATGCTGGCGCACTACCTCCGGCAGGCTGCCGTCAGCCGCGTTCAATGGCGTAGTCCTTACGAACTTACCTTCCTGAATAAACCTTTGAATGGCCCGTGACTTAAGCACGGCTTCCACATCAGGCCGAAAGGCCGGCTTCACCACCCGCAATATGCGGTCGTCAATGGCGATTACGCTGCCAGCCGGATCTCGAAAGGACCACACTGCATCCCCCGCGGCTTGGGATACAGCTGCTGATCTAGCCCTCATGATTGTCCCCCAAGCAGAAATGTTTCTTCCCACCCGTCCCAAAGCCGGGCGGCTTCGGTCAAATGCCGCTTAGGATAGCACTTTTCGCGGCTCCCCGGAGCGGCACGTGCACCTTTTTCGGGCATTGACGATGCCGGCGCGACAGCGCTAGTGTGTTGCAACTCTTATCTGGCCAAGCATAAGCGCCCTTTCGTCCGCTCCTAACCTGCGCAGCTAGGACACGGCAATTATGAGCACACTTATCTGGATTGACGATCACCTTGCTGGCGTGACCCTGCGCAAACCTATCCTGGAGAATTGCGGCTATTCTGTCCTGACTGCCAGGACGGCGCAGGAGGGGCTTGCTCTCCTTTCGGCTGCACCCGTGGACGGCGTCATTCTCGATTACCGGTTACCCGACATGGACGGTGAAACCTTGGTGCGTCATATTCGTGCCCTTGATTCCACCCTTCCTATCGTGGTGCTTTCACGCAGCTGTGACGCCACGCCCGACGCCATCGCCGATCGCGCTAACGCCGCATTTACCAAGGCGCAGGATTCCTTTGCTGCTGTGATTACCAAGGTCACAGAATTGATCATCGAGCGGAAGCAGAAGGCATAAGCGGTTGCTTGCCTTTTCTCTGCTAGTTACCGGCTGAGGCGGGATACGTGGCAAGGACAATTGGTTTGGCCGAGCGTCTCTGCCGGTAGAGCTGGTGTAGCCACGCCGGTATGATTAGCGTAAGGCCGGCTAGCAGCGCCACTGCCACTCTTCCCATCGGAGAAAAGGGGTTCCAGAAGTAAGCCCGGAAATGAACCATTGTGGTGGTTAAAGCGATAGACCAGGCAAATACCTGCAACGAATGCTGCCCCAGATAATTAAACATCTGAAACAGGCGGTAAGCTTTCAGCCTCTCATCCAGGGAACGCGGCACCCACCACACAAGATATCCCAGGCAGGCAGCGTCCAAAAACCGGATAGGATTGTGATCCGGACCACCCACAAACCGCAGCCATGATGTCGTGACCAGGCCGAAGTGGCGCTGCTCAAAAAGGAACAGGGCGACGGCCGCGCAAAGTGCCAGCAACCTGCGGCTCTTGGGGACTACGACTTTTCCTGCCACCCGGCGATAGCCGATATATTGTCCGGCGATGAAATAGCCCTGCCAGGCGAGCACGTTGAATGCTCCCAGGTCAATCCAGGCTACGCCCCGAATTGCGTCTCCCACGCCGCATTGTGCTGCCAGCCACAGTGCTCCGCTGATTACACCCACCAGCCACGCCTTCCCCCTCATCATCGCTTCCAGCGTCAGCGGAATGGACAAGAAGAAAATGCAATACATGGGCAGGATGTCCAGCATTCTTGGCTGATACAGGAAGACGCTGCCGCTGAGCAGCGTGAGCAGGGGATGCAGAGAGCGGGCCGATGCGCCCCCGATTCTCGCCCCCGCGATAATGGCGAGACTGAGCAGCAGCATATGTGTGAAATAGATATCGCCGGTTCGGCGAAGAGCTTTGGCGCGCATCGCCGAGGGCCCACGTTTGTTGCGCACCCGCAGGTATACCCAGGCGGTGGTCATGCCGGAGAGAAACACAAATCCGTCCGGCGCCGATGCAAAGCCGAAGAAGTATTCGGAGAGGCGCAGCAGCACTTCCTCCGGAAGATGCGCCAGCGTCATCAGGAACAAAAAGTAGCCCCGAAGGGTGTCAACACGCCAATCCCGGCCCATATGTGCCAGGGGCGTGGTGCAAGTAGCTTTCCATCCAATGGGCCCCGAACGATACCTTTTGGGTTTGATCAGCCCAGGTATATGCAAAAGATTGCGGCAGGGAAGGCAGACCGCTTCTCATCCGCACCGGGCCACTTCAGCAAGGGCTGGGGTTAATCTTGAGGCACCTTGCGGTCCAGTCTACTTGGTAATCAGTGTGATCGTGCTTCTGTGTTCGATCCCACCGGAGTTTGCCACCACAGCAAACTTGCTGGTCAGCGGCTGAGAGATCGCGCCGGGAGCAGGATGGGCGGTCCCCCCTCCGCCGCAGCTACCCGCCAGCAGCAGACTTGCTCCAGCCAGCCCGGCCAGAATCAGCCACCGGACGCGCTGCTTACGTTTTCCCGCCAGCGGCGCCGCACTCGCGCACAAGCCTGCCAGCAAAAACCAACTGGCCGGGAACGACTTTGGGAAGCTGCCGTTTTTTATTGACGCCGAACTGTTGCTCAGGGTCAGCCTGGATTGCATGCGAGTGGATCCCGCCGGCAGCGACCCGGGCGAGAAGGTGCAACTCATTCCCGCCGGCAGTCCAGAACAGGACAACGACACTTGATCAGTCAGTCCCTCAGCCTGAGGAATCACCTGAACGGTGGTGCTGGTGGATTGTCCTGTGGGCAGCACCACGTGGTCGTCTGTCTTCAGGCTGAAGTCACCGCTGGTTAGCCCGTATAC
The DNA here is from genome assembly GCA_035278025.1 of Terriglobales bacterium. Classification (GTDB taxonomy): domain Bacteria; phylum Acidobacteriota; class Terriglobia; order Terriglobales; family Acidobacteriaceae; genus JAICWP01. The sequence goes on along the minus strand of DATEJK010000080.1, from coordinate 11,785 downwards.
CGCCAGCTGGTTGGAAAAAGTTGCAACATACACCTTGCCGTTAGCGATGGTGGGAGGCGCAAACTTCGCGAAGTGCCCCAGATCATCGCGCTGCGCGTTTTGCGTACTGTCCCACAGTTCGTGCGAGAGGTCATCGGCGTCAAAAGCGCGCAAGATACCTGTCAGCTGCCCGCTGCTATCCTGCGCCCTAGCTGCGGTCGCCCATACGATCCCGCTGCCGGGTGCGGCTCCGTTCGCCGACAGCGAGAGGGGAACGTTGTTCGAAATCTGCCCCGGCGCGCTCATCGCGCTTTGAGATAGCGGCAGGGTTTGCAGCTCTGCGCCTGCGAACCCGTACTGTTTCAAATAATCGCCAGCCGCCCAGAGATAAATGGCGGGACCGTGAGCTCCGGTCCAGAATACGGGCGCGCCCAGGAAAAAGCCGGTAGGCTGAAATTCCTGCGCATCATTATTGAAAGCGGCGTTGTACTTGCCGAACTGGCTCTTGCTTACCAGCCGAAGCACTCCGTCCTTGCCCACGCCTACCACCAGGTTCATGTTGGGCAACAGCATTGGCCCGCCTCCGCCCACGTCCAGGTCCGCCGAGCTCAGATAACCCTGGTCATGCGGGGTGAAGTAATCCTCTACGCTCAGGGAAGGTGAAGGCTTCAGGCGCAGGAAACTGCTGCCCCAATCCCGCCCGCCGCTGTTTCCGTCGAAGGTTCCGTTGCCCGTCGCCAAATAAATGCTATCGCCGTCGGTGGCCAGGCCTTGGCCTCCCGCCCAGATTCCCGCCGCTGCGCCGTCAGGACTGGCGTTGAATACGGAGACCTGCTGCAAAGTCTTCGCGTCGTAGCCCATCACCCAGCCATGAAAGGGAGGTATATCCCCCACCGCGCCAAACGCGATGTACACCACTCCATTCAACAACAACAGGCCGGGACGGTTCAGGTGGTGCAACGCATCGAAGCTCAAGCTTCCGGCACTGCTTCCCGTGCCGTTGCCTGGCACCGACGCCGTGATCTGGACCGGCCCGCCAAATTTCTCGGCCCCCGAAGCCACATCCAGCGCATGCAGCAGGAACTGGTAGGCGCCGGCCGTCTTGGTCTTAGTGACTACATACAATGTTCCCGTGGCAGGATCAATCACCGGGGTGCTGGTGATTCCAATTTCCGGAACCAGGTCGGGATAAGGACAAAAAGGCGATCCGCCCATGTTTTGACAGATATCGCCGCTCGGCACCGATGGGCCAAGGTTCACCTGCCACAGCGGCGCGGAAGTAGCGGCATTATCTGCATCGAATGCGTAGACCGTATTGTGTTCGGTGGCGACATATACGACGTTGCGGCGTCCTTGGCCCGCTACTGGGACCTGCGAAAGGTACAGCGGTTGAGCGTAGATTTGCCCGTCCACGGTTCGCGTAAAAAGCTTTCCAAAATTGCTGGTGTTTACGTTGGAGGCATTAAGAATAGTTTCGCTCAGGTTTGCGCCCGTTCGACTTCCGTCATTGTGATTGGTAACGACCTCAACCTGGCTCAGCGCCATCCCGGTCATCGCAAAGGCCAGCAACAGGACAGAGCACAGGACTCGGTAGTGATGCATGGAAAACCCTCCTTGCAGGCAGGCAAGAACAGCCACTTGGTCACCATGACGGCCAAAGCCGCCATGCATTCGTTTCGGTTAGACGCGCGGACGGCCGAAGATCAGGACTGAAGGACGCGCAACGAGCACACAATAGCTCGCTGGCCAGAGGATTCATTTCTGCTTGTCCAAAATTGTAATTGACCGACTTCTCCACGGCAACCGAAGTCGGCATTCACTGTTGCTGGATGGGATGCGCGCCTACATGAATGTGATGCTAGGTTTGCCTTGCATATTGTTGCGCGTCTCTACGGCTTGATCGTGACCATCTGCATTACCCAGTACCCGCTGGGTGAAACCGGAGCGGTACCGGAATAAGTGCCGGCGGTCGAGCCGATCCTGTCCTCGGCGATATCGGAATCCGGCTTTGTGATGATACGCGCGGTAAATCCTGTGCCCGGTCCCGGCGTGCCGGTGGCGATCGTGTCGGCTGCGAAGATTAGTTCGTTGGCCGCTGTGGTGGTGGCCGGGCCGCTGTTCGCGGTGGTGCTGCTCCCGCTGGCGCCGGCGGTCACATCCAGCGGGCTCGTGATGCTGGCACCGGAGTATTCCAGCACACGAATGTCCGGGGAAGCCGCCGCCTGGCTAAAGTTGACGGTCACCGTGTTGCTGCCGCCTTTGATGTTTTTCGCATAATAGATGGATTGCCGCGCGCCCAAAGCCGTTGTCGGGCCTATCGCCAGCAGATAGGTGTTTCCCACGCTATCGCTGATCGAATTCACCGAAGCACTGGTGTCATTCCATCCCACCACGACCAGGTTCAGGTTACCGGGCGTCTGCGCCAGCGCGTAGGGAACTGACGCGGTGCTGACGGAACCCTGCGGTGTCGCCGCTGCCACCTGCACGAAGGTGATCGGCGTGATGCTTGCAGAACTGTAAGTAAATCCGTTAGCCAGAGTTCCGCTCTGAGCATTGGAATTAGTCACCACCACGCTAACCGTTCCGGCGGCATGCGCGGGAGTCGTAGCGGTAATAGAGGTGCTGCTGGCCACGACGACATTTGTCGCCGCTACGCCTCCGAAGGCGACCGTCGCTCCGCCAGCGAAGTTGCTGCCGGTTATGGTCACAGCAGTTCCCCCGTTAGCCGAGCCTGAAGTGGGAGAAATTGAACTGACGAGCGGCGCCGAGCTTCCTCCGCTGCTCTGCGGTTTGAAGGCTGCCATCTGCATCACCCAGTATCCGCTGGGAGAAACGGGGGCAGTGGCGGAGTAAGAGCCGGCGGTCGCGCCGATCCTGTCCTCGGCAATATCTGAATCGGGCTGGGTAATGATGCGGGTCGTGAAGCCGGCGCCTGGTCCGGGTGTGCCCGTGGCAATGGTATCGGCACCGAAGATCAGCTCGTTGGCGGCCGAAGTTGTGGCCGAACCGCTGCTCGCGGTGGTGCTGCTGCCGCTGCCCGCCGCGGTCACGTCCAGAGGGCTGTTAACGTCGGAGCCGGCATATTCCAGAACACGAACGTCGGGGGAAGAGGCTGCCTGGCTGAAAGTAACTGTAACCGTATTGCTGCCGCCCTTTATGTTTTTGGCGTAGTAGAGGGACTGGCGTGCGCCCAGTGCTGTGGTCGGGCCAACGGCCAGAGTGTAAGCATTTCCCGCGCTGTCGCTGATCGAACTCACCGCTGAGACCGTGTCGTTCCAGCCGACCACCACGACGTTCAGATTCCCCGCCGTCTGCGCGTGCGAGTAGGGGACCGATACGGTGGCGGCGGTTCCCTGCGGTGTTGCGGCCGCCACCTGCACAAAGGTGATGGTGGAGGCCGAAGAGGAGGTGAAACTAAAGCCGTTGGTCAGCGTTCCGCTCTGCCCGTTGGTATTGGTGACGACCACGTTGACCGTACCACTCGCGTGCGCGGGAGTGGTGGCGGTAATCGAGGTACTGTTGACCACGCTGACATTCGTGGCCGAAGTGCCTCCGAACGACACCGTTGCACCGGCGGCGAAGTTGCTGCCGCTGATGGTCACTGAAGTGCCGCCGTTCGCCGTTCCTGACGTGGGAGAAATCGAGCTGATGACCGGCGCAGTCGACACATAATTAAAACCGTTGGTCAGGGTGCCGCTCTGCCCGCCGGGGTTGGTGACCACCAGGTTGACCGTTCCGGCGGCATGGGCCGGCGTGGTGGCGTTAATCGAGGTGCTGTTGACCACGGTGACGTTGCTGGCCGCTGTTCCCCCGAAGCTGACGCCGGCGCCAGAAAGGAAATTGGTCCCCCCGATGGTCACTGCCGTGCCGCCGCCAGTCGGTCCGGAGTTGGGCGAAACCGAAGTCACCGTGGGGCTGGTGCTGGTGTACGTGAATCCGCTGGAAAGGGTACCGCTCTGCCCGTCGGTGTTGGTAACAACCACGTTGACCGTGCCGGTCGCGTGAGCGGGAGTGGTGGCGGTAATGGAGGCACTGTTGACCACGCTGACATTCGTGGCCAAAGTGCCTCCTAAGCTCACTGTGGCTCCGGCGGCGAAGTTGCTGCCGCTGATGGTCACTGCCGTCCCACCGTTGGTCGAGCCCGAGGTCGGCGAGATTGAGCTTACCGCAGGCGCGGCTCCTGCCCCCTTGCTCTGAAATTTGAAGGTCGCCATTTGCATTACCCAGTAGCCACTCGGAGCAAGAGGAGCGGTGGCGGAGTAAGTGCCGGGGGCGCCTGCAAGCTTGTCCTCGGCAAGGTCGGAATCGTGGGGAGTAATGATGCGGGCCGTAAAACCGGTGCCGGCCCCGGGCGTGCCGGTGGCAATAGTGTCGGCTGCGAAAACCAGCTCATTGGCGGCGGTTGTGGTGGCTGGCCCGCTGTTCGCGGTCGTGCTGCTGCCGGTGGCGGCCGCAGTCACGTCCAGCGGGTTGGTAGTGTCGGCATTCGCGTATTCGAGCACGCGCACATCCGGGTAGGCCGCGGCCTGGTTGAAGTTCACGGTAACGGTGTTGCTGCCGCCCTTGATGTTTTTGGCGTAGTAGATGGACTGGCGCGCGCCCAATGCTGTGGTTGGGCCAACGGCCAGAGTGTAAGCATTTCCCGCGCTGTCGCTGATCGAACTCACCGCTGAGACGGTGTCGTTCCAGCCGACCACCACGACGTTCAGGTCCCCGGCAGTTTCGGCCATCGAGTAGGGTACCGATATGCTGGCTGTCGCCGACTGCGGCGTGGCGGAGTTGACCTGCACAAATGTGACTGCGGTTGCTGCCGGTGGATTGAGTCCATAAACTACCAGTTGATTGGAGAAGGTGCCCAAATACACCTTGCCATTGGCCACCGTCGGCGGGCAGAACTTGGCGTAGTTGCCGAGGGCATCGCGCGAGGCGTTCTGATTGCTGTCCCACAGTTCGTGGGTAAGGTCGTTGGCGTCGAATGCATACACGGTGCCGGCGACCGTCGTGTGATTGGGGTCAGAAGCCGGCTTGACCGCCCAGACGATTCCGGTTCCGAGTTGGTTCTGGTTGGACGAGATGGACAGCGGAGTTTCCGGCGACTCTCCCGCGGCATTGCTGATGTTGCCCTGTGAAGCTGGAGTGGTCTGAAAAGTGGAGCCGTTGAATTTCCATGCCTTCAGAAACCCGCCCGGCCCCCAGAGATAAACCGCGGGCCCGAAAGACGGGCTGTTGGCATAGGCGAAGCCGCCGAGCACCTGCCCGGAACTGACCTGAAACTCCTGCACGTCGGCGTTAAAGGTGGAGTTGAATTTGCCCATGGTGCTGGTGTTGATGAGCCGCAGGATGCCGTCTTTGCCGCCCATCACCAGAAGGTTGGTGCCGGGAAGCAAGAGCGGGCCGCCCGAACCCAAATCCGCGTCGGCGCTGAATAGATAGGATTGATTATCGGGAGTGAAGTAATCAGCGACGCTCAAGCCGGAGGAAGTGCTGAGCTTCAGCACTGAGTCGCCGTAATCCGAGCCACCAGTGTTGACATCAAAAGTGCCGTTGCCAGTGATGGCATACACGTTGTCGGTATCCGCTGCCAGCCCCACGCCACCTGCCCATATTCCTCCGTAGCTGCCCTTGGGTGTGGCGTTGAAGGTAACCATCAATTGCAGGGTGGAAGAGTTGAATCCAAAAATCCAGCCGTGCCAGGAGCGGATATCGCCCACCGAACCGAAGGCTGCATAAACAGTGCCGTTTACCAGCAACAGACCTGGCCGGTTGTTCTGATTGAGAGGAATGAAATTTGTGGCCGCGATTTCCGCAGGCCCGCCGAATTTCTCGGCCCCGGTGAGCAGGTCGAGGGCGTGCAGGAAGAAGTGGTACGTACTGTTGGCTGTGTTCTTGGTCTTTGCGACCACATACAACGTACCGTTACCGGTATCAATGACCGGAGTCGCCGTGATCCCGATCTGGGGAGTCAGGTCAACGTACGGGCATCCCCCCACTGACGGAGTGCAGATGTCGGAACTGGGGACGGGCGTGCCCAGGTTCACCTTCCACAGCGGCGCAGAGGCATTGGGATCATCGGCGTCGAAGGCGTACACGCTATTGTTCTCGGTGGCCACATAGACCACGTTGCGCGTCTTGCCGCCCAGGGTGAGGCTGGGAACATAGAGCGGCTGCGCATAAATCTGGCCATCCACCGCGCGAAAAAATAGTTTCCCAAATTGGGAAACGTTTACGTTGGAGGTGGTGAGAATGGTTTCGTTGGGGTTTTGCCCGGTACGGGCAACGTCATTGTGCTGCGTAAGAACAGAAACCTGGCCGGATGCAATTGCCGCGATTGCAAAGCAAAACCAGAATCTAAAAAGGACACGTATGCTGCGCCCCAAGGGAGCTCCTTTGATGGTTCGGCCTGAGCACGTTGAAGGTCGGTAAAACAGGGGAGGCTCGAGCCCAAGCACAGGGTGCCCTATGGTTTACTCCAGGAGGTACTTACCTGTCAAAACTTCTTGTGAACTGGGATCGTCGGCCGGGGGAGACGCAAAATGTTTACAGTTTCAGTGCAACAGTTCGGTGCATCGTGCTCACGCAAAGACCCTTCGTACATGCAGCGCGCTTCAGCGGTGGCACGCTTCTTCCCTATGCAGACCTTGCGCACTCACCAATGCAAACTCATGCACATTGACAGCTCTGGTCTGGATAGAGACAATCAGAGTAAGGGGCGTCCCGTCGTAACGCGATCAAAAGCCACCCGTCCTGCCTAAGTTTTTCGCGCCACCAGCCGTATCGTTGACGATTTTGCAGTGCAACTCAGTGCAAGCCCCAAACGGCGTCGGGTCAGTTCCCGCGCCGGACCGTTGTCGCGGGCAGTATCACGGGTCCAGCGCCATGATGCGCATGACAAGACATAGTTTGCGGCTCATTTTTGTTCTGCTATCGCCGTCCCTGATGACGGCGCAAGTTTCGGTTCTGACCGGGCACAATGACAATTACCGCACCGGGCAGAATCGTCAGGAAATCTGGCTCAACACTTCGAATGTCAACGTCAGCAATTTTGGCAAGCTGTTCACGTTGCCGGTGGACGGTAACATCTATGCCCAGCCACTGTACGTCGCCAATCTGGTGATTGCGGGTGCGCCGCGAAACGTGGTCTATGTGGCAACCGAACACAATTCGGTTTACGCTTTTGATGCCGATGATCGCAATGCGGTTATGTTGTGGCGGAAGAATTTGGGCAGCACCGTTCCCAGCCAGGATGTTTGCGCCTCCTCGGGATGCGTCTTTCAGGACATCACTCCCGAGATCGGCATCACCTCCACTCCGGTCATTGATCTGAGCCGACAAGTCATCTATGTCGTTGCCAAAAACAAGGACAGCGACAACAGCTATCATTTCCGCCTGCACGCCCTGAATATCACCTCGGGGGCGGAGATGCCGGGCAGCCCGGTGGACATAACCGCCTCGGGCTTCAATGTTCTTTACCATGTGAACCATCCCGCCTTATTGCTGGCGAACGGCAAACTATATTTAGCGTTTGGCGCTATCGGAGATATCAGTGTGTGGCACGGCTGGATTCTGGTCTACGACGCCACCACCTTGCAGCAGAAGACCGTGTTTAACAGTAGTCCCACAAGTTCCGAAGGCGGCATCTGGCAAGGCGGACAGGGTCCAGTCGTGGATGGCTCCGGAAACGTCTATGTGGCCACTGGCAATGGCGCCTTCACCGCCAATACCGGCGGCTCCGCCTACGGTGACTCTATTCTCAAGCTGGACGGTTCCAGTCTTTCTGTCCTCGATTACTTCACGCCTGACGACCAGAGTTCGTTAAGCGCTAGCGATACCGATCTTGGCTCCGGTGGGCCCCTCTTGCTGCCCGGAACCAATCTGCTGTTGTCCGGGGGCAAGGACGGATGGATTCGCGTGATGGACACTGGCAACATGGGCAAGTTCAATGCAACCTTTGATGCCGATCTCCAGGAATGGCAGGCCACCACCGGTCAAATCATCGGAGCCCCGGTGTACTGGAACAGTTCGACGTTCGGTCCGCTTTTATATCTGTATGGCCCGGGTGACTTGCCTAAGGCCTGGCGATTTAATGGGACCACGTTCCAAACCACCCCGGTTTCCGTGGGCACGATTGCCAACGCCAGTGGCGATGCCAACAACGCCGCCTTGGCGGTTTCTTCCAACGGAGACTCGTCTGGCACCGGTATTCTCTGGTCCTCGGCAACAGCCAGCGGCGACCCCAGCCATTCCCCCATGCCGGGAATCTTGCGCGCCTTTGACGCGACCAATCTGAACGAACTGTGGGACAGCAACCAAAACAGTACCCGCGACGGCGTCGGCAACTACGCCAAATTTGTTTCGCCCGTCGTCGCTAATGGGAAGGTGTACCTGGCAACTGTTTCCGGCCAGCTGATGGTATACGGCCTGTTGGCGCCGCCAGACTTCACGGTTACGGCGTCACCCAGCCAGGCCACCGTCCAAGCGGGGAGCGCCGCTACCTACCAGCTCACGATCACTCCCATAAGCGGGCTCAATTCGACAGTAGTATTGAGCTGCTCCAGTCTTTCTGCCAGCGCCAACATCAGTTGCGCGATCGCCCCCACGGCTGCCCCAGCCGGCGGACCCGTGACCGCCACATTGACCCTGACGACTCTTAGGCGCGCTGCCGGGCTGAATCGTGCCCATGATCTCTCCCCGCTTTACGCCTTTTCGCTGCTGCTGCCGGGTATCCTTCTCGCGGCAGGCAGAACACCTCGGTACCGATGGTCGCGCCGTTTCCTTTGCTGTCTTGGATTGCTTCTGCTGGCGCTGATGCTGGCCAGTTGCGGCGGTGGCGGTTCTTCCACCAACAACCCGCCCACCGTTACCGGCGGCACGCCTTCGGGGACATACCACGTCAAAGTAACCGCCATCTCTGGGCCATTAACCCACACAACCTCTGTTGACCTGATAGTCCAGTAGGATTCTTCGACGGAGGTTTCGCGTCCTTTCTTTAGGCGCTGAATGCCGTGCGGCCGCAATCTGCGGGAAAACCGGTTGCGCCTGCCTTTATCCGTGCCGGTACCAGGCTACGGTGCGCTTGAGACCTTCTTCAAAGCCCACGCTGGGGCGGTAGCCCAGCTGTTTTTCTGCCAGGGAGATGTCGGCAAAGGAGTGCTTGATATCCCCGGCGCGCTCCGCGCCATGCTGCACCGGGCCCTGGTATCCGGTAATAGGGCGAAGCAGGGCGATGGTCTGGTTGAGGGTGGCCTGGTGTCCGGCGGCCACGTTGAAAACGCGTCCCACAACCTGCTCGGCGGGCGCGGCGCACGCCAGCAAATTCGCGATGACCGCATTGTCCACATAAGTGAAGTCGCGGCTTTGTTCGCCGTCTCCGAAAATGGTGGGCTCCTGGCCATTCAACATGGCCGTAATGAACCTGGCCAGCACCCCGGAATAAGGCGAACCGGGATCCTGACGCGGGCCGAAGATGTTGAAATAGCGCAGGCACACGGTTTCCAGGCCATAAACACGCCAGAAAGACTGCATGTAGAGTTCGCCCGCCAGCTTGGCTACTGCGTAAGGCGAAATAGGAGAGGAGACCATCGCCTCGCGCTTGGGCAGGGTGGGGGTATCGCCGTAAGCGGAAGAGGAGGCAGCAAAAACCACGCGCTTGACCTTGGCATCGCGGGCGGCCACGAGAAGGTTTAGAGTGCCGTTCACATTGGCGCGATTGGTGGCCAGCGGGTCGTTAATGGAGCGGGGGACGGAAGCTATAGCCGCCTGGTGCAAAACATAATCCACGCCCTGGCAGGCATTGCGCATGGCATCCAAATCGAGCAGGTCGCATTCGCGAAAGTCCAGGCTGGCCACAATGTCAGCGATATTTTCCCGCTTGCCGGTGGAGAAGTTATCAATCCCGCGCACGTCGTCTCCGCGTGCGAGCAGGGCTCGTGCCAGATTGGAGCCGATAAAACCCGCAATTCCGGTGACCAGGTATTTCGCCATGGCTGCATTATACGGAAGGCGCTGCGTCAACTCTGCGGGGATGCGGTCTCCAGCCAAAGAAGTGGTCAGTCCAGCGGCACGGGCAGGAGAAAGGGGCGAGTCCTGCCTTGGGGTGATCGCTGGGCATCAGGCCTCGCGATGCCATCCCAGCCCGACTTTGCCTCCACCGCGTGCGGGAGGGCCACAACACTAACCACAATCAATGCTGTGGAACATGTTTACCTCTCGGGATGAAAATCTCCCTCCTTCGCGATTTAGAGCTGAAGTTACCAACGTAACTTCATCTTCCCCCTAAAAGTAATCCGCAATTCGCGAACCGGCCGGAATGCGGCCTGACTGCTGAAAGCTAAGCTGTTGCGTTTGTGGAAGTTGCTTCCATACTCCTCGCACAGGGCAAGGGCGTGAATTTATCTTGCGGCCGCCTCCCGCATTGGCACTGCCATTGCACTCCAGCAGGCCTCCCCAATTAGCAGGGATATATCCTTGCGAGTTCTGCTCCCATAAGTTGATGAGAAGAATATTCGAGGCAGGATTGGTGTGCAGTTTTCTGGTTGCCTGCTGCTGCGCACAAACCCCCACGCTCCAAGTGTTGCCTTGGAATGGGCATAGGGCTGCGGTATCGCTTACTTTCGACGACGCCGACAGCGTGCAACTGGATCGCGTTGTCCCATTGCTGAACCGGCGCCATCTGCGCGGCACCTTCTTCCTGACCGTCTCCAAACTCACCCGGCTGGAAGATTGGAGGAAGGCACAACGAAAAGGACATGAAATTGGCAATCACTCCATCAGCCATGAGCACCCCGCAACTCTCAGCAAGCTGAACGAAGAGGTTCAGGTAGAAGATGCGAAGAGATTCCTGGACAGCAATTTTAGGTCTGATGTCCTCATTTTTGCCTACCCGTACGAAGAGAGTTCGCCAGGTCTTGCGTTCTGGGTCAAGCGCTATGACTTTGCCGCGCGTGGGTGGCGCGGCGGCGGCGATCTGCTGTACGTCAGGCCGGATGCCGAGCCTGACTGGTACAGCCTACCCAGCCAGCCCAGCTACACCCGCTACGACGCCTCGGTCTACAACGGCTGGATTGATAAAGCCATTTCTTTAGGGGCATGGACGACCTTGCAGATACACGGTATCGATGATCCCTCCACAGGATGGGAGCCGATTCCAGCCACGACATTTGTTTCTGTATTGGATTACCTGAGAGCCAAAGAGCGGCAAGGCTTGTGGATCGCTCCCTTCGGAGTGGTTGCAGCCTACTTCCGGGCCCAACGGATTGTGCAGCAGGCCGAGCCGCACAGTGTAGATGGCGGCAAGAGGTTCGCTTGGGAGCTGCCCCATCCCTTTCCCGCCGGCGTGGTGCTCAAAACCCGGATGCGGCAAGGCAGCCGCCTCTTTCAACGCGGGCGTGAGCTGCATCCCGACAAACACGGCATTTATTCGGTTGCCTTCGACGCGCGCGAATTGGTCATAAGAGGTGGTTTGTGAACCGCCTTTGTGTATTGCTTCCTGCCAAGGATGAGTGCCTGGGAATCGGCAAAACGCTGCGTAGCATTTTGCGGGCAGGTGTTCCGGCTGCCGACATTTATGTGATGGACGATGGGTCCAGCGACGGCACGGGCGACATCGCCCGCTCGTTGCAAGTCAATGTTTTGCGTAACCAGAAAAACGTCGGTAAAGCGCACAGCATAAAGCGGGGCGCGCTCGAGTTTGAGCTGGTTAAGCGGTATGAGTACATCTGCCTGATGGATGCGGATACCGAGGTCTGCGAAGAATATTTTGAGGTAATCCGCCAAACTTTCCGCGACCTCTCGGTGGCGGCGGTCTGCG
>DATEJK010000079.1:0-60146 GCA_035278025.1 Terriglobales bacterium | reverse complement strand
GCCGGCAAGGACCGCTACTGCCCGGTCAAAGGCCTGCCCGCATTGCGCCAAGAAATTGCTGCTTACCTGGCGCGCACCCGTAGCCTGCGTGTCAGCGCCGAAAACGTCGTTTTGGCTCCTGGCTGTAAGATTTCCCTGTTTCTTGCCCTGATGGCGCTGCTCGAACCCGGCGACGAGGTGCTCTATCCTGATCCCGGATTTCCCGGCTACCCTTCGATTACTCGCGGCTTCGGCGGCGTGGCGGTGCCCTACGAGTTGGCCGAACGCAACCGCCTGCAACCCGATCCCGATGAAGTGGCGCGCAAGATCACAGGGCGCACCAAGATCCTGATCACCTGCTCGCCCAACAATCCCACGGGCACGGTTTACGCGGATGAGGTCCAGCGTGCCCTGGCCGAATTGGCGATCAGGCACGACCTGATCGTGCTCTCCGACGAAATTTACGCCCGCATCGTGTTCGCCGGCGCCTACAAATCCATGTTCAGCTATCCCGGCATGGCGGAGCGCACTTTTATCATTGACGGCTTCTCCAAGAGTTTTGCCATGACCGGCTGGCGCCTGGGTTATACGGTGGCGCCGGAGCGCTTTGTGCCCGCCCTCGACCTGCTGGCGGTGAACAGCTACACCTGTGTGGCCGAGTTCGCGCAATGGGCAGCCATCGAGGCGCTGCGCGACTCCCAGGGCGCCACCCGGCGCATGGTGCGCGAATTCGAAGCACGGCGTAGGCAATTCATCGCCGACCTCAACCGCATTCCCGGGTTCCGCTGCATGCCGCCCGAGGGTGCGTTTTACGCCTGGGTGAACATCGCCGATACCGGCGTCTGCGCCGAAGAACTGTGCCGCATCCTGCTGGAGGAAGCGGGCGTAGCCGCCATTCCTGGCGCCGCCTTCGGCGATGCTGGCCGAGAGTTCGTGCGCTTCAGTTTCGCCTCTTCCAATGCGACCTTGAAAGAGGCCACCGAACGCATCCAGAGAGTTTCCGCCGCCTGGTCCGCTGCGACGGTGCGGCGCTAAGAGAAAAGGAATTCACCACGTAGACACAGAGGCACCGAGAACGCCAGGATAGGAGACTCTCGCTGTCTGCGTGCCTCTGTGGTGAAAAGAGAATCGGTCAACTAGCCATGTTTCGAAAACTCGCTATTGTTCCAGTTCTGCTGTTCCCCATTTTCGCTTTCGCGCAGGCCCAGCCCTATCCCGGCCCTGACCTGCAGGCCACCTACCAGCGTTTGCTGGGCGAGATCCAGAAGATTCCCATTTACGATCACCACGCCCATCCCGGCTTTGCCGACGACCCCGACGTGGACGCCATGGCCGCGCCTCCCAACTACAGTTCGCCGCTGCGCGAGCGCCTGGACAATCCCGAGATGGTCGCGGCCATGAAGGCGCTCTGGGGCTATCCCTATGACGACATGAATCCGGAACACGCCAAGTGGGTGGTGCAGAAGAAAGCGGAACTGCGCAAGCAATTGGGCGACGCCGGTTATTGGGACCGCATTCTCGACCAGCTGGGGGTGGAGACCTCCGTCGCCAACCGCGCCATGATGGACTACCTGGATCCCCATCGCTTCAAGTGGGTGTTCTTTGCCGACTCTTTCATGTGGCCGTTCAACAATCGCGACATGACCGCGCGCAATTCCGACCAGCAGGTCTACATCCCGCTGCAGGAGAAAATGCTGCACCGCTGGATGCAGCAGGAAGGCGTGAGCGGACTGCCCGCTACATTTGACGACTACCTGAAGTTCGTCTCCCGCACCCTGGAGGACAATCAGCGCAAGGGCGGCATCGCCATGAAGTTCGAGGCTGCCTACTTCCGCTCCCTGCATTTTGCCGATCCATCCAAAGCCCAGGCGGAGGCGGTCTATCGCAAGTACCACGCCGGCGGCGTGCCCTCGATGCAGGAATACACCACGTTCCAGGATTACATCTTCCGGTACCTGGTGAGCGAAGGCGGCCGTCTCCACCTGCCCGTGCATATCCACACCGCGGTGGGGATCGGCGATTATTTCGACATCACCCACGGGAACATCATGAACCTGGAAAACGTGCTCCGAGACCCGCGCTACAGTAAAGTGACCTGGGTGATGATTCACGGCGGTTATCCCCTGGAGCGCATCGCCATCTGGCTGGGTGCCATGAAGAACGTTTATCTCGATTCATCGCTGATGGAGATGGATGAGTATCCCGCCCAGTTCAAGCAGTCGCTGAAGGAATGGCTGGAGCTGTTCCCCGATAAAATTACCTTCGGCTCCGACGCATTTCCTTACAACGACGCCATGGGCGCCGAGGAGAGCGACTGGCTGGGTGTACAGACGGCGCGCGAGGCCCTGGCCGGAGCGCTGGCGGAGATGGTTTCCGAACATGAAATCAGCGAAGCCAGCGCTCTGCAGATGGCCCACGCCTACCTGCACGATACGGCCGCGGGCTTATACAAATAGTAAAAGCTACCGCGTGGTGGCCACCGCCCCGCGTTTCTCTATGGGCACGAACGCCCGCTCCTGTTCTCCGGTGTAGACCTGCCGCGGGCGCGCGATCTTCTGCTCCGGATCCATCAGCATTTCGTTCCACTGGGCCAGCCAGCCTGCCGTGCGCGGGATGGCGAACATCACGGTGAACATCTCCGGCAGGAAGCCCATGGCCTGATAAATGATGCCGGAGTAGAAGTCCACGTTGGGATACAGCTTGCGCTTGATGAAGTATTCATCTTCCAGCGCGATCCGCTCCAGTTCCAGCGCGATGTCCAGCTTGGAATTGCGGCCGGTGGCCTCGAACACGCGCTCCGCCGTCCACTTGATGATCTTGGCCCGCGGATCGTAATTCTTGTAGACGCGATGTCCGAATCCCATCAATTTCCCGTGGCCCTCCTTGATGCGCTTGATGTAGGCGGGCACGTTCTGCTTGGAGCCGATTTCGTCCAGCATGCGCAGCACCGCTTCGTTGGCCCCGCCATGCAGGGGGCCGGCCAGCGCCGCCGCGGCCGCCGCCGTGGTCAGGTAGGGGTCAGTGAGCGCGCTGCCCACCGAGCGCATGGCGTTGGCGCTGCAGTTCTGCTCATGGTCGGCATGCAGGATGAACAGGATGTCCAGCGCCCGCTCCAGCACCGGATTGGCCACGTACTTCGGCTCCACCATGCGCCACAGCATGTTCATGAAGTTGCCGGTGTAGGTGAGGTCGTTGTCGGGATAGACGTAAGGATAGCCCTTGCTGTGCCGGTAACAATAAGCCGCGATAGTGGGCACTTTGCCGATCAGGCGCAGCATCTGGTGTCGGCGGATTTCCCCGTCTTCAACCTGCTTGGCCTCGGGATAGAGCGTGGAGAGCGCCGCTACCGTGCTGACGAACATGCCCATGGGATGGGCGTTGTAGCGGAATCCTTCCAACAGTTTCTTCACCGTCTCGTGCAGCATGGTGTGGTGCGTGACCTGATAGACCCAATCCTTCATCTGCGCTTGCGTGGGCAGTTCGCCCCAGATCAGCAGGTAGGCCACCTCCAGGAAGGTGCAGTGCTCGGCCAGCACTTCGATGGGGTAGCCGCGGTAGCGCAAGATGCCGCGGTCGCCGTCAATGTAGGTGATGCTGCTGTGGCAAGAAGCGGTGTTGGTGAATGCCGGGTCGTAGCCCATCAGCCCGAAATCTTCGGGACCGGTCTTGATCTGCCGGAGATCCATTGTCCGAATCGTGCCGTTTTCTATCGGCAGCGTGTACGTCGTTCCCGTCCGGTTGTCGGTCACTGTGAGCGTATTCTTCGCCATTTGGTCCTCCTGCCGCCGTCGCCAGGGGCTGGGTGTCTCCAAGCCTGCGTTCAAATTCTACAGAGAGCGGGGGCCGGTCTCAATCACCCCGGCCTGCAGGACCGGGATTGGAGCAGGACAGCCCCGCCTCTCGCGCCATTGTGGCTGGCCCTTGCACTTCCCATCTGTGAGCAGAATCACGCCGGCCTGTGAGCCCCCAATCCCTTCGCCGCCAACGGGCAAAAGGAGCAGAAATGTAAAGAAAGCGGGCGGCGAAGGCTCATCTTCGCTCGAATCACGCCGAAACCAATCGCCCCCACGATAATATGAGAGCAATGACGGCTCTGGGTGTCGCCATTACCTTCGTTACCGTCGCCGTGCTGGTCATCGAGTTCCTGCGCCACCGGCGCTCTCCCCTGCCGGTCTACGGATGGTTCGGCCTGGGCATGCTGACCGTGGCCGAGTGGCTCGTGTTTCGTCGTTTTGTGCCGGTGGCCACCTACTTTACCCCCATCGCCTGGACAGCCTACATCCTGCTCGCCGATGCTGCCGTGCGCGCCATCCAAGGCCACTCGCGCCTGCGCGACCATCCCGCCGAATTTGCCGCGATGGCTCTGCTTTCGATTCCCTTGTGGCTGATTTTTGAGGCCTACAATTTGCGGCTGCATAACTGGACCTATGTCGGACTGCCCGCCAGCCGTGCTCTGGCCCTGCTCGGTTACGCCTGGTCGTTTGCCACGATTACACCGGGCATTCTGGAAACAGCCGACCTGGTGGAAGCGTTTGGCTGGTTCCCGCCGGCTGCTCCGCTGCGGTTTTCGCTGCGCGCACAGGCCGCGATAATGATATTTGGCGGCGCTTGTTTGGCCCTGCCCCTGGTCCTGCCCCAGGCTTCCGCCGCCTACCTGTTCGCTCTGGTGTGGGTGGGATTCATATTCCTCCTCGATCCCATCAACTACCGCCTGCGCCTGCCTTCAATCTCAGGTGACTTTGCCGCCGGCCGGCGCGGTCGCTTCTATGCGCTGCTGACTTCCGGTTTCGCCTGTGGCTGGCTCTGGGAATTCTGGAATTACTGGGCCTCGGCCAAGTGGCACTATGTGTTCCCCATGTTTCAGACGGTGAAGATATTTGAGATGCCTGCTCCTGGCTATCTCGGCTTTCTGCCCTTCGCCGTAGAATGTTTTGTTATGTACGTTACCGCCGCGTGGCTGTTGGCCAGGCCGATTGCGGCCATGCTCAATTCGCGTTTGCCGGGAGCCAGCCCGCATTCCTAGCCAACCCTCGTTGTTTCCCGCGGCGGGCTCTGCTATCGTCCACCCTTGCTGTTGCACTCCACCAACCTGGAGCCCCTCGTGAAAGCTTTGTTCGCCATCATCCTGTTCTCCCTGGCGCTGGCCGCCCAGAACCCGCAGGCCAAGGCGCCCGCACCTTTCGCAAAGGACGGGCAGTCCATTGATTCGATTATTCAAGCCATGTATGGCGTCATCTCCGGGCCCGCGGGTGAGCGCAACTGGGAGCGCTTTCACTCCCTGTTTCTTCCCCAGGCCACGCTGGCAACCGTGCTGCACAAGGACGGACAGACTCTGCACAAGGTCATGACTCCTGGCGATTACGTTCGCGGCGCAGGGTCATACTTCCAGCAGCATGCTTTTTACGAATCGGAGATTGCCCGCCGTACCGAGCAGTTCGGCAACATCGCACACGTCTTCACCACCTATGCTTCCCGTCATGACCCCACGGGCGAACCCTTCGAGCGCGGCATCAACAGTGTCGAACTGCTCAACGACGGGACGCGCTGGTGGATTCTCAGCATCTCCTGGGATAGCGAGCGCCCCGACAATCCCATTCCCACCGAGTATCTGAAGGCCGTGCCCAAATAAGCCTTGCCGCAGAGGTACACGGCGCCGGCTATCGTTTTGATTTTCCCAAGCAGCCCGGCGGCGACTCTTAGCCCTCTCCCAGATATACATGTAAGTTGTTGTGTTTACACGCTCAGGCGTTAATCCCGCAAGTCGGCCAGGAACTCAGGCCTGAGACTACTCCGATTCCAAAACACCCTTAGCGGTCAGACAACCTTATGGTTGCGCTTGTCAACAAATGTGACATGTCCGGATCGCGCCCGTCCGGCAGCAGCAATCAGCCCAGTGACTGTAAGAGGAGTCATGCAAGAACAGAAAGAGTTGTTTGTCCTGGTGGTGGCAGCTGACCGCGTCATAGCCGCGACCCTGGCTACCGTGCTGCGCAGCGGCGGCTATATGGTCGGAACAACCGCCTCGGGCGCTACCGCGTCGCGGATAGCAGGTCGCATGGTGGTTGACGCGGCCGTGATTGATCTCGCCACCGATGATCCCATGAGCCTGCAAATCGCAGTTACCCTGCAGAACCGGTACCCTGAGTGCCATACCGTATTGGTCTGCTCACCGTCGCAGAGGGATGAGGCCGTGATGCGGGCCGAGGAAGCCGGCTTGGACTGCGAATTCGTCTTGCGGCCGCTCAGCCGGGCGGAACTGCTGGCCCAACTGGCAACGGCTCCCGGAGTTCAGTTCAATCCGCCAACTGCGGGGAAACAACTGCACGCAGCCTGATTCCCTCGCTCGGTCCCTGAGCTCCCCGATACCGAAGCAGTGTCCATATTTTGAAAGGACGCAAGCGCAGCCACGTCGTCCTCATCCAAGCTGGCGTTCCTCCCGGTTCCCGTTCTAACCCAGAGGTTAACCATTCAGTCCTCTCGCCCGCCTCGGTTGAGCGGGAGGAGGATGTGTTCCTGCAAAAGCTTCTGAGCCTGGCCGACATCGCGCTGGATGCATGGTCAAAACCAAAGGGTAAGAAACTGGCCTGAGCGCGGCTCGGAATCCACACGCAGTTCTGATAGAAAAAACGGCGGCGGATTTGGCCCGCCGCCGTATTGATTTCACCTGCAGCAACTTACTTGTGGGCCGAGGCTGACTGCTCCGCCTGGTTGACCGCGCTCAGGAAGGCCTGCGCCGTCGCGGGCGGCGGAACCTGGCCTTTCAGAATATCCCCGAAGGGCACATCCTTACCGTACAATTCCTTGGTGAGCTTCTTGTTCTGGGTAACGGCTGAACCGCTCACATTCACTCCGGCAAAGGCGCCTTTGGAACGCGCGTAAGTGAGGATGGCGGCCTTCCAGCCGGCGTTGGCCGATCCGGAACGACCCACCGGTCCGGCGGCGACATCAGCTCCCGCTCCCACCTTGAAGTGGCCTGACATGAGCTGATCCATGCCTTGCTGGTTCATAACCATCATCACCAGATCGCTGCTTTGCCCGCCAATCTGCCAGCCGATGCTGCCGCCGGAAATGTCAAATGCCGCCGGCGCGCTCCATCCCGAACCAGTGCGGCAGGTGGCCAGGCCGCTGCCATGCTCTCCGCCCACCACGAACGCGCCTTTGATCATGTGCGGAATTACGGCGATGCACTTGGCCCCGGCGAGCACGGAATCAGGGATGCCGGCTTTTCCACTGGTCATCTGCTGGATGACTTCGGTTGCCTGGGAGACCTTGGTTGCCGCCCCGTTGTTGTCCTGTGCCCAGACTGAAGAACCTAAGGAAACTGTCATGGCCAAAACGCACAACAGACATGCTGTTTTCATGGCTACACTCCTCCGGTGTTCTGTTGGAACCCGATTCCAGGCCACGGGTTGACTCAACTACCGGGCTCCGAGTTGCCGCCGGGCAGAGTACAATCCACGGAATCTTCTGCTTTATGTGAGAGTTAGAAGCAAGGGCCAATGGCCGACGTCGGCGCTGCGAGCCCTGCTTTTCACACTGAGAACCTGGAGGAATGCTGAATGGCTTCACCCCTGGTAGGCGAGTTCATGGGCACCATGGTCCTGATTTTGCTCGGCGACGGCGTCGTCGCTAATGTGCTGCTTAAGCGTACCAAAGCGGAAGGCGCAGGCTGGATGGTCATAACCAGCGGCTGGGCCTTCGCCGTGATGGCCGGCATTTTCACCGCCGTTGCCTGTGGCAGCCGCGACGCCCACATCAATCCTGCTGTCACCCTGGGCTTTGCCGTCAGCTCGGGCACGTTTGCCAAAGTAGTGCCCTACGCCATTGCCCAACTGCTCGGGGCATTCGCCGGCGCGACTCTGGTGTGGCTCTATTTTTTTCCGCATTGGGGTGAGACCCCCGACCCCGGCGCCAAGCTGGCGTGCTTCTGCACCGCGCCTGCTATTCGCAACTTCCCGTCCAATTTGCTCTGCGAAGTGATCGGCACCTTTCTGCTGGTGCTGGTGGTGGGCGCCATGTTTTCCAGGGCCGTGAGTGTGGTCGGGCCGACGGGAGGTTTAGGTCCCTATTTGGTGGCCAGCCTGGTGTGGGGCATCGGCCTGTCTCTGGGCGGTACCACCGGCTACGCTATTAATCCCGCTCGCGATTTGGGACCCCGCATCGCTCATGCCCTTTGGCCCATAGCGCGCAAAGGCCATTCCGACTGGGGCTACGCCCTGGTGCCGGTGGTGGGGCCGCTTCTGGGAGGCATCTTAGCCGGGCTGCTCATGCGCTATCTGCGATTTTAGGTCCATCCACCCGCTAATGCCCCGCCGCAGGGCTGTCGCGTAGCGGCCAAAGGGATACCGAGAAAGGCGCTTGCTGAAAATGTGACTTTCCTGGGGTTCAGGAATCTGATTGTTGGAAGGATCGTTATGATGACCCGTGCCGGCCGCTTCGCCTCGCTAGTGGTTTTCTCGTCGTTTGTAATACTCGCGACTTTTGTGATCGCCACAAAGCATGCTCCGGCGGTTAGAGGAGGCGGTGCAGATTTCCCCAATCCGAAGCTTGACGTCCCTGCAGCACAAGCCAAAGGGCAGCAGACCGCCGTTCTGGCCGGTGGCTGCTTTTGGGGAGTGCAAGCGGTTTTCCAGCACGTCCGGGGAGTTGTGAGCGCGACTTCCGGATACTCCGGCGGGCCTGCGGCGGCCGCGGAATACGAAGTGGTCAGCAGTGGCACAACCGGTCATGCCGAGTCGGTGAAAATCGTCTACGATCCTTCGCAGATTACTTACGGCCAGCTTCTCAAGGTCTTTTTTTCGGTGGCCCATGATCCGACCGAGCTGAATCGCCAGGGACCGGATATGGGAACCCAATACCGTTCCGCGATTTTCTACGCCAACGATGCGCAAAAGCGGATTGCGCAAGCCTACATTGCGCAGCTCGATTCAGCAAAACTTTTTGCCCAGCCCATCGTTACCCAGGTGGTCCCGCTCAAGGCTTTTTATCCCGCCGAAGACTACCACCAGAATTATCTCGCCCGCCATCCCGACAGTCCCTACATCGTGATCAATGATCTGCCGAAACTGGCGCATTTGCGCGAGCAATTCCCCAAGTTATACACCGTACGATAAAGAGGCATGGCAATGGCGAAAGATTTCAAAGCAAGCGATGTGCCGGGCAAGATTGGCCGCCGCACTTTTTTGCTGAGCACGGCCTCTGCTGTGGCGGGACTGGCCGTATGGTCATGGAAGGCAAGCGCGGTGGCGGAGGCGCATCCGGCCCCGGCAACGCCGGGAACGGTGACCATTGTTCAGTTCTCCGATGCGGGGCAGCGCCTGGGCAAGGTTCACGTCGCAAGGGTAATCAAGACCGAGCAGGAGTGGCGCCAGCAGTTGTCGGCCGCCGCTTTCGAAATTACCCGCCAGCAAGGCACGGAACTGGCTTACACCGGCCAATATTGGAACCTGCATGAGGCCGGGCTCTATCGCTGCATCTGCTGCGGCAATGCGCTGTTCAGTTCGCACACTAAGTTCGATTCCGGCACCGGCTGGCCGAGCTTTTGGGCGCCCATCGCCCAGGAAAACGTCAGCACCGGAGGCGACAGCAGCCTGGGCATGGAGAGGACCGAAGTTCACTGCACCTTGTGCGACGGTCACTTGGGCCACGTTTTTGACGATGGACCGGAACCCACCCACTTGCGCTACTGCATGAACTCAGTCGCGCTCCGCTTTCTCAAAAAGCAGACTTGACCTGGGCTTTTCTTCAGAAGCGAAACACGATTCCTCCCGAATAGCGCAGAAAGTTTTGCGCGCCGCTGGTGCTGGTGGAGAGCCCGGTCGCAAGCGCGTCCGTGGGGCTGAACTGCGTGCGCACAAGATCGAGTTGCGCGGCGCGCAGCGCGAAATGCCGCCCGAGATTGATGTCCAGACCGCCGCCGAAGGCCATGGCGAACGCCGAAGCGCTGCTCACGCCCGTGCTCACACCGCCGATGAAAGGCAGGGATATTCCCGCGCTCGAACTGGCTCGGGCCGCCCCGAACAGGGCATGTCCGAAAACTGAAGCCCGCCCCAAATTGCCGGTCACCGTAGGCCCAAACAGAAACGTGTACAGATGCTGGTTTACCCCCGCGGATAAGATGGGCAATGGCAACGATGCGAGGTTGCGATAATTGCCGCTGATGTCGGCGGTCACCCCCAGAAAGCGGTTGAAGTTGAAAGTGCCCTGGCCATCCCAGCCATTCGTATTGTTACCGCCATTGCGCAACAGCGAATAGCCCCCAAAGACCGTCACTTTCGGGCTTTCATCCTGCGCCAACATAACACCGGGAATCAGCAGGCACACCAATAATACGAGCGTGAACTTCTGCATCTGATGCTCCAAATTGAAGAAGTATGTTGAAACGTGAGATGCAGGATGAACACATAAGGATTTCCGCGTCCCTGGCCTGGTGGGCCTTCGCTGCCTGCGGTGAGTGGCCCGCCGGTGGCACGGCAGCTGGAGCTCAGTCGTCAGTTATATGTCGTTTCCGGGATACATCCTGGTTGCCTGATTGCGTGCGGTTAGCTTCCCCGCCTGGCCCTGCTCTGTGCAAAAAGTTGCATATTCCTGGGACTGTCTGCCCATCGCAAGTTGGCCACCCACGCGGGAATGAGAGCTTTTAACCAGTTCGGGCTTGGCACGGGAATTGCTTGTTTAGCCCGCAACAGATATTTCGGGGGTTATGCGCCATGACGCCCATTTTGAACACAATCGGCAGTAATGAATCCAAGGAACCGGTTTTGCCTGGCCTAAAGACGTCGTCTCAGGATTTGGGCACCGATTGGGATAGCCTGCGCGGCTTGACCAAGAACGTTCCCCAGAAGCCGCGCTCCACCTGGCTGCGCACCGCTCTGCTGGCGGTGCTGCTCATTGTGGCCCTTGCCTTCCTGGGCTTGCTTCTTCATGACCATATGCCGGCGCTGGTGAGTTTTGGGCAGGAGTTGAGCGAAACGGTTCACCGCTTTGCTTCCGGAACGCCCACGCCTTCCACCGCCGCCCACGGGGCGGCCCTTCCCGACCTGCGCCGGGCGCGCAGCAAGCATCGTGCCTCCAATTTCTCCGTTCCGGAGTCCTTGCCAGAGCAGGTAGACGACCCCGCTTTCCGTCCCTTCTACGCCACCGCCGTAATCGCTGGCCGGCGAGTCGCTCTGGCGTCCAACAACGGCATTGTCGTTTTGGACGTGGCCACTGGCAGCTGGAACTTTGCGTCGCAATCCGAATAATTCCCCACAACTGGAAACACACCTAAATCGCCGACCCGCTCCGGGGAATTTCAAGTTGTGTACAGCCCGGGACCTTGCCCAACTCCTCGGCGCCACCCCGGCCTAATCACACCCACTGGTGATAGCGATCACCGAAGTCACGGGTCTGGAGGTCGAGACTGAGGCCAATCATCGGGGCGGGTGCTGTTGCCATCCTCACCCCACATCTACGGCACGTGCCCGTACTAACAAATCTGCCCGCGATGGAAGGGAGCAAGAGGTTCGTGACACACACGCGGATCATCGTTACTCACTACGGCGGGCCCGATGCACTGCAGGTGCTCGAGGAGGAGTGTCCCAAGCCGAAGCCTGGCGAAGTACGGGTGAAAGTGCTGGCCGCAGGCGTCTCCCTCCCCGATCTGATGGCGCGGGAGGGCATTCATCCCGAGACGCCGCCCGTGCCCTTCACTCCGGGGTGGGATCTGGTTGGCGTGGTGGACCAGCTCGGCATGGGTGTCTCAGGAATCGAACCGAGCCATACCGTTGCCGCAATGCCCATCAGCGGCGCGTACGCGGAGTTCGTCTGCCTGTCACAGCGCGAACTGGTTCCGGTGCCGTCTGGTTTGGACGCCACCGAGGCTGTCAGCCTCATTCTGAACTACGTCACGGCGTACCAGATGCTGCATCGTTCCGCTAAAGTCAGGTCGGGCCAGCGAGTATTGATCCACGGCGCGGCAGGTGGGGTCGGCACGGCACTTTTGCAGCTTGGAAGGCTCGCCGAACTGGAGATGTACGGCACCTGTTCCTCACAAGGGGCGTCGGCCGTTTCCGAGCTGGGTGGTATCCCGATTGACTACCAGCATCAGGATTTCGTGCAGGAAATTCACCGTAGCACAGGTGAGGGCGTAGACGTTGTCTTTGACAGCCTCGGGGGCAGCCATATATGGCGTTCCCGCAAGGCGCTCCGACCTGGCGGGAGGGTCGTGGCCTATGGCCTGACGGGGTCGCTGCGTGGCGGGCGACTGGCTTCAGGGCGTTCAGGTGGCCGTCACCGCTTTCGTGGAATCGCCATTTTCGGCTTATACATTGCCGGCGGCTGGCTTCTCCCGGGCCGCAAACGGGTGGTTCCCTACAGTATCCAGACCCTAAAACGGCTGAAACCCGCATGGTTTCGACAAGATTTGATTGTTCTGTTGGATATGCTTCAACGGCAGCAGATCAAGCCAATTGTCGCACAACGGTTTCCCCTTGCCCAAGCAAGACGCGCGCAGGAGTTGCTCGGAAAGGGGGGCGTGATAGGCAAGATCGTGCTCGTGCCCAACCGGGTCAACGGTTGACTCATGGGTGGCGGCCTAGAACTATCACAATTTCATCACACCAAACGGAATGAGTTTACGGATGGTTCTGCAGAGGGTCAGACTATCGAAAAGAATAGTCCTGAACATGCTTCCATGCGGATAGTTGGGTGAGTCCTTGATTGACCAGCAACCATTCCGAGAATAGGCAGCATCTCGGCTAATCAACCGGAGCAGGTGGCCAACTCAGGTATTTCCTCAAAGAATCGGCCGCCCATACAGGATTAGCTAGTCATGCCGCAGATACTACGCTGCAGCACGTCCATCAATCTGGAAGCCGAGTGGACCAAGAAGCGGGCTGTTAACTGCGGGTGGATTGCGTTATCATGCGCCGATTGCGGTGAATCCGGCGGCTGCATCCAGCATGCGCTGTTCTGCCATTACTGCGGCAGAGCGGTTTGCTACAGCTGCGCCTTTGACCATGTCTGCCAAGCTCAGAGGCAGAAGGCGATAGCCGCATAAAGAGTATACAGCTGCTAAGCTCCGACGAGTGGATGTGGAGACGAGTTATTGTTGCAGCGGCCCCATAGCTCAGTTGGATAGAGCGGCAGCCTTCGAAGCTGACGGTCGGGAGTTCGAGTCTCTCTGGGGCCGCCATTTCGTTCAGTCGACTCGCCTACGGCCGTGTTTGCGGGCGGACACGAAAGGAGTCGAGCTGTGAGAAACAGCGTGTGCAGCACTGTTGCGCTCCTATTCTGCGTTGGGGCTGTGATCGTCTTTACGAACCACGCAATTGGCCAGGAGCAACGTTATCCCGCCGATATGATCGTCGTGAACGGCAGCGTGTACACGGTTAATCCTGAGCAACCCTGGGCACAAGCGCTCGCAATCCGGGCGGGCAAAATCGTTGCCGTCGGTCCTGATGAGACCATTCAAGCCTATCGTGGACCCCTCACTCGAGTTATCAATGCCAAAGATCACATCGTTCTGCCGGGATTTACAGACTCTCACGTTCATTTCATGGGTGGATCACTACGACTGACTCAAGTCAGGTTAGAGGCCGCTACAAACGTAGCCGAGATACAGAGGAGCATAAAAGAATACGCTTCGACACATCCGAAAACGCCCTGGATATTAGGAGGCGGCTGGAAATATTCGGCTTTCGGCAGAGCAGCCGTTCCTGACAAGAAGTACCTCGATGAGGTAGTGCCCGACCGTCCCGCTTTTCTACTCGCCTACGATCATCACAGCTCCTGGGTGAACAGTAAAGCATTAGAACTGGCTGGTATTAACCGCGAGACTCCGGATCCGCCAAACGGCACAATTGTGCGCGATCCCAAGACCGGTGAAGCGACGGGCATGCTGAAAGAATTCCCTGCCTCGGCCCTGATTGAACGTGTGATACCGGAACCGACACACGTGGAACGACTGGAAGCGTTACGTGACGGATTGCACGAGGCGAATCGATTTGGAGTGGTACACGTAGACAGCGCTGCTGGAGATACCCCCTACTTGCCGCTGTTTGACGAACTGCGGAAAAGGGGCGAACTTTCGGTCCGTTTCTCCGTGGCTACGCTGATGAACCCACCAGAGGTCACGCAAGGGCAGATCGGGCTAGCAGAGCAGGTTCGGAGGAAATACCACGATGAATGGATTGATGCAAGTGCCATTAAATTCATCGGCGATGGTGTTATCGAAGCGCACACTGCAGCTCTGCTTGAACCTTACACCGATGACCCTGCCACAAGCGGACACCTCAACTGGAGTCCCGAAAAGTACAAGGAGGGAGTCCGTGAACTGGACCAGCGCGGTTTCCAGATATTCACGCACGCAATCGGTAGCCGAGCGATTCGACTCGCACTAGATGCCTATGAAGCAGCGCAGCAAGCAAACGGCACAAAGGACGGCCGCTGGCGCGTAGAACATATCGAGGACCCGGCTGCATCGGACATTCCCCGATTTGGGCGTCTGAATGTGATTGCCAGCATGCAGCCTCTGCACGCCTCGCCGGACAACAATAATTTGAACGTGTGGGCACGAAATGTTGGTGCGGAACGCGCAACACGATCGTGGCCGTGGAACAGCATCATAGAGACAGGCGGCCTTGTAGCGTTTGGGAGCGACTGGTCGGTAGTGACCATAAATCCCTGGCCCGGCGTGCAGCTCCTACTGACTCGCGAGACGCCAGAGGGAACCCCGCCAGGTGGGTGGAACCCGGAGCAGCGGCTGACTGTGGAGCAAGCGATCTACGGGTACACTATGGCGGGAGCGATCGCATCTCGTCGGGAAAAAACCGAAGGTTCGCTTCAGGCCGGCAAAGTCGCTGACTTGATTATAGTCTCACAGGATCCGTTCCACACTGATGCCACTGAGATCGGTAAAACCGAGATCCTCGTCACCGTGGTTGGTGGCAAGGTAGTCTACCAGTCGCCATCGTGGTCAGCCGCCGGCTCCCATGCAAAGTAGCCTCGAAAGGGGCTGGCTGAGGCAGAGGGATTCTCTTCCCGGTACGCTTTCGGGCACAGCGGTTTCAAGAACACAGGCGGGATCTGACCGGTTCTGAAAATGTTCTACTCTATCCAGCCTTGCGTGTAGCAGAAGTAAGTGGCAGTCCTATCGAAAGTTCTTTACGATCTGAATGTTAGATTCATCTTGATCGTTCTGCGAATAGACGATGGACTTCTCATCCGGGGATACGGCAAGTCCAATATAGATTTCCTTCTCCATGGTCCAAACTGGGAGAATTTTATGGGTGCTGAAGTCAAAGAATACAATTGTATTGTGCGGGTAGGATTTCGAATCGAGATAGTAAATGCCGTTGTGAGTGGGGGCCCAATTTGCATAATGAGTCAGACCGGGTGGGTCTAGAGCCAGTACTTCCTGACCGCCGTCGACAGACACCTTCCAGATTGCCGGTTGGTCCATTCCTTTCGAATAATAGATCGAGCCATCAGCAGACTCGACAGGGGCATAGCCCCCACGCTGAGTGATCTGGACCGGCGTGCCCCCTTTAAGCGCAACCCTCCAAACCTGGAAATCTTGCTTACCCCGTCTCGATGCGAAATAGATTGACTGCCCATCACGGGACCGACTGGGAACCACATTATCTGCATCGGCAAAGGTCGGCACTAGGCGGGGAACGCCGGGAGGTACGCTGACCACGTAAATGTCTGAATTCAAGCGGGCGCGGAAATCAAAGACAACGGAGCGGCTGTCTGGCGACCAATGCGGTGTTCCGGAATAAGCCGCAAGAGATGTTAGCTGGACGGGATCGGAACCGTCAGTATTGGCTGCCCAGACCTCGTCATAGCCAGAACGCTGCGACTCGAAAGCAACACGTTTGCCATCCGGCGCAAATTGAGGCAGAGCATTCGACGCCTTCGATGCAACTATTCGTAAGGGCGGTCCGCTGGGATGATTTCGATCTCGCAAATTGAGGAGCCAAAGACTCTGTGTGCCCACCCGATGAACGTACGCCAAACGACCTTCGCGAAGAGACATCGAAGGTTCAGTAGAAACCGGCCCGACCCCCTCTACCAGCCGCAGGCGTTCGCCAGATGTCGAAATGCGCCATAGGGTAGCAAGCCCGGCCCGGTCGGATGAAAATACAATCTCCTGGCTATCAGGTGTCCAAGCGGGGCTACCCCAGATAAAGCGATTGTCAAAAGTTAAACGCCTAGTTTTACCACTGCGTAGGCGTGCGACAACCAAATCTCCCGAAAGGAATGACGTCAGACCGAAGGATCTGACGAAGGCAACTGCCCTTCCATCAGGAGAAAAAGCTGGTGACCGGTCCTGGTATCCGGTCGGGGGCGACGAAACAGCACGGGTCGTGTAGTCAGCGAGGGAAAGTACGGAAACTTCGCAGCGATCCTCCGCATTACATTCTGAAAAAGCCAGTAATGCGCCATCAGGTGACCAACTAAGAGCACCATCCGCGGGATGATGGGAGTCAGTGCGCACATGAACGAGCCGCGCGGTACCCCCTAATGCAGGAATAATGTATATAGAGGAGTGATGTTCGGAAGTACGTGTAAAGGCGACATATCTGCCATCAGGCGACCAGGTTGGGCAGCAGTCGTCGTCGCCGCTGGTCAATTGCAGCAGTTTTTCGCCTCCCACAAGGGCAGTATAGATTCCAGCGGTACCGCTTTCAGGATAGCTCTTGAAAGCAACCTGGTTTCCGTCTGGAGAAAAGGCTGGCATGAGTTCGACCCCTGCCGTCCCAGTTAGAGGGATTTCCTGCAAGGCGGGTGCCACCGAAACAGGGTGAATTAACCACCAAGTAGCTGCGACACAAAGGAACAGCAAGAATCCGATGGCGGTCAGCTTCCGACCAACTGTCGGAGGCGTGGACACGAACCGCACTTCATGCGATTGCCCTGCATGGGCCGGGAAAATCAAGCGATAGGCACGTTGGGGAAAAGTCTTAACTCCTGCCGCTGCACCATTCGTTGGCTGCGTTTGGGGAACAACTGCGGCGCCGTTTCGATCTACGCTCACCTGGCCAATGAAGCGGTAACCGCGGCGCGAGAGAGTCTCGACGAAGCGCGGCTTGTCTGCCGTGTCGCCCAGTGCTTCCCGCAGACGCTTGACCGCGTTGTATAGGCCGTGATCAAAGTCCACGAATGTGTCAGCCGGCCATATGTGCTGGCGCAACGTTTCACGGCTGACCACCTCCCCCGGCCGCTCCAACAGGATTTCAAGGATCTGGAAGGGCTGGTCTTGCAGCTTTAGCTTGATGCCTTGCTTGCGCAGTTCTCGGCTGTCGAAGTCGACGTCAAAGACGCCAAAGTGGGCGGCCCGGCGAACTGGACCGATTCGACGCATGGTAATCGTGCATCCTGCGGGGCGGAAGTCTACCATTGCCGCAAGATCTGAGATAGATAGACAGCCAAGTGATGCGTTTTCAACACATTACGCACCGACAAACTAGAGAGGCACAGGAGAGAAGCTGTGCATTGACGAACCTTAACGCCGGTGCGAAAGAGAGCCGACTGGAAGGGTGATACTCCACGGACCGGATATGCCTGTCTCTGTGGAACCCTGCCAAAAGAGGACTATGCCATGTTCTCCAGATGGCTAATGCTCGCGATGGTCATAGCGCCGTTAGCGGTTTCTAATCGCTGCAACGTCGTCCGGATCACAGTGTCGCCCAGCTCGCTGACTTTCCCATCGCAAGTGATCAGTCAGCCGGGCAAAACCAGCACACCCCAGACGGTTACCGTAAAGAACTCCGGAAACACTGCGGCGACGATAACAGGTTTCGTGTCCAGCGGCTATTACGCGCAAACCAACAATTGCCCGCTGTCGCCCAGCACTTTGGCTCCGAACGCGATCTGCACGATGAAGGTTACGTTCGAGCCGCGCGAAGTCGGCGCCATCAACGGCACCATCTCTATTACTGTCTCCTCTGGCAGCGGGGCTACGCTCCCAATTTCCGGCACCGCGATTCCACCGGTTACCTTCTCCCCTGGCAGTGTAAATTTCGGCAGTGTGTCGGTTGGCACTACCAGCACGAGCCAGACGATCGCTTTGAAGAACAATCAGGCCACGGCTCTGAAGATTACGGCCATAACGGCCGGTGGAAACTACTCCCAGACCAACAACTGTCCTCCGTCGCTGAGCGCGGGCGCGACTTGCAGCGTCAATATCAGCTTTCATCCGACCGTCAGCGGCGCGATCTCGGGCGCGCTTACGGTGACTACTGACGCCTTTCCTGGGTCCCAGCCAATAGCTCTATCAGGCAAGGGTGTCGGTTCGGCAACGTCGCGGATTGCCATTTCGCCGACCAGCTTGGATTTCGGCAACCAGGAAGCTGGTACCGCAAGCGCCGCAAAGACAGTCACCGTGACTAACACCAACGCGTCAACCAGTGTTTCCATCACCAGCATCGCAGGCTCTGCCCCGAACGTGTATCCGCTCACCACTACGTGCGGAAATTCGCTTGCCCCTGGTGATAGCTGTGAAATCAGCATCACATTCCACCCGATTGCTGATTTCGCCCCCATCACCTACCCGGGGGCGATCATCGTGCTGGATAGCGATAGCAGCAGTCCCCAAATGGCAGCGCTTTCCGGCGTCGGCGTGGCCGCCGTGACCACCTCCCCGCCTAGCCTAAGCTGGAATGCAATCGTGAATACAACCAGCCCAAGAAATACTCTTACGATCACTAACAATCACGCTTCCGCAGAGACCCTGCAGATGGCGGCGAGTCCCGGGAACTTCACTATATCGAGTAACGCATGTCAGAGCTCGCTGCCGCCGGCAGGCCAGTGCACATTGCAAATGAGCTTTTCGGGGCCTGTGGGCACTACAACGGGGGCCCTGACTCTTGCTCCATCTTCCGGAGGATTCCTGAGCCCGCACGTAGTAAACCTCACTGGCTGCACGACCGACATCGTCAGCTGGCCGACGAGCCTCAATTTTGGCGCGCAAACGGTCGGCATCAGCAGCGATCCCCAAACGGTATTTCTCACCAACTCCAGCGCCAATGTGCTGAACCTTTCCAACGTAGGGCTGTCCGGCAGCAATGCCGGTGACTTTGCCATTTCAGGCAACAGTTGTGGCCCCAATGTGCAACCATCGGACAGCTGTTCACTGGAGGTTGCGTTCAAGCCGCAGGCCAGCGGCAATCGGGCAGCAAATTTGAACTTCACTGACGACGGCGCTTGCAGCCCCCAGCAGGTGAGCCTGGCCGGGGGTTCCTCCGCGGGACCCTTCCAAGTCAGCATCCGCTCTAGCGGCACCGGCAGCGGCAACGTCGTCAGCGACCCTGCAGGGATCAGTTGCGGCAGCTCCGGAAGCAGTTGCACTGCGTCCTTTACGACTGGAACTTCCATCACCCTGATTGCAACACCGGACCAAAATTCCGTCTTCGCCGGCTGGGGCCTGGCCTGTTCGGGGAAAAGGTCCTGCAATCTCGACATGAAAGCCGACAAACAGGTTATGGCCACGTTTACCGCACTCCCGGTGCTCTCGGTCACGCCTACTGATAACGGGAGCGGACATATCACCAGCAGCCCTGCGGGAATCGATTGTGGCGGGACATGCGCAGCTAGCTTCAATTTTGGAGCTGTCGTTAGCCTCAGCGCCGTGCCCGATGCTGGCTCGAGTTTCGGCGGCTGGAGTGGTGCTTGCACAGGCACAGGTCCCTGCACGGTCACCATGAATGCCGATGCCTCGGTAAGCGCAGCTTTTACGAAACCTGACTTCACCGAGGACGCAGCTTCGCCTACACAAGCCTCGATAAGCGCCGGTCAGAGCGCAACCTCCATCCTGACGTTCAGTCCTATTCACGAATTCACAGGGGTGGTGTCCCTCAGCTGCGCCGTGCAACCAACGCCCGCGCTCGCCCCAACCTGTTCTTTGGCGCCGGCTTCGCTGACTGTGCCTCCCAGCGGCTTGGTCGAATCCAAGCTAACGATGAACACGACCGCGCCAAAGACCATAACGGCATCTGGCTTCCATAACAGCGCATGGTATGCCCTCTGGCTGCCGCTGCCGGGATTTGTTGTCCTAGGGATCGTGGCTTTCGACCCACGTAAGCAGAGAAAAGGTCTTGCAGGCTGGCTGGTTTTCTTAGTGGTGCTCGGCGGAGTGGCCTTTCAGCAAGCCTGCGGTGGCGGTGGAACCAGCCAGCACGTAACCCAGCAGCCTGGAACGCCTGCCAATACTTACACCTTCACGGTGACGGCTACATCCGGAGCGATACAGCATCAGGTCCAGATCCCGCTGACCGTACACTGAGGTGAGCCGATCCGATGGAGAGCGACAACAAGGTGATGCGAATAGCAGCCTTGCATTCTCGCTGGTTGAGGGCCGTGGTGGTGCTCGGCCTTGGTTGGGCAGTCATGTTGCCGGCCTCGTCCGCAGCCAACACAATCGTGGTGCCCGCTCCTACCGGAGTATATAAGGTGGGCACAACCGTGGTGCGAATGGTCGGCGAGACTGACAGTCAGCATCTTGCCAATGCCGGCCCGCGTGAGCTGCTGGTTCGCGTCTGGTATCCAACCTACATACGCCAGGGTTGCCGGCCAGCTCCATACGCCGATCCCTACGTCTGGGCCTACATATCCCAGATTGCAGGGCTTGAGCTGCCTCAAGTGCGTACTAATAGCTGTCAGAACGCTCCGGTGATGAACCGGGCCTTCCCTGTGATTGTCTTGACTCACGGATACACTGGCATGTTCACCGACTACACCTTCCTCTCCGAGGATCTGGCTAGCCGCGGCTACCTGGTTGTTTCGATCGGGCACACATACGAATCAACTGCGGTGCAGTTTCCCGGTGGACGCCTAGTGACGAGCGTCTTTGGTAGCCAATTCTCGCGGGCCGGCGTCCGCGATGACTTGCGATCTGTACGGCTTGCGCGATCCATGAGGTTGGCAGACTTAAAGTTTGTTCTGGATGAACTCACTCGCCTGAACACCATCGGCCGACTGGCTGGAAGCCTTGATCTGACTCGGATTGCGGTGATCGGACACTCCTTGGGAGGCGAGGTGGCCATGTCCATGCTGGAGAGGGATGCGCGTTTGAAAGCTGCTGTCGCCTTGGACGCAGACTTTTCCGCCGCTTCGGCCATGGGAACGAGTTCACCTGTCCTCCTCTTGACGGCAGGGCGCCAGCAATGGAGGACCCGGGAATGTGAGCTGTGGCGCAACCTGTCCGGCCCGCGGCTGTTTGTCAACCTTCGAGGAGCAGAGCATCTTGCCCTGTCGGATGCTCTCTGGTTGAAAAAGGCGGTCCCTCAACTGAACGCGCGCTCTGGTGCGATGCCCATGGAGACGACCATCTCGGCCATAAGGGAGTACGTGGCTGCGTTTCTTGACGCCAACTTGCGTCACGAACCTCGCAGGTCCTTATTGAACGGTGCATCTCCACGCTTTACGGGTGCAGCGGTTACGGGGCAAAACCAGGCCTTGTGCGGCGAGGTGGTGAGCCGCTGAAAACAGCTTTCAAGAAGCAAAGAGGAAGTTTTATGAAGCGTTGCTGTTGGCTTATCCCTGGAGCCATCCTAGTCGCATTAATGGGATGTGGCGGGAGCTCGTCGAATGGGCAACATGACACTGGCCCGCTCTCTGTCACTCTCCAGGAAGTGCAGGATCAGGTCCCCGGGAACGCAATTGAGATTCAGGGAGTGTCTGCCGGAGCCTTCCATCCCGAATACTGGCAAGCCGGCACCCTCAACTGGGTACCTGATGTGCGTGTTCCGCTCATCGCCCCTCGCGCCATGGGTCCGTACCAGAACATCTATTCGCCATGGGCACTGGAGCAGGCCGGCGGTTGGCGCGTGTTTTACGGTGGCTGGGACGGCACCGATACACCCAATGACAGGATTTACAGTGTCAATACTTCGGACTTTCTGAGGTTCGGCGAGCGTAGCCTGGTCATAGAGCATGGGGTTTTTGAAAACGTAAACAACGTAAACGTCCAGCAGCTCCCCGATGGCTCTCTGCATATGATTTGCACAGCCGCCACGGCAGAACAGTTCGCTCTGAACAAGCCAGTTTACTTTTCCAGCCCGGACGGGGTTGCCTGGAATGGTTCTGCGCCGCCCTATGCCGCGCAACTCACCGATGTCATCAGTATTCCCAATTACGCGCAGTTCCAGGCCGGTGACTTTAATGGTGCAAACGTTTTACTCCGGGATGGCAACACCTGGAAGCTGTACTTCAGCAATTGGAATGACCAAAGCCCCGCGGGCACCCTGTATCTTGCTAAATCCTCTGCCCCGCCGACATTTGAACTCGAGGGAGTAGCCCTCGGCACCGGCCACATGGTCAATGACGTGAGAAAGTTCCAGGTCAACGGGCGGACCTGGTATCTGATGGGCCTGCATACAAACATTCAATCGGTGTGGTACACCCTTTCAAATGACGGTGTTCACTTCGGCGAAGAACACACGATGTTTGGCAGCGCTTACCCACTGGACAGCTACCTGATCACCTTGGGATTTGTGGTCAAGAACGGCAGAGTGCTGGGAGTGCTCTATGGCGGAAACATTGGTGGCGCCTTTTTAGCCCAGAACGAAATCTTCGGGCGTTGGCTGCAGAAGAAGGTAACCTTTATCGATTCCGCCGGGGCAAACTTGCAATTACGCGGTGCATTCGGCCCAGATCGGCAAAGATTTGCTGCGCCCTCCGGACAACCTTTAACCATGAGTGTGTACGCAGAAGACGGCATCACACTGCTCGGCAGTGGCACTGTAAACATCAGCTCGGGAAAAGCATACCGTGTTGTCCTGCAAGGCGGTGGATGATGGCCTCCTATTCCCGCCACGGCTGAGCCTTTTTCGACTTCACTAATGGACATGTAAATCGCCGCGCCAAAGAAATCTATGAGCGGGCGGGGAGCACACGCAGTGAGGCGTTGGTTGGTCGAGGATGAAGAGCACATCGCGAGGGGAGAACCCCTTGCTGCTCGTACTTTGAACCACCTGGCCGCCGAGTATGCAGAATTGGGTGATAATGAATGGGCCACGGCCTTGCTGGAAAGAGCTTACCAGGAACATGATCCCTGGTTACCGATGGATATGGCTGCTCCGCGATTCGATCCACTGCGTTCCGACCCGCGATTCCAGGACCTGCTGCGCCGCATTGGCCTTCCAGAGTAGCCTCGCGGCAGGCCGAGCTTATCTGGTTTCGGTATGGAAATGGATCCCTGGCGCTGTGCCAGGTCTTCTTTTCCACTTCAGATAAACCCGGGGCGGGGCGGCGACCACGTCCGAGATGCACTTTTTGATAGCGACGGGCTTTGCCTTTGCCGACCTGGCGATAAAGTGTGACTGCCATTTTGCCTCCAGTAGCTAATACCGCGCCGGAGGCTAAATGACCTTGAATTTGGTAGTCAGCTGGTAGTCAGGGGTCTAAGTAGCAGAAAACCAAAGCTGGCGGAGAGGGAGGGATTCGAACCCCCGGTGGCCTTCCGACCACAGCAGTTTTCAAGACTGCCCGTTTCGACCGCTCACGCACCTCTCCGTGATTACTTTTTTACTACAGTTGGCGTAAACGATTGAGCCCCAAAAACCTCGCGACTCTCAAGACCGCCCGTTGCGACCGCTCACGCACCCCCCTCCGCGGGGTTGGGC
Source organism: Terriglobales bacterium (assembly GCA_035278025.1). Classification (GTDB taxonomy): domain Bacteria; phylum Acidobacteriota; class Terriglobia; order Terriglobales; family Acidobacteriaceae; genus JAICWP01. The sequence goes on along the minus strand of DATEJK010000079.1, from coordinate 36,561 downwards.
AGCGCGCCATTGGTTTACACAGAGTTTCGCACACTTGTACTGGCGCGTACATCTTCCGGCAGACAAGCGCCGCTTTCCCCCTGTACTATTCGGTGACGAGGTGAGCAGGGGGAAATGCGGCCGAACCATCCACTGGCAGGCGTGCCGGCACTCTTAATGTTGCTGGGTGTAATTATGCTGGGGGCGGTAAGCGGCTGGGGACTGGCGGCTGCGCCGAGAGCGAGGCAAGTGCCCCCGGCCCTCGGACACTTGCCCCAGGGCCGTCAGGTCTTTGTCCAGTATTGTGCTCCCTGCCATGGCGAGAAGGGCGACGGCAGGCCGGCCAGCGGTCTTCGGCTCAAGCCGCCCGCCCTGGACCTCACCGCGTATGAGCTTTCCGAATCCTTCATCCGGAAAGTGCTGCGGGAAGGTGTGCTGGGCACGGGCATGGCAGGCTGGAACTCCCTGCCGCCGGAACAACTGCGCGCGGTCACCGCTTATACTGCCACCCTGGCTCATATGGATCAACTGCGCGAATCTGAACGGGTGGCGCCCAACAACGTCCTGCAGGAAGCGGGGCGCAGGGTCTATGTTGTGCATTGCGCTCGCTGTCACGGTCAGCAGGGCCAGGGAAACGGCCCCGACGCCTCGGGCTACAAGCCGCCGCCGAGCGACTTCAGCGGGATGCGCCCGACGTATGCAGCGGCGGCGCTCGCGATCGCGGAAGGAGTTCCCGGCAGCGCCATGCCCGCCTGGCCGCGGCTGACCCAGGCGGAAGTTCAGGCGGTGACCTTTTATATTCGATCCCTGTACCGCGGCCGGGAACGGAGCCTTTCGCCAGCCACGCTGAAACGCGAGTCGCTGGTCGAACCGTGAAGCGCAGCCCGAGATTGGGATCCGTTTTATCAGTTCACTCGGAAAGTTGTCATAAAGGAGCCATTGCATGAGCAAATTGTCTCGTCGCAACTTCGTGGAGCAGGCAGTGGGACTGGCAGCACTGGCCGCCGTGGGAGGGAAAACGGCGGAAGCGCAACTGGTTTACCAGCGCAGCGATTGGAACATTAAGGAATTCGACGAGTTGCTGCGAGTGCCGGCTCGGGCCAGGCAGACGTATGACGTCACCGCCATTAACGACGGCGTGTTTCTGAACAGCATCAAGAATTCTCTCAACGGGTTGCACTTCGGTTTCGGCATTCCCACGGCGCAGATTCGGATTGTGGCCGGGCTGCACGGACCCTCCAACCTTATTAACTATGACGATTACGTCTGGCAGAAATACCGCATTGGCGAATGGCTGAAGGAGACCGACCCGGATACGGGCAAGCCGGCCGTGCGCAATCCGTACTACCCCACCAAGGCGGCCAAGAATGGCTCGCGCGATCCCAACGATCACAATTCCATTTACCAGGACGCCAGCGTACAGGGATTGCAAGCGAGGGGAGTGAAATTTCTCAGCTGCCATACCGCGCTGGAGGAGCAGGCGCGAGGCCTGCGCCGCCAGTGGAAGCTTGCGCAGACGCCGGAAGAGATCGCGAAAGACATGCTGGCGCACGTGCATAACGGAGTCCTGGTGGTGGCCTCCATGGTGGCCAGCATGGTCCTGCTGCAGAGTGAAGGGCATTACACTTATCTCAAGGTCTGATCCCATGATGTTGCGAAAGAGAACGCAATGACGGCGTGCTGGTGTTTGCCTTTGATCCTGGCAAGCGGCATAGCTATCGCAGCGGCGGCACAGCAGGCGCCGCCCTGGAGCCAGGGCCGGAACAATCCGGCGGCCGACAAGGGCTATGTTTTCCAGGTGGAGGACGTGGACAACGTTCCCGACCTGCATGGCAATCCGGTGGGCGCGCAACTGGTGCTGTTTATCGGCGGCAACCAGTTCATGGTGCTGCCGGATCTCGTGGCCGGCTTCGAGCAGCTGCACCCGGAGCTGCGCGGGCGCATCTTTTATGAAACGCTGCCTCCGGGGATTTTGCGCCGCCAGATGGAGCACGACGGAATCCTCACCCTGGGCAACCTGACCCTGCAGACACATGCCGATGTGTATGAGGCCGGGGCCCGGGTGATGGCGCAAATGGAACAGCAGGGCCTGGTGGAAGAATCGCTTCATTACGCCAGCAATCAGCTGGAAATCATGGTGCATGCCGGCAATCCCCTCGGCATTCGTTCCTTGCGCGATCTAGGCGGAAAAGACGTCCGGCTCTCCATGCCCAACCCCGCCTGGGAAGGCGTGGCGCATCAGATTGAAGAATCGCTGCGCAAAGCCGGCGGCGACAAACTGGTAAGTAAGGTGATGGAGGCGAAGGTAAAGGACGGGAGTACCTTCTTTACGCACATCCACCACCGGCAGACGCCCATGCGCATTCTGAGAAAAGAGTCGGACGCGGGTGTCACATGGTCGTCGGAGGTGCGCTTCCAGGAGAAAATCGGCAACCCCATCAGTGGAGTGGCGATTCCCGCCGGGGAAAACACCACGGCGGTTTACGCGGCGGCGGTGTTGCGCAACGCGCCGCACGCGGCCGCGGCGCGGGCGTGGGTGGCCTATCTGAAAACGGAACAGGCACAGGTCATCTACCGCAAATTTGGCTTCGGTCCTCCTCCCCAGTCCGCTCCCAAAGGAAAAATGCGGTGAACTCAACCCGGATCCTGCAAACAATGCGGATGGCGGCGCTGGGAGCGGCCCTGGTAGCCGGCAGCGGTTGCGGGACGGTTCCCGCGGCGCAGGCGCAGGCCAAAACGGCCAGGCACTCGCACCCGCCTGAAATTCCGCGCGGGCCCGCGGGGAAAAAAATCCGCCTTGGCCAGCGCATTTTCGAGCGGACACCCCGCTATGCCGCCCAGTATGTCGGCAATCAGATGAACTGCGCCGATTGCCACCTGCAGGCCGGCAGAGAGCCCTACTCGGCGCCATTGGTGGGCGTTCCGGGCATGTTTCCCGCCTACAGCGAGCGCGCCGGTCGGAGGATAACGCTGACCGAGAGAATTCAGGAGTGCTTCGTGCGCAGCGAGAACGGGCGGCCGCCGGCCGCGAGTGGCCGCGTGATGGCGGCGCTGCTGGCATACATGGACTGGCTGTCGCAAGGACAACCCAGGGGCGTGCCTTATCCCGGCCGCGGCCTGGTGGATTTGCCTTCACTGCATGGCGACGCTGGGCGTGGCGCCACCATCTACGCCCGGCAGTGCTCCGTCTGCCATGGCGACCAGGGTACCGGGCTGCCGCCGATTTTTCCCCCGCTGTGGGGGCCGGCGTCATTCAATGACGGTGCCGGCATGAGCCGGGTACAAAAGATGGCGAAGTTCGTGCAACACAACATGCCGCAGAATGCGCCCGGCTCGCTGAGCGCCCAACAGGCTTATGACGTGGCCGCTTACATAGCAGCCAAACCCCGCCCCAGGATGAATCCTGCCTACAAGAAGTATTAAGCCGGCTTGAGGAATGAGTGCTTGCGGCCGCGGCGCCTCAAAAGCGCCGAGCAGGTTTGCTAGAACGAAACGGTAATCTCAGAAGGATTGGTTTTGGCGTTCGCCACCGGGGCTGGCGGTTTGGCCGCGCAGTTGGCACTCGAGGGAGCCGCTTTAGCCTGCGGCACGGGTTTTGCCGCCAGGCAGGACGCCGGCCCACCTACCACGGAGCTGATGGCGAGCCGCGAGCTTCCCGCCAAATGGCCGCGCACCTTGCTTCGGTGGCCGCGAACATACCGTGTGTTGCGCGTTCCCCGTGGCGGGTAGGAGAATTGGCCTCCCGCCTGCGATAAGCCGTGCTCGATGTGAGCTCCCATCGCCCGGGCCACACCTGCCGTCAATCCTGAATTGGCGTGGATGACCGCTGATTCGGCAACCGCCTGGCCAAATGCGCAAGGACAGAGCATTGCGATCCCGATGCCCGCCGCCAGCACGACTAGAGCTCGTTTCGCCATATCCTGCCCTCCGCCGGAGCGAGAGTATAACCCAGTCCGAATCTAACGCCCCAGGAAATATTTGCCATCTCGCCCCGGCTAACGCTTCCTTCCGGCCGGCTTGGACGCCGCTCCCCTATGCACCTTGATTTCGAACAGTTTAGGCCAGAGCTTGCCGGTAACAAACAGCCGGTCCCACTGAGGGTCGTACGCAATGCCGTTCAGGACAGCATCCGGATCCGCCAGGCGGCTCTTATCCATCAACCCGCCCAGGTCTATCCATCCCAGCACCTTGCCGTTACGGGGAGAAATGCGCACGATCCAACCGGTCTGCCAGACATTGGCATAAATCTCGCCGTGAATATACTCCAGCTCATTCAGGTTCATGAGCGGGCGGTTATAGTCATCCATGACCGAGATTCGCCTGATCTCATGAAACGTGCGCGGGTCCAGAAAGTGGAGAACTGAGGTGCCATCGCTGAGAATAAGCTCTTTGCCGTCCTGAGTCAGGCCCCAGCCTTCGCCCGGGTAGTGCAGGGTGCTTTGCAACGCGAAGCTGAAACGGTCATAAACCAAGGCGGTGCCGGCTTTCCAGGTCAGCTGCACCAGGTTGCTGCCCCAGTTGGTGAGCCCTTCGCCAAAATATTCGGGCGGCAGGTCGTGCCGCTGCAGCACGCGCCCGGTCTGCAGATCCACCATGCGCAATGACGACCTGCCGTTCAATCCGGTGCTCTCATACAGGTGCCCGTCTGCATAGACCAGACCCTGGGTGAAAGCTTCAGCATCGTGCGGGAAGATGTGCACGACCTGATAGTTGTCCGGCGGCCGTAAAAAGTGCGGGTTGGCCGCCGCCAGCGGAAACCCGGCGCACAGTACGCAGAACAAGAGCATACCCTTAAGAACCATCAGCTCAGCTCAAGGTTCAGCGGCGGCCGGCTTCAGGAGTGTTCCACGTCGAAGTAGATTTTGGCGGTGGCGCGGTACTGGGTGATTTTCTTCCCGTCCAGTTCCATTTCCAGGTCGCTCACGCGGGCCCATTTCATCCCCCGCACGGTCTTCGCGGCCTCCTCTATGGCGTTGGCCGCCGCTTTAGCGAAACTTTCTTTGGATACTCCTACAATATCAATCACTTTTTGCGCCATCGTTGGCTCCTTTCACTCTTTTGGTCTCACCGGTTGCTTCTTCTGACTGTAGTGCGCGTGCAGCCCCCCTGTCGAGCCGATAAATCTTCCCCAACACAGCGCATTAATGGCTCGTGCCCCGGCTTTGACTGTAAGCCCCACACGTGAGCACCGGCTTGAATGACAGGATTGATGGAATCAAGCAGGATGCCGCTTTGTTTGGCGACAGGAACAATCGGGCAAACTGCGGAGGATGCGGGTCCTACTGCGCGGCTCCGCTCATCTCGCGGCCAATCTGCCGGAACAGGGGTCGCCAGATCTCCGCCGCCGACAAACCGTAAAAGTGGGCCAGCTTGAAGGCGGTGCTGAGCGTTACCTCCCGTTCCTGCTTCTCGACCGCGGCGGCTCCCAGAATTCGCCGGCCACCGATGCGCAAAGCCAGGCGTCAAACCAAGAACGACCTGGTTTACGTCTGTGCCTGCCACGGAACCAAGTCCTGCTCTTGCATGACGGAAGCCAAGATGGAAGGCCCTTGTGCCTGCGGAACGAAAGGCGGACCTCCCTTGAAGCCGGTGTCGCGGAATAGCGCCTGGGCGAAATACAATCGCAAGGCTCTTGGAAAGTAGGAGAAGCTCTAAAATTCCGGCTGGCGGAACATGGACTTGCCGGCGGACGTATAATGCTGCGTCCGTTGGTTCCTTCCCGGTAGGCCCCTGGAATTTCCCAAAACAAGCATGAAAGGAGCAGCTCTCTATGGCAACAGCCAGAATTCACCCGCTGATTCCTGATTCGGTGGACGCAGACCCGCAGCACTACAAAGTCGAATTCGAGAACGAACGGGTGCGAGTCGTTCGCGTCCGGTATGGACCGGGGGAGAGGTCCGTCATGCACTCACACCCGGAACTGGTTGGCATTTTCTTGACGGATTCTCACTTCAAGTTTACTTACCCGGATGGCACGGTCGAGGAAATCCATGCCAAGGCAGGCGACATTTTTCCGCACGAGGCATTTCAGCACCTGCCGGAAAACGGAACCGAGTCGCCGTTCGAGGCGGTACTGGTGGAATTGAAGCGCTCGTGAGTTCTCCCCTAAACCCTGGTAATTTGGGCCAGCGAAAGCTGGCCCATTTTTGTGCTAGTGTGCATGTTTACGGGGTGTGCCATGCACGCAAATGTCTTCGATTTCTCTCAAATGCTCGCGAGTTCGAAGGAGCCGTACGTCGAGTTTCTGCGAGTCCCTTCCATGAGCGTCGGGATGTATGTGCTGGACGCGGGCGCGTCGGATCAGCAGAAACCCCACAGCGAAGACGAGGTTTACTACGTCGCAGGCGGCCAGGCCAAAATGCGAACCGGCTCCGACGGGAACGCCAGAACCTTCGAGGTGGGGCCGGGCACGATCATATTTGTGCCCGCTCGGCTGCAGCACTCGTTCTGCGAGATCAGCGAACGACTCTCAGTTGTTGTGTTTTTTGCTCCCGCTGAGGGATCGGCTGCGGTGGCTGCGCAGTAGTACGAAAGCCGCGTTGCCGATAGACTAGATCGTCGCGGACTCTGCGGTATGGAAGACCTTTGTGCCTGCGGAATAGCAGGCGGACCTCCGTTGTTGGCGGCGTCCGAGCCCCAGCCGACCTGAGCGCAGCGGGAGCCCGCTGGCGAAATCCTGAGCGCAGCGAAGGACCTTGCGTTAGCTTGGCAGCCGGACCTGTAAGCCGGATTCTTTCGAGGCGATTTTGCGCAAGTTGCTAAGGCACAAGGGAAGACATAGCAAGTGCAATAATATCAGCAGCTTGCTGGCGTTCTATATAATCCGTCCGTTCCTCTTTCGCTAGGGGAACTCCGCAATCTGCACACTAAATGGACACTAAATCGGGGACTTATAAGTTTGATTCTGTGTCCGGTGGGTCGTGGACACTAAATGGACACTAAGGACGGCAGGCGCACTGAAAAGTGTGCAATGCCGCTCAAACAAAAAGGCCACCCCGGAACGTAAGGTGGCCTTCCGCATCGGAGGTTAAGCAGCTTTGGCAGTATCTCTTAAATGCCTCACCCGGTCGTGGGCGAGCCGCACGCTCTCGGCCTGCCTTTGAATCAAGGGTCTTGCGCTCGGGGGAAGGTCCTCGTTAGTAAGCGCCTTCTCATACGCGTCTCTGGCGCTGTCCTCGCCTTTTTCCGTGGATTCCAGGATGGACTTTGTGCCGCCGCCAAGTGCCTCCTTCAGGCCCATCCACGAGCGGTGTATTGCTCCGGCGGCACTGCCCGTCCGCTCGGGTTCGGCCTTGCCCAAGCGTTGGACTTCATTTTCGAGCTCCCGCGCGAAGCGAGCCCGTTCGGTGCTTTGTGCAAGGAAAAAGGTGCGGATTTCCGGATCGTCGACCTTTTCGGCTGCTTGCTTGTAGCCGTTTTCGCCGTCGCGGCAGGTTTCGATTAAATCCTCCAAAATATCAATGCCATCATCGATGTCGGCCATAAATTCCCTCCTATGGTGAGCTGAGTTGTGATGTTGCGGCTGCGCTGGGCCCCGAGCGATTGAAGCTTTGATGAGGCCGTGCATGGGAATGTTGCACAGGCCCGCACGCACCAGCAACACTGCGGGAATTGGACTAGAATAGTGCCGCGCCCTTCCCCGGAGGTACTCACATGAGAAAATTCGGAGTAGCTCTATTCGCGTTTGTATTGTGGCTGCCGCTTGCGGCCGTTTCGCAGGATACAGGAGCGCAGCAGCCGAGCGGCGAGCAGGGCTCAATGCCTCAAGGCCAGATGTCCGGCAAGAAGGCACATGCAAAAAGCCACGTGAGTGGCAAAATCAGCGACGACGGCAAAACCCTAACCGACAAGAAGGGCCAGAGTTGGACCATCGACAACCCGGACGCAGTGAAGGGACACGAAGGCCACGAGGTCACTCTCCGCGGTGATGTGGATACGGCGTCGAACACGGTCCACGTGAAGTCCGTGAAGATGATGGGCGAACACGCGTCGAAGAAGAAGGGCGGCGGGATGTCCGAGCAGCCGCCGCAGTAACCGTTGCACCACTACCTACGTCCTCTCCTTTATGGGCCAGCGAAAAGCTGGCCCTCTCTTTTTAGCGAGAGATTAGGCCTGGGGGAGAGGGCTTACGAATCGCTCAGATGCTTGTTGATAAGCTTCGTCATCTCAAACATGGTTACGGATTTCGTGCCAAAGACCCGCTCCAGCTTCTCATCCGCGATAATCTCGCGTCTGTTCGCCGGGTTTTGCAAGTTGTGTTTCTTGATGTAGTCCCAAATCCGCTTCGTGATTTCGGTGCGCGCGAGGGGCTCGGCTCCGACGATCTCGGCGAGTTCTTGGGACGGACGCATCGGCTTCATGAGCGCGGGATTTGCTTTCTTTTCCGTCGGGGTCGTCATTATTCCTCCTCAATCAAGAGATTGAGTCTAATCGCCCACATGGGAATGTGTTAGCTGTTAGCGAAACAGGTGCCGAGATTGATACTCCGGGACTTGCAACAATTCGGCAGCGATGTTGCAAGTAGACGAGATCGTCGCGGAGGCGCTGAAGGGTCTCGTGGTGCCGCCGGGTGTAGCCGCGTCCGGCGTCCTGACGCAGGAGATCGCCGACTGATGCGGTCTTGGAGGAAAGAGACGGCTCCTCCAGAGTGCATTGAATCAAGCGTCCTGCGCGGAGCGTCAAGGTTTGGGCATTTATCGGTGCTGCAGGGATTATCGTGGCGAACAGCGCGAGCCACGCGAGGTGGCGCATGATGAACCTCCTTCGGCAATCGGCGGCAAGCGCAAAATCAGGCAGCGCGCCGCCCGATATTGACTGGAAGGCGGTGGGGAGGTGCATCCGGGAGTTGCGCGGGTTTGATACGACCCAATCGGAGTTCGCCCGCCGTGTCGGCATCAGTCAGAATCATCTTTCTGTTATCGAGCGAGGAGGGCGCGAGATTGGAGCGGCTATTTTGCTGCGGGTTAGTCGGGAGTTTGGAAAGAGCATGGAGTGGCTTCTTACGGGCAAAGAACGACAGCAATTGGTGGCGGACCGGTGATTTCGACGTGCGAAGAAGCCGAGTTGATGTTCAACAAGTGGATGGAAAGCTCGTCAAGGATATTCTTCGCGGCTTTTCGCCCGGATTCGCACGGTTGTAGAAAGCTTTTACGGCAATGTCGTTGGAATTTCCGACGATATGGTCCTAGTCAGGGGAGATGGGAAGCGTGCGGAAGTTGACCTTGCGGATGGACAGTTTGCATTTGTCACTGAAGGCGACCTGCCGGCAGAAGCACGCCAGCACCTGGACTCCGGCTTTGATTCAGGAATATTCATAAGCGGGCCCGATGGTTCGATGTTTGCATTCTTTGAAGTTGGCGAGCAGTGAGTTTTCTAACTACCCTCTTGTGCCGCTATTCCTAATAACTCATTTAGTTATAAACGCGAGTAACGGCTTGCGCGTATAAGTATTGGCAGCCGGACCTGTAAGCCGAATTCTGTCTGCCGGGTCGCCCCGGCAGGACGGCCATTCCTCTGGGCCGGGCATTGCTGCCCGGCTCTAGCGACCTACCCGGGAGTTGTAGCGCGCCGAGCCGGCACGCGCGCCGCCCGAAGGCGGCTCTCCTCCCCTATTTGGTCTTGCTCCGTGTGGGGTTTGCCCTGCCCGCGGCATCACTGCCCCGGCGGTGCGCTCTTACCGCACCTTTTCACCCTTACCCCGGCCTTGCGGCCAAGGCGGTATGTTTTCTGTGGCACTTTCCGTCAGCCGGGCTTGAACCCGGCCTCCCGGATGTTATCCGGCACACTGCTCTGCGGAGTTCGGACTTTCCTCCCCTGCCCACCCCGAAAGGGCGCAGGAGCGGCCGTCCGGTCCGGCTGCCAACAAGGTTGATTATAGCTGAGCCGGTTGTCGGTCAATGACCGGACCGCTGTTCCCTGACAACTGGCGGCTGCTTTCTTTGTCCGCAGTCACACGAGCCCGCCTGCCGCTTTGATATCCTCCTCTCAGCCATGAATACTGCCGAGGCCATGCGCATCGCCCTGCTATCCCTGTGGGCCAACAAACTGCGCTCCGTCCTCACCCTGCTGGGGGTGGTGATCGGGGTGGCGGCGGTGATCGCCGTGGTCACCTTCGTGAGCGGCATCAATGGCTACGTGGCAGAGCGCGTCTTCCGCCTGGGCGCGGACGTTTTTATCATCGGCAAAACCAGCGGTGTGATCACCAACATTGACCAGTACCTGGAGCAGAACAAGCGCAAGGACCTGACCCTGGAGGACTATCGCGCCGTGCTCCAGGACTGTAATCGCTGCACCTATGTGGGCGCTACCACCTTCAACGGCAATGGTCACGTGCGCTATGCCGAGCAGTCCAGCACAGACACCTGGGTGCGCGGTCTCACCCCTTCCATGGCGCCGATCATGGACCTCAACCTGGTCGAAGGCCGCATGTTCAATGAAAACGATCTGAAACGCGGCGCCGCTGTGGCCATAATCGGCAACGATATTGTGCAGAACCTTTTGCCCGGCATTGACCCCATCAACCGCGAGATTCGCGTGGACGGCAAGCCCTACCTGGTTATCGGCGTGGGCGAAAAGGAAGGCAAAACCCTGGGGCAGAGCCGGGACAACTACGTCATTATTCCCATCACCACCTGGCTGCGCCAGTACGGTTACCACACCAGCATCCGCATATCCGCCAAAGCCGCGGGAGTGGGCGCCGCCCTCGACAGCGCCATGGATGAAGCGCGCTCCATTCTGCGCGCTCGGCGCCACGATACGCCCGGGCAACCGGACAGCTTCGCGGTGGAAGACAACCAGAACTTCCTCAGTATGTGGGCCAACCTGAGCGGCACCTTTTTCATTGCCATGGTGGCCATCGCCGCCATTTCTCTGGTGGTGGGCGGAATTGTAATCATGAACATCATGCTGGTTTCGGTGACGGAGCGCACCCGCGAGGTGGGCATCCGCAAGGCCATGGGGGCGCGGCGGCAGGACGTGCTGCTGCAGTTTTTGATCGAGTCGGCCACCATGTCGCTGGTGGGCGGACTGATCGGAGTGCTCCTGGGGGCAACTGTGGCCAAGGCCATTACCCTGCTGGTGGGCATGCCCTCCAGTATTAAATTGTGGGCGGTGGCGGCCGGACTGCTGGTTTCAGCCAGCGTGGGTATTTTCTTCGGGGTGTATCCCGCACGGCGGGCGGCGCGTCTGGATCCCATCGCGGCCTTGCGGTTCGAATTGTGAAACACCAAGGTCAACCGCCGAGACGCGGAGGTCGCCGAGAGGATTGAGAATATTGCGCACCTGAGCTGCATGTTCTTGCGCTGAAGGGAGCCTCAATTCTAGTCGCTTGAATTGGCTTCCTCGGCGTCTCGGCGGTGGTACCCGGTTTTGAAAACTTTGAAGCTTGAAACTTTGAAACGGGCTTTCTATGCGGCGCAGTGACTACACCGAGATCGTTCGCATGGCCCTGGACACGATTCGGGTCAACAAGCTGCGCTCGTCCCTTACCGTGCTCGGCATCGTGATTGGAGTGGCCGTGGTCATCGGCATTTCCTCCGTCGTGCGCGGCCTCAATGACAACGTGCGTGGCGTCATCGGTTCCATGGGCTCCAACCTCATTTTCGCTTTCCACATGGAGGTGTTCACCTTTGGCCGCCCTTCGGAGGAGATGCGCACCCGCAAGGAACTGACCTTCGGCGATGCCGAGGCCATGAAGGTGCTGCCCCACGTGAAGGCGGTGACAACCGGGGTGCGCTACTTCATGCCTGAGTTCGGCGCCGGCACCTTCGAGGTCAAATACCAGGGCCGCAAGGCCAAGAACGTCATCCTGGAGGGCGATACCGCCGCGGTAAAAGATGTTTACGACATACAGATGCGCTCCGGGCGCTGGTTCAGCGAGATGGATGATGCCCGCCACGCCGCCGTGATCGTGCTCGGCCCGCACACCGCGGACACGCTCTTCCCCACCGGGAACCCCGACGGCAAGGAACTGCAAGTGGAGGGACAATCGTTTGAGGTGGTGGGCGTGGCCGAACCCCAGAAGACCGTGTTCGCCGGCGGCGAGAACCCGGAGGACAACAAAATCTTTTTCCCCCTCACCACCTTCCGCAAGCTGCACCCGGAACAGAAGGCGCACTGGATCACGGTGAAGGCCACCTCCCACGAGGACATGCCCAAGGCCATGGATGAGATGCGCGAACTGTTGCGCCGCCGCCGGCACGTGCCCCCGGACAAGCCCGATAACTTCGCCATCTTCACCCAGGATTCGTTCTCTGATTTCTGGAACGAGATTACGGGAGCCATTTTTATATTCATGTTCGCCGTATCCAGCGTCGGCCTGCTGGTGGGCGGCGTTGGCGTGATGAACATCATGCTGGTGTCCGTAACCGAGCGCACCCGCGAGATCGGTGTGCGCAAGGCGCTGGGAGCGCGCCGCCGCGATATCCTTTTGCAGTTCACGCTGGAAGCCATTACTCTGACGGCGATGGGTGGAATGCTGGGAGTGGCGGTGGGCGCGGCCATCACCTATGTCATTCCCGCGCTCTGGTCGTCGCTGCCGGCGCGGATGTCGGTGTTCTGGACCGGCTTCGGTTTTGGTTCTGCTGCCGCCGAAGGCCTGCTGTTCGGCATTTATCCGGCGTGGAAAGCCGCCAATCTCGACCCTATTGAGTCGTTGCGCTACGAATAGCATCTGATGCGAATTCTCTTCATTCTGCAGATTGTTGCTGGAACGCTGGCGGCTTGCGGCATCGGTTTCTATCTGCTCTGCATCTGGAGCGCTCGCGCCTACCTGCATCTGCGGCGGCAGCCCGGCACCTTCCTGGGCGCGGGCAGCCCTTTCATCCCGCCGGTGAGCATTCTCAAACCCCTGCGCGGCTCCGATCCGCACATCTACGAGTGCTTCCGCAGCCATTGCCTGCTGGATTATCCGCAATACGAGATCATTTTTGGAGTGGACGATCCGCAGGACCCCGTGGTCGCCGATGTGCAGCGGCTGCAGGCGGAGTTTCCCGGCGTGACCATCCAGTTGGTGGTGTGCAACCAGCGCCTGGGCGCCAATACCAAGGTGAGCAACCTGATCCAGATGGAGCAGGCCGCGCTCCACCCCTACCTGCTGGTGAACGACAGCGACATTCACGTGCCAAAAGATTACTTGCGGCGAGTCATGGAACAGTTCCGCCAGCCCAAGGTGGGGATGGTCACCTGTTTTTACCGCGGCATCGCCGGTCAAACCCTGGGTTCGCGACTGGAAGCGCTGGGCATAAGCGGTGAATTCATGGGCGGGGTGCTGGCGGCGCGGCAGATTGAGGGCGGCATGCACTTTGCCTTGGGCTCAACCCTGGCGGTGAGCCGCCAGGCGCTGGCCGATATCGGCGGCTTCGCAAGCCTGCTCGATTACCTGGCCGACGATTTCGAGCTCGGCTACCGCGTGGCGCGCGCCGGCTATGAGGTGGTGCTCGCCGATCTGGTGGTGGAAACCTTCGTCCCCGACTACAGCTTTGCCGACTTTCTGCAACACCAGATGCGCTGGGGGCGCAGCACTCGCGATTCCCGGCGCTGGGGCTATGTGGGGCTGATTTTCACCTTCGGATTTTTCTGGGCCATTCTGACAGTGGCTTTTTCCCGCGCCGCGCCATGGGCTTGGGCCCTGCTGGGAATAGCGTTCTTTGTGCGCCTGATTACCGCTCTGATAGTGGGGGTCGGTGTGCTGCACGATACCCAAATTGTGCGCGACCTGTGGCTGGTGCCGCTGCGCGAGCTGGTGTCGGTGGCGGTGTGGGTGGGCAGCTTCTTCGGCCACACCATCACCTGGCGCGGCAAAAAATTCCTGGTGCGCAACAAGCGCCTGCTGCCGCTGGACTCGCCCAGCGAGTAACTCCGAATTTAACCACGCAGCAAACAGAGCGCACAGATTACTGCCATCCTGAGCGAAGCGGAACGATTCCGCTTTGCGGGATCGTTCCGCGGAGTCTAAGGACCTCGCGGTCGTTCGCGCTATCGTTACGACTTGCGGGAGTTCTCTGCCGCGTTGTGAATGGCGCGGATTGTGGGAATTCTCTTCGGCCGCTCGCCGCTTCCAGCTTCAACGTGTTGTTTTTCAACCGTTAATCAAAATTCTTAATCGTCAATTTTCCTTTGTGCCCTCTGCGCCCCTCTGTGGTGAAACAATTACGGACGATTGCTCACTATGTACTTCCCGCCACTGTGCGCCAGCTGGTACACGGTGAGCCCTTCCACCTGCGCCGGATGCGCACCCTCACTCCACAGAAACACCCGCCCCGGCCCCCGCCACAGTCTCACGAAAGAATCTTGAGTCTCAAACACCTGGGGCGCGTCGGGAAACTGCGAGCCGTACCACAAGTTCGCGCTGCGAGCGTGCAGGATGTGCACCGGAATCCCCGTATAGAAGTTGAGCGTGGAGCCCTGTTCGTACTCGCCGTCAATCACGATGGTGTCGCCCGGACGGTAATGCTCTTGGATGGCCAGCGCCAGCTTCTTGGAGGAAAGGATGGGCGAGAAGGTCACGAAGGCGGAATGCACACTTAGCAACAGCACCACCGACATGGCCGCCAGGGCCAGGTTGCCGCGCGCCGGCCAGCCGCGCCGGCGCAGGTACCAGTTCACCCCCGTGCCCAGCAGCAGAGCCAATGCCACCGCCAGCAACGGCCCGCGAAACACGCCCAGCGCCTGCGGCGTCAGGTCGAAGATGTGCCCGAAGGAAAGCACATAAGACGTCGCCGCCCGCTGGTGCAGCAGATCGGAAAGTTCAGCGCCCGGGGGCGCAGTCTCCGAGAGCCGCAGCATGACCATGGCGGTGACGAAGCCCCCCACCCCGATCACAAAAAGCACTAGCGAGGAGATGCGCCCGGCGCGGCGCTCGCGGCTGCCCGGGGCGGAAGCGGAATCACGTTCCATCCAGCCGCCCACCAGCAGCGCGATGGCGGGCACTGCCGGCAGGTTGTAGTACTCCTGGCGGGTGGAAAAGCTGAAGAACACCATGATCACCAGCGCCCATGCCAGGAACAGCACGTTGGCGCGGTCGCGCGCGCTCAAACTCGATCGCAACACCCGCGGGCGCACAGGTACGGCGCGCACCGCTTGCGGCAGAAACGCGCTCCACGGCGCCAGCCACAGCAGCAATAGCGCCCAGAACACCGCCAGGGGCACGGTGCCGTAGTCGCGGGGCACGCGCTCGTTCAGGTAACGCAGAAAATGCTCGTTTACAAAATAGAACCACAGAAACCCGCGCACCTGCCCCTGCGTGGGATTGCGCAGCGCCGCCAGAATGTGCCAGGGTGCGGCGACGCCCAGGAACACCACCGCGCTGGACGCCAGCCGCATGCGCGCCAGGTGGCGCAGCTTGCCGGTGAGCAGCAGGTACAAAAGGATGATGGCGCCGGGAAAGACCAGGCCAATCAGGCCCTTGGTCAGAACGTTCAGCGCGGTGGCCGCGGCCAGGCCCCAGCAGGCCCAGCGCGAGGGCGGACTCTCTTCCAGTCCCTGCAGGAAGAAGTCGAAGCCCAGAGTAAGCCATAAGGCGACCAGCACATCGGGGATCTGAAAGCGCGTGTAGATATAAATACCGAAGCAGGCGCCCAGCGCCAGCGCGGAATAGAGGCCGCCTGCGGGGCCGAATACGCGCCTTCCCAGCCGGTAGGTGACCAGCAGCAGGGCGAGTACGCCCAACCCGAGAGGCAGGCGCGCGCTCCACTCGCTCACGCCGAACATCTTGAAGCTGGCGGCCATGCCCCAATAGAGCAGGGGCGCCTTTTCCAGATAGCGGATGCCGTCAATGTGAAGGGTGACCCAGTCGTGGCGGAGCACCATCTCCCGCGCCG
The DNA here is from genome assembly GCA_035278025.1 of Terriglobales bacterium. Classification (GTDB taxonomy): domain Bacteria; phylum Acidobacteriota; class Terriglobia; order Terriglobales; family Acidobacteriaceae; genus JAICWP01. The sequence goes on along the minus strand of DATEJK010000079.1, from coordinate 20,764 downwards.
CTTCCGCGTGTACCGAGTCCGCGTCGTCCAGCAGCGCCGGCTGGAAAAGGCTGGAAATGTAAATGGCGGCCCATACGATCACAATCAGGAGCACATACGCGCGGGAGCGCGCCTTAGCCGCGCTGCGCTGGGTGGGAGAAGGCAAACCGACCGCCGGAACTGATGGGCTCATGCCGAGAAATTTTCATTATATGTGAGCCTGGCAGAGAGGAGCCCGGCAGTCGGAACAGCGGTCCCTCTGCCGGGCGCGCGGAAGTTGCTAGCTGAAACCAGCTATTCGCCCTTTTCTTTGGCGCTCGGCGGCAACAGCCCGTTCAGACGGAGATACATGGCCGCTTGAGAATAATGGTCGGCCCAATCGTCGGTCAGGCCGATGGCCGCGCCTGCCTTGGGCATCTCTCTGCCGCCCCACATCTTGACCTGGGTGCCCAGGTCGGAGTCGTTCACTTTGCTCAGCGCTGAGGTGCAGAAGGCGAATGAACTTTTCAGCGCCGCTACCAGGGTGGCTTTGGGATCGGTGGCACTCAGCTTGGTCTTGCCTTGTTTGGGCGCCTCGGTTCCGGCGATGCGGGAACACATGAAGTCATTGGATTCCACCACGTGCGTTACCAGCATGCCGAACGTCATCTGCTGCGAGGTGGGCCTGAAACTGTACTTGCCCTCCGGCATTTCCTCAGCCGCTCCCACCAGGTTCTTTTCCTGGCGCTGCATGATGTGGCGCACGCTGTCCATCACCGGGTTTGACTGCGCCGCCGCCAGGCACGAAAGTGCCAGTGCTACCGCCAACCCACAGATTGCTTGCTTCATCCTTACCCTCCATGACAATGCGGCCAACAGGATAAACCCAAAGCACCGGAATTGACGATTGCCGTTTGAAGATTGACCATTGACCCACCCGGGAACAGAGGCTTGTGGTCTGGACCAGAACACCAGGACTGCACCATTGATGGTTCATGAACTCACTCAGGAGTGCGTAGGCCCAGGAGGAAGTCCTATTCCGTGCTGATTTATAACTCGTCAATCTTCTTCACTTGCCGATGGGCTTGGCCGCCTGCAAACCCTCACCCGCTTTCCGCATCTCTTGTTCTTTAGCCACCACCCGGCTTGCTTTTGCGGTAGGCTGGGATGAAAGCAGATCCCGAATTTTTCACAGGAGGCAGTGATGAAGGCATTTCTCTTTGGACTGGGCATGGGCATCGGTCTCGGCGTTTTATTCGCTCCCATGAGCGGCCAGGAAACGCGCGACAATATTGCCGAGCGCGCTACTGATCTGGCCAGCTCCGCTCGTGAAACCTTTGAGCAAGGCCGCGAAAGAGTACGCCGTGGCGTCAGCACTTTGCGCGGCGAAGGCGAAACTCGGCCCACCGGCACGGAGGCTCCCTCGGCGTAACTAAGTAATTGAAGATTGAAAATTGACGATTGACACCCGACGCCACCGCCGCTAGCTCCGTCTTTCATCAGTCTTCAATTCCTGCCGTCTTGCCCTCGTGTCTCTGCAGTTTAGGCGACGGCTTCAGGGCTGTGGTGGAGGCGCCCCGGGCATGGCGGTCACCCCCACGCTGCCATCGGGGTGACGTTCCAGTGCCGGAGCATACAAACCGAGTTCCTGCCGCCGCCACCATAGTCCCTGCAGGCGCTTGGTCGCCATGTCCGTGAACCAGTATTGCCACAGCACAGCTCGCACCTGCGTCGGCGCCTTGGTGGCGAAAGGATTGCCGGCAAAAAGCGAAAGCACTTCGGGATCGTTGATCAGCAACAGCTCTTCGGTGTGCGCCACCCAGAGATTATCGCGCCAGTTGTCCAGCGAAGCGAACCACAGGTTCCAGTCGAAACGCGGCTGGTAAGGCGCGTAGATTCCGGGCGGCTTCGCCGGGTCCTGGGGCTTGTAGCGAAAGGGGTACGCCGACCATGTTTTGCCATCCTCGGAGCCCTGGAATTCAATTTCATAGCGGGCACGGGTCATCACCGCAAACAAGCCATAGCGGTTGGCGATGCGAAAAGGCTCCAGAGCCGCCACCGGCTGCGTGGGCAGAGGCAGATGGGGGAAGAACATCCACAAAAGCAGCACGCTGGTAACGTAGAAAATCCACGAGAGCATGACCCCTGTTATGGCCAGGCGGATGGCGGAAAGGTGCTGCTGCACGCGGAAAAGAGGGCCGTAATTCAAAACCCCTTCCTCCGGCGGTTCGGGGGGAGCGCTGCCGGCCAGCTTCCCTTTCAGCCACTCGCGCATACTCCGCGGGCGCACCAGCGCCAGCGCCCCGTCATCCAGCAGCAGGAATCCCAGGCTCAATACCAGGTAGTTCAGGAAAGTGTAATTGGCGGTCAGGATGATGCCGATTTCAAACGGCGTCACGATCAGGAAAGCCAGCACCCGCAGCCGCCGCCAGGGCACAAACATCAGAAACACAATTCCCAGTTCCACCGCCAGGGTCAGGCCGACGGTGAAAGCGTGAAACCAGTGCGGCAGGTGCTGCACATACCAGCCAATCCAGGTGGGCAGCGGTCCGTTCTGGTAATACTGATCCATAGCGGTGAAATGCCGCCATTGCGGGTCGCCACTGAGCAGCTTCACGCAGCCCGATTCGAAATAGATGCGGAACCACTCCCATTGCAGCAGGAACAGCGCGGCGCGCGCAGGCGGATGTCCGCGCCCCAGGCCGGGGCGCAGGCCGGGAGCGGCAAAAAACAGCGCGATTAAGCCCGCCTCCAGCAGCATGCCATCGGACTGGTAGCTGGAAAAATCCTGCAGCGCAGCCACAAACGAGAGATATGACAGGAAGCACACCAGCAGCATGGCTCGCGGCCACAGGTTGATGGTGAGCAGCACCGCGGCCGCCATGCCGATCCAGCACATCAGCTTCAGCGCCAGGTCGCTGCTGCTTATCCAGAACACCGTGGGCGCATACCAATAGCGTTCCACCGTGCCCAGGTGCTGGGCCAGGTAGCGCAGGTAGTCGTTGGCGGGGAGAATGCCGTTGGGCCCGATCAGCCCGGTCACCTGAAATAGCAGCGAGAAGAAAGCCGAGTAATAGATCAGGCCCAGGGCGCGCAAAAAAATCCAGCGCGCGCCCAGGTGGCCATTGGGGCCGCCGGGCCCAGGTCCAAACAGCCAGCGCACAGTGGTTGCGCCGTCAGCCATGCAGGGAGTTTATAACGTGAGACTTACTGGAGTTGTATTGCTGAGACTAGCCCGGCCTGTGAAACAGGGCAATGAATTCTACGATCAGGATAATAACCACCAGCACTTCCACGGCGAAGGCGCGCGCCTGGTGAAACTGATCCACCATGAAGCGGTAGAGGTCTTCAGCGGTGCGGATCTTCTGGTTGACCAGGTTTTTGTAATCAATCACTCCCACCTTGGCGGCGGCCAGGCGGTAGAGACGAGCGGAGAACATGTCGCTCAGGAACTTGATGGCGTTATCGGCGCGCTCCGAAAGTTCGGTCACATCCAGCAGCACGGTGTGCAGGCGGGTAGCCTCACGGGCCAGGCTCCAGCGCCGCCACAGGCCGGTGCCGCGGTCGAGTGACCGGTACACGCCTTCCAGTTCGCGTGTCAGGAGTTCGTCGTAATGACGGAACTCCAGCAGCTGAGAATTCGCATACTCCAGCAGCTCAGTGGCAGTCTCCGCTCCGGCGGCGCTGTCGTAAACGAAGGCGGCGTTCCAGCCGATTACGGCCAAGTCGTTGGGATAGTAGGAAATGCTCGACTGCAGCACCTCGTTGCGCTCGTTATCGGAAATGGCCCCAGTTTCGCCGCGCACGATTTGCGCGATCTCACCGCCCTGCTTCGCCAGGAGCTCCGAAGCCGAGGGGTTACCGGCCACCTGCCGCGCCTGAAAGATAAAATAGTCCTCGCTCAGCCATGTCTGATAGGGCTTCACCAGCGCCGCCTGGGCGCGTTCCAGCTTCTGCCGGGCTATGGCAGTGGCGTGGCGGTCGAAATCCCCCTCCCACATCCAACTGCTGGCCAGTTGCGCCAGGCTTTGCCACTCGCCGGCAAAAGGCAGCTCGAAAATTATGCTGACTACACCGTAGTCGTAATACTTGATCTGCGCTTCCAGGCGCTCCCCATGGGCCAGGACGATCGGGTCCACGCGCTCCACCACCGGCGGACGGGCAAAGCGTACATAAGCCGGGGCCGCGCTCTTAAAGGCTGGCACTACTGGCCGGGCTCCCACAATGCGCCGCACCTCGTCCAGGTGGATCTCCTCGCATACGTCGTAGAGGATCATCACCAGGATTGAGCCCTGCACCGGCACCAGGGCGGGCACAATCTCCTGTGCCTGGCTCTGTACCGACGGCTGGGAAAGCGTCTCGATGGGTGCCTGGTCCTGCATCGGAATCGCCACCTGCTCCGGCATAACAGACCCTATTATCCCGTTCTGGGACAGGGCAGGGCAACGGGTAAACCGGCCTTACCCCATATAAGTTATTGCTAACAAGCAGGTTATTTTGCCCAGCAGCGAACCGCCTTGCCCCGGTAATGGTGCCAGAGTCGCGCCCGAGGCAGCTGATAGACTTGCGGCTGATGATTTCAGGATTTGCCTCCGCCGAAGGCACCGCCCGCTACCGCGACCGCTTCCCCAAGTTGCGGGATGCCGGGCACTTCCGCCGCCCGCAGGCGGTGCCCGGGGTGGGTGATCTGTGGCTCTCCTCCATCGGCCTGGGAACCTACCTGGGCGAGGCCAACGAACAGGTTGACGCCCAATACCGGCAGGCCATAGCTACCGCCTTGCGCTCCGGAATCAATCTGCTCGATACCGCCATTAACTACCGCCACCAGCGCTCGGAGCGCGCCATCGGATCGGTACTGTCGGAACTGGTCGCCGCCGGCGAACTCCGGCGCGATGAAGTCCTGGTTTGCACCAAGGCCGGCTTTTTAGCTTTTGACGGCGAAATGCCCTCCGACATGCGCGGGTACTTCATGCGCGAATACGTACAGCCCGGCATTCTTGATCCCCAGCAGGTAGCGGGCGGCAGCCACTGCATGGCGCCGCGTTACCTGGCCGATCAGATTGAGCGCTCACGCCGCAACCTGGGGCTGGAGACCATTGATGTTTTCTACGTCCATAATCCCGAATCGCAGCTGGCGGAGGTGGAGCGTCCGGGCTTCCGGGAGCGCCTGCACGCCGCCTTCAGCATGCTGGAAGAAGCGGTCAAGCAAGGCAAGATTCGCTACTACGGAGTAGCCACCTGGAACGGCTTGCGCGTGCGGGAAGAGGAGCGGGATTACCTCAGCCTGGCCGCCCTGCTCGACCTTGCCCGCGCCGGCGGAGGAGAGCAGCACCACTTCCGTTTCCTGCAGCTGCCCTTTAATTTGGGCATGACCGAGGCCTTCGCCCGCGCCAACCAGTTGCTGGATGGGGAAAGAGTGTCGGTTATTAAAATGGCTGCCCGCGCCGGCCTGGCCGTGGTGGGCAGCGCCACCCTGCACCAGGGGCAGCTGATCCGCAACCTGCCCGACTTTGTTCGCCAGGGGTTAAGGATGGAAAGCGACTCCGCCAACGCCATCCAGTTTTCGCGTTCAGCGCCCGGCCTGACCACTTCCCTCATCGGGATGGGCTCTTCCGACCACGTCCTCGCCAATCTGGAGCCCGCGTTTCACTCCCCCACTTCGCCCGAGCAATGGGCCAAGCTGTTTGGCGCGCGGTGAGTCACTCGAAAAAAAAAGCGGCAGCCCGCAGGCTGCCGCCCTCACACTTAATGAGTTACTGGCAGGCGCTGAACGTCAGCGTGCCCACGCTCTTCGACGAGCCCCCGGTTACCGTCACCGAGCTGCTGACGAAATCCGCCGGAGTGCAGGACGGAGTGCCGTCAGCGAGTGCGGCCGGTTCCCCATCCACCGCATACGTCACGGGACTGATGGGAGTGGGCGCCGGCGCATACCCGCTGATTGGGGTTCCGGCAGAGAAGGCCGCCACTTCAGGCAGCGCCGCCGGTACCGCCAGGGTGAAGTTCGCACAGAGCGGCCCGCAGTTGGCTAAGCTGGTTGAGAGTGTAGCCGTGGCCAGGGACTGGTCGGCCAGCGGCGTCACCACCTGCACGCCGCCGCCGATGGGCTGCAGCGCCGCCAGGCCAACGTCATCCGCCACCGGCGAGGTTACCACGTTCCCGGTCAAGGACGCGGAGGCCACGCCGCTCTTGAACAACTCGATGTTGCCCAGCGCCGAGCTGGCCGGCACTCCCGTGATCACGGTCGCGGCATAGAAGTTGCCCTGGCTATCCACCGCCGCCACCACCACGTCATAGGTGCCGCTCTGTACAGGGCACAGCGCGAACGTGCCGTTGGTTGGATCCGCCGTGGTAGACATCACAACGTGGTCCATGTTGTTGGAATCCCGCTTTTCCAGCGCCACGATCGCGGTCCCGCCGGTCAGGGGCTGCTTGCTGCCGCTGTCCACCAGGGTGCCGTTGATGGCGGAGTTGAGGCCCACTTCCCCCGCCGTCAGCACCGGCTTCAGCCGGTATTGCCCGTTGCCTTGCACGATGATGGAGGCGCAGCTGTTGAAATCAATATCCAGATCTTTGGTTTGCCCAGCCGCCACCGTGAACTGGCCTCCGGCAATTTGCCCGGAGGGAATCTTGATTCCATTGTTGACCTCGCTGGAAAGCTGCAGCGGGTACTGGTTGAGGCCGACCTGCACGCAGTTCAGCGGAGTGCCGGGCAGGGTGCAGTTGTTGGGGCCCTGCAACTTCACGTTCCCGGTGGCCAGCATGATGCGGATCTGCTGGTAGTTCCCTGCCTGCAATTCCTTGTTCGAGCCCAGCATGGCCAGAAAACATTCGTTGGCCGGCTCATTCATCAAGTCAACCTGCTTGGCTCCGTCCGTTTTCAAGTTTGGCGTCAGATCAATCCAGCCGGGATCGTTGGGCCCAGCCGTCGCGCTGGCATGGATCATCACGTCAGCGACTGTGACGTAAAGGTGGTTATAGGGACCGTTGGGCACGCCGCAGGGCGCCGGGTCGCTGACAGAGGTGTTGACGAAACCGGTTTGCGGGCCGCTGCTGCCGCAACCGGCGAGTGCCACCGTGGTAATTGCAATTGCTGCTGCGCAAAGAAAAACAATAGCGGGATGGGGACGCATGCTTCTCCTGTGAATTGCAGACTGAACTGCTCAGGTTCGTCTTGCACACTGGTAAAACTGCTTTAACGTTGCTCACCGAGAATGGCGAAAGATCAATCGCCGCCAATCCAGAACATATCCACGATTCGGTTGTCAGGATCGAGCAGCATGATGCGCGCGCCTAAGGACACACGCACCCATCCGCCCGGCAGACGTGGCAAACGCTCGTTGCACCCGTCCGGCAAAGGACGCACCCGCCGCTGCAGACCGGGAGGCAAGGTGCCGTTGCGCTGCAACTGGCGCTCCAGGCCCGGCGGGAGGTTGCCGCCACGCTTGGCCAGCCCGGGCGGCAGGTCGCGGTAGCTGTCTGCCATGCAATAGCTGATCACCCGGCGCTCGCGGTCGGAAAACCCTTCGGGCCCGCGCCCGTAACCATCGTCGGCGCGGTAGATATAGCCGCGGCCGCCGCGGTCATCGCCACGATCGTCATCATCGCCGTCCTCATCATCGTCGTGGCGGCGCACAGGACCCTGCTCCGCGTAAGGACCCTGCTCGGGATAGGGACCCTGGCTGCCATCGCCGGCGTAAACATCCTGGTCTTGCGGCTGGGGCTGTTGTGCCGGTTGCGCGGCCGCAACTGCGGCTGCTGGCGCGCCGACGGTCCAAACCAGGACCGCCTCAGATTCCACTACTGCCGGCTTCTTGCCGGTGGCCGCGGCTACTCCGGTGCCCGCCGCTGCACCGCTGGCTGCCCCGATGGCCGCCCCCTTGCCACCGCCAAAGATGCCGCCCAGCAAGGCGCCTAGCGCGGTGGTACCGCCAATTTTGGCCACATTCGACTTGGCGTGCGATTCGCCCTTGATAAAGAAGGGGTTGGCGGAGACGCTGTAGCTGCGTCCACCGGTGCTAACCGTGCGCAGCGCCAGCGTAAGTTCGCCCGGGCTGCTCAGCCGTCCCGAGCTCTTCACGTGCACCACCTGACCGGTCACTGCGGCCCCCTGTGGGAACACGGCTCTGCCGTTCACAACCACCGGTGCTGCCAGCGTGCCGTGGAAGCGGTCTCCCACATGCGACGTCTCGCTGCTCAGTTTCTCGGTGACGCGGACCGAGAGGCGCGCGCCGGCCGGGATGTTGGCGTGCCCTGCCGCCGCCAAGCCCGCCTGAGCCGCCGCCATCAGCACAATCAGAAGCAGACTGTTCCTGAGCCGCCAATTCATAGCTGTCCGCCCATATTCGCGAAATGAAATGCCTGAACTGGAATGTTAGGAGGGTGGCGGCGCGGGAACAACGAACGAAGGTCTATGACCGAGAGGTTACCGCCGTACTCATGTTGCTGGGCAACCCCAAGAACGCTACTTCAGCGCTTCCAGGCGTGTGGCCGCCATTTCGGCTGCCGGGCTGGTGGGATTATCCTTCTGAATCTGCTGGTAAAGCTTGCGCGCTTCGTCGGGTTGTTTGGCGCTGTAGGCTTCGGCCAGCGCCAACTGGGCTTGCGCCTTACTCACCGAGGTGGTGGGGTGGGCGGCGACCTGCTTGTAGAGTTCGATGGCCTGGGCGTCCCGGCCGGTATTGCGGTACTGATTGGCCAAAGCAAATTTGGCCAGAGAAGCCAAATCCGCGTTGTGCGCGCCTGCCAGGTCCTGCAGTTGTCTTTCCGCTGCCGCGGAGTTTCCCATATCCAAATCGGTCAGGGCCACAAAGTAGCGGGCAATTTCCGCATTGTGAGTGTGCGGATACTTTTGCGCCACCGCTTGAAACAGGGGCTGCGCGGCCTTGGCGCGCTCCTGGGCGGAACTGAAGGACGTCATGCCCGGTTGCGGCGGCGTGCCGGCGGGAACAATGGCCGCGTCGTAGGTGCGGAAGGCGGTGGCCATAGCCAGGCTGGCCGCCCGATTCTGCTCCTGCAGATAGTAATACCCGGCCAGTACGCCGGCCACGATGATGCCGGCAATGACGCCGAGGGTGGTGAGTACCTTGCGGTGTTCCACCGCCCAGGAGACGGTCTCAGCGGTGGCAACCGCAAATCTATCCTGTTTGAGTTGATGCCGAACTTCTGCTCGCACGGGTTCCTTCTGGGGCGTTCTGCCGGTGGGCTAAAAATCAGTGTAACAGCCGCAAAAAGCCAGCGTCAACGAAGGCCCGAGCCTCGCGCCTGTGCTCTCCGGGTGCAACCGCGGGAGAGTCCCCGGCCGTCGAACAGAAGAGTACCATTTCCCATAGGCAGAGCTGCGGATCAGGGCAAGAAGCTGGCCTTGCGGAAGGAAGGTGTGCGATGCGCAAAGCCGCCATCATTATCGGCATCATCATTGCTGTTATTATCGGCATCCTGCTGGTCGCTCCGCTGTTCATCAACGTCAACCAGTACCGGCCGCAAATCCAGAGCGAGCTGCAGCAAAGGCTGGGCCGCAAGGTCACGTTCGGCAACCTGCACCTGCGCCTGCTTACCCCGCGGCTGCGTGTAGACAACCTCACCATCAGCGACGACCCGCGTTTCTCCAGCGGACGTCCGTTTGCGCAGGCCCAGGAGCTGGATGTTTCCGTCGCGCTGCTCCCGCTCATCAGCAAGAAGATCGAGGTGAACTCCCTCACCCTGCAGCAGCCCGACATTGAGCTGGTACGCAATGCTCAGGGAGTATGGAACTTCTCCACCATCGGCCAGGCCGGGGGCGCCACCCAGCCGCAGCCTCGAGTCCCGCGGCAGCCTGCGCCGGCGCAGAAACCCGCTCCTCCCAACCAGCCCAGTTCGCAGCAGAATGCGGGCGCCTTCGAGCTGAAGAACCTGCAGATCAGCGCTGGTCAGATCGCCATCACCGATTACCAGAAGCGCCAGCCGCGCACCCTGTACAACAACATTGACCTGAGCCTGAGCAACTTCGCGCCCGGCAAGCCATTTTCCGTTTCCGCAACCGTACATCTGCCTGGCGCGGGGACCCAGGTCGTGAGCTTGGACGGAACCGGCGGCCCCATCAACCAATCCAACATGGTGGCCACCCCTTTTGATGGCGACCTCAAGCTGCAGCAGGTGGCGCTCTCCGCCGCCCAGAAGTTCCTCAACACGCCGGCGCTGGCGGGCACCGACGCCACTCTTTCCGGCGGCATGAAGATCAGGAACCAGGCCGGCAACTTGGCCTCCAGGGGCACGCTCAAGCTGCAGAATCCGGTGATACACGGAATCGCCCTGGGATACCCCATCAGCGCTGACTATGACATCAGCGACGATTTGAACAGCGGTGTGTTGAACATCAGCAAGGCCACGCTGCATCTGGGCTCAACGCCGCTGTCCATCGCCGGTAATATGAACATGAAGACCACGCCGGCGCAGGTGAACGTGCAGCTCCGGGCTTCCGACGTTTCCCTGGGCGAGGTAGCTCGTCTGGCTTCAGCCATGGGCGTGGCCTTTGCTCCCGGCATGAACATCAACGGCCGGCTGAATGCCGACGTGCACGCCCAGGGCACCACCACGAGTCCGGCGCTGAACGGCACGATCTCGGCGCGCAACCTGAACATCAGCGGCAAAGGCCTGCCGCAGGCGGTTACCGTCCCAGCCGTGGACCTGACCATGACTCCCACCCAGGTCAGCTCCAACGAGTTCACCGCCTCGACCGCAGGCACGAAGTTGAGCACGCAATTCACCCTCAACGGCTACGCCGGTTCGTCGCCCGCAATCAGCGCCAGCGTGCGCACCTCGAACGCGCAAGTGGGCGACCTGATCAACATCGGCAAAGCCTACGGCGCGACTTCCCTCCAGGGGATGAGCGGCAGCGGCACCCTGAGCCTTAACCTGCATGCCTCCGGCCCGCTGAAGAACGCGTCCGCCATGAGTTTCAGCGGCACCGGCCAGCTGGCGAATGCATCGCTCAAAATGCCGAGCCTCACGCAGCCGCTGAACGTGCGCAGCGCCGACCTGAAGTTCACCCAGAACTCCATGGCGGTGGACAAACTGGTGGCTTCGCTGGGACAGAGCACCGCCACCGGCAATTTGACCATGCGCGACTTCGCTGCGCCCCAGGTGCAGTTCGACATCATGTCGCCCAAAATTGATGTGGTGCAGCTGCAGCAGATCACGGCTGCCAGGCCCGCGCCGCAGAAACGGGCCGCCTGGAGCGTGCTGCCGCGAGCTTACGCGGGGGCGCCGCCCCAGCCTTCGCTCCTCACCCGTATGACGGGCACCGGCACGCTGATGGTGGGCACCATCCTCTACGACCAGCTGGTGCTCAACAACGTGCGCTCCAATGTGAAGCTGAACCGCGGCCTGATTACCCTCTCCCCGCTCACCAGTCAGGTGTATGGCGGCCAGGAGACTGGGGCCATCGTGCTGGACGCGCGCCAGACCCCGATGGCGGTGCAGGTGCAAAGCAAGCTGGCCAATGTGGACGCCAATAAGCTCGTCTCTTCCGTCACCTCCATCAAGCAGACGCTTTACGGCCTGCTGGCCGCCAATACCAACATGGGTTTCGCCGCCGCTTCCTCCGCCGACATGGCCCGCACCCTGAATGGCACCTTCAATCTGGATTTGACCAAGGGCCGCATCGTGGGTATTGACCTGCTGCACGAACTGGGCAACGTGGGGAAATTTTTGAGCGGCACGCCCGCCACTTCGCAGCCCGTCACCAACCTCCTGAAACTTACCGGCACTTTCAACGTGCACAATGGCCTGGCTCAGACCAATAACCTGCAGGCCCTGATCGAGGGCGGCAGCCTGGGCGCCACGGGAGCGGTGAACCTGGTGAACAACACCCTCAACCTGCACCTCACGGCGGTGTTGTCGAAGTGGTTTTCCAATAAGGTGGGCGGGACCAATGTAGGCGGATTTATGAACACCGCGCTGGCCAACCAGCAGGGCGAACTGGTGATCCCGGTGCTGGTAACGGGAACCTTCCAGCACCCCATCGTCGCCCCCGACGTGCAGAAGTTGGCGCAGATGAAGCTGCAGCGCGTGCTGCCTACCACTGCAAATCCGGCGCTGGGTCAGGCGGTTGGCGCCCTGCTGGGCGATAAGAACGGCCAGAAGCCGAACGTAGGGAACATCCTGGGCGCGATTGCGGGACAGGCTCAGCGGCAACAGCCGGCAAATTCAGGACCAGCTCCGGCGCAGCCTCAGCCCGGGCAAACTCAAAATCAACAGCAGCCCAAGGCCAATCCCCTGGGCAATGTGTTGAATCAGATTTTCGGAGGAAAGAAACAACAGCAGCAGCAGCAACAACAGCCACAGAAGCCGCAGTGAAGCGCTGGTACTGAGTACTGAGCTACCTCGAGGCTTCTTCCAGCCGCCCCTGCTCCAGCTTTTCCTGGCACTCGATGCAGTGGCGGGTCCAGGGCACCGCCTCCAGCCGCTTGGGATTGATCTCCTTGCCGCAGGAGATGCACTGGCCAAAAGTTCCTTCGTGGATGCGGCTGAGAGCCCCTTCCACCATCTGCAGGAGCTGGCGCTCGTTATTGCTCTGGTGAAACAAGAATTCCTTGTTATAAGAGCTGGCAGCCCGGTCCGCGATGTCCTGCGCCGTACCCTCATCGGCGGAACGGCCGTCCTGTTCGGTGCGGGAGACGTTACGCTTGAGCTGGTGCTGGCGTTCTTCCAGCCGCTTCTTAAATTGTTCCAATTTCCGCTTGTCCATGTAAATCCCTGCCGGTTGCTGGGTGGCAGCCTTCCTGAAACCTATTCCTCATTTGGGGCAAACATTTATCATATTCGCCGAAATCGAAAAGCGTCAACTGGCGGAGGTGCCGGCCGCCGGAGCCTCTCGAAAAACGTTCTGCGCTTTTATGCTTTTGGCGTTGTTCGATCGCACATAGAGACCTTCACCCGGCGAGTGATGAGCGACCAAGCGGCAGAGTTCATCACCACATTCCGGTGAGAATCCCCAATTCGAAGCCAGGCGCCAGGAGGACCTGGAGCCAACCACCCCCTCAAAAAAAAAGCGGCCCCATTTCTGGGGCCACCCTAAAGAGGCAAGGGAGGGAGGGAAAGTCAGGGAAGGCGATGCTTACCGGCCTGCAAAACCAAGCCGGAATGGAGATGTCGAGATAGTACGAAGAGGGTTGAAGTCATTTGGTTGAAACGGCCTCTTTTATTGCCCTTCGAGGAAGCACTTGCCAAGCCAAAGGCGAGTTCTGCCGGGCCGGTTTCGGAGGCCCTGAGAAGTCCTTTCCATTTTGGCACTTAGGACTAAGGGATGGCGGGTTGCGTGGGTCGGCCTAAGGTTGACCATTTAATAACAGGTTGCAAGCACGTTCCAATGCTAGGCAGGTCTTTGCTCTTTTGCGAGACGATTCTGCTCTTCCATGGCCTTGAGCTTGTTGAGCAAGGCCTTATAGCTGATTTTGAGGATCTTGGCGGCTTGGCGGCGATTCCACCGGGTCTGTGCCAGGACACGCTCAATGGCCTCCTGCTCCGCTTTCATGGCGGCGCGACGCCCGATCTCCAGCAGGGAAATAGACTCCCCATCGCCATTGGCGGGGGCAACTACGGTTGTGGGATCAGGGAGTTCGCCCTGGGCGTCGGCGCCGGCAGCGGCGGCCGCTGCCAAGGGCTGCACATAAGAGGAAACAATGGGTTTGTGAGTGGACAGTTCGCGGATAATCTGTCCCTCGTTGCCCACGATCACATACCGTTTCACCATGTTTTCCAGCTCGCGGATGTTGCCCGGCCAGGCGTAATCCATCATGCGGCTAACGGCGTAATCGCTGAAGGCGGGCGGCTGCTTGCCGTAATACTCGCTGTAGCGGCGCAAAAAGTATTCCAGGAATAGCGATATCTCTTCCCGGCGCTCGCGCAGAGGAGGAATGTGGATGCTGACCACGTTTAGGCGGTAAAAGAGGTCCTCGCGAAACAAGCCGTTCTGGACGGCCTGCTCCAGGGGCTTATTGGTGGCCGCCAGGATCCGGACGTCCACGGAAATGTCGCGCTTGCCGCCCAAGCGGGAGAATTCGCCATCCTGCAGCACGTGCAGCAGCTTGGCCTGCAGGGCGGGGTGCATCTCGCTGATTTCATCCAGAAAAAGCGTACCCTGGTTGGCCTGGTCGAATTTGCCTGGTTTCTGGCGGCTGGCCCCGGTGAACGCCCCCGGCTCATAGCCGAAAAGCTCGCTTTCCAGCAACTCGTTGGGAATGGCGGCGCAATTGACCTTGACGAAGCTGCGGTCACGGCGGTTGGAGAAGGAATGAACCATGCGGGCTACTACTTCCTTGCCGGTGCCGCTCTCGCCGCGGATGAGCACAGTGGCGTTGGTGTCGGCCACCTGCTCAATGGTCGTCTTCACCTCTTCCATTTTGGGGCTGTTGCCGAAGGTCATGTGGAAATCACTCTGGCGGCGAACCTGCTCGCGCAACTGGCTGACCTCGGTGAGCAGTTTCTGCTTGTCCATCACCTTGCCCAGGCGCACTTCCAGTTCCTTGGGCTCAAAGGGCTTGCTGATGTAATCCTCGGCGCCGAGTTTAGAGGCCTTAAAAATCTGTTCGGGGCTGTTCTGACCGGAGAGCATGACCACGGCAACTTCGGGCTTAATCTGCTTCAGGCGTTCCAGGGTCTCAATGCCGTCCATACCGGGCATGGATATATCGAGCAGGACCACACTGGGGTCGTAGGAACGGAACATGCGAATGGCCTCTTCCCCGCTGCCGGCGGTGTTGACCTCGAAATTGCGACGGGCAAAATAGGCGGACAAGTAGCGGGACATAGTCGCGTCGTCGTCCACAACCAACATGCGGACATTCTGGTCGGCCAAGGTGGAACTCCTGAAAGAGGCTGAAATCTGAGCTGCTCGCAAGGTGAGATGAACGCTTTACGCCGAAGCTCGGTATAAAACCACCCAATCACCCCACCCCGGGCGAGCACCATTGTATCTGGATTCCACAAGTTGGAACCGGGTTGCTCAGCGCTGAAAACAGTTCTCGTTGGGTAGGTTTCAGGCCTCTGGGGGCTAAATCTACCCATCAGGCGAAAAAAAAGCGTTAAGCCGGAACCGCTTTGTTCAGAAGGGGGTCGTCCGAGGCCTTGGCGGCCTTAAAAGGGAGGGTGAAGGAGAACGTGCTGCCCTTACCGGGAGTGCTTTCAACCCGCAATTGACCGTGGTGGGCTTCCACGATGCGCTTGGCGATGGCCAAGCCTAGTCCAGAGCCATTTCGGGAAGTATCCGCCTGCGCGTTCCGAACCTGGGCGAACTCATCGAAGATGCGCGCTTGGTCCTCCGGAGCTATACCGACTCCGCTGTCCTGAACGCTGATTTCCACTTGGCGCAGTTCAGACTGATAGTGGGCGCGAATGGTGATAGCCCCCTCGGCCGGGGTAAATTTCATGGCATTGCCGAGCAGATTAATCAAGACCTGTTCAATGCGTTCAGCGTCCATGGGCACCCGTAGGGGGCGCGCGGGCAGTTCCAGGTTTAGGCGGAGATGGCGGGCGCGGGCTTCCTGCTGGAATAGGGCGACTACACCATTCACCAGGCGCCGCAGGTCGGAGGCGGCGAACTCCATTTTCATCTTGCCGGATTCGATCTGGCTGATGTCGAGCATGGAGTTGACCATGCGGATCAGCCGCTTGCAGGCGGCGATGGATTCGGTGAGGGTCTGGCGCTCGCTCTCGTCGAGACGATCCTGAAGGCTTTCCTCGAGCATGGCGTTATAGCCCAGGATCACACTTAAGGGAGTGCGCAACTCGTGCGTTGCTACGCTCAGGAAATTGGATTTCAGCTTATCCAGTTCCTGCAGTTTGCGGTTGGCAGCGCCCAGTTCCTCATTGTTGCTGGTGAGCTCGCGGATAAGGGCGGCATTCTCCAGCGCCAGAGCGGTCTGGCTTGCCAGGCCTTGCAGGAACCGAACGGCGGAGGCATGGAACTCGTAAGGTTTCTGGCCATTATGGGAGCAAAGCACGCACACCAAGCGGCTGCCGACAATTCCCGGGACCAGGCTGAAAGACCGGATCTGTTGACTCTGGGCCCAGGCCGCGGCGGTCTCCTCATGGTCCTGATCGGTCACGATGAGGCCGCGCTGCAGTGCCCGCCGCAAGGACAAGGAATCGAGAGCCTGGCCGAGGGTAGGCTCGCCCTGCCATTGGCCATCTCGCCAGGTCAGCAGGCAGGCATAATCCAGCCCCAGCACACCGCGAACCGCGTCCGATATCTCCGCCGCCATGCTGGCCGGATGCTGGGACTGGGTAACCGTCCAACTTATGCGGTAGAGGGTGTCAATTTCGGAGAGGCGCTTGCGCTCCAGAGAACGACGTACCGCCTGCTTGAGATCCTCAACCTCGATCGGCTTGAGAAGGTATTCGTAAGCGCCCAATTGAACGGCATCGAGAGCGGAGACAACCGAGCCGTAGCCGGTCATCATGACCGTGACGGTGAGGGGCGAACGCTTCCGCACCTCGGCCAAGACACCCAAGCCGTCTATGCCCGGCATCTTCAGGTCGGTCAGAACCAGATCGTAATGACGCTGGCGGATGGCCTCCACCGCCTCCACCCCGCTGGCGGCAGCCTCCACGTCGTAGCCCTCCTGCTGAAGGATGGCGCGGGTGGTAAGCAGGACTCCAGCCTCATCGTCTACGATCAGGATTTTTGCGGTAGTCGAAACCATGGCCAGGGTTGAGCGCGGCAACCTGCTCCTCGCTTGGATGCATCCAGCGCCCCTGGCGTCTAGCTGTTCCCCGCGACGGTGCGCCATTTGCCAGGCATGAAATGGTAGGGCGGCCAGGGACCGCTGATCAGAATTTCACAATTCTTCAACTGCTTGGCAGCCATAGTATAGCGGTTCTGATACTTATCTACCGACTTGTGCTCGATAAGGTGAGCAATATCAATCAGCATGCCGTCGGCATCCACCTTCTTGCAGGTAATTTCTTCGTCCAGGGGATTGAACAGACGGTGAACCTGGACGGAAAGGGCGCGGGCCTTGGTCTGGCGCTCGCGCTCGCGGGAGGCCTGGACACGCAGTTTGGAGAGGTATTCGCCGCCCACCGTGGCCGGCAGTTCGATGTTGGTCATGACCTCGCGCAGGGAGCCGTCATGAATCACGACCTTAAGGTGCATCTCAGCCTTGCCGCGCAGCCGTTGCACAGTCTCGCCAAAGGTGCGGCGGTTGGAGCGCACCGCCTGGCGCAGCGCGTCATCGGTTTCGAAGACAGTACCGAAACGGAAGGGCAGCACCGTCATAGTGCGGAAGCAGGCGCTGACCACGCGCGCATGCTCCAGAATGGCCCTTTTGTCCAGTTCGCCCTCGTGATTGTATTCGCTGACTACGACCGCGAATTCGCCGCTGGGGTAGCTAAGTACCGGGGCCGCGTCCACTCCGCTCAACCCTTCCAAAATAAAAGGGCGCCGCGAACGGGCGCCATTGTGGGGTTGTTGTTCTGTAAGACAATATGCGTACCAGGCCATATCAGCATCTCCAGGCAGCGCGCCAAAGCAGAATAGAGACTCTGGCTAGGCAAAGTTTGGAAACCGAGCGATCGAATCTGGGAAAAACCGCGCCAGGTACTACGACGAGACTGGATGCTTACCGCATCCAGGATTCATCTTAGAACGTTTCATTACCAAATGGCAACTACTTCTGTGCAGGTACAGACCGTACTTTACGGAAATTTAGTAAGGTCGGGGAACCAGTTGTGGCGAAAACAGGAAAAGTTAGGCGGCCAGGCACAACCTTCCAAAAATCATAAGCTGCTGAAATGGCCGCTGTTAAAACGTTTCCCCTAGCCTTTCCGACGCAAATCTAGCGGCAAAGATCCACGCTAAATTTTCCCTGGACGGGAAATCGGAGGCCAGGCTCAGGGCGACGCTTTCTTTCTCGTCTTCTGCTCGTGCGCGGCGGCCGCCTCCTGAATACCTCGGTCCACGACACGTTGCATTTCCGCCACGGGAGCGGGTTTCCCCGTCCAGATCTCAAACTGACGGGCGGCCTGATGCACAAACATCTCCGCTCCGGGGATAATCTGCACGCCTTTGGCGCGCGCCATTTTCACCAGGCGGGTTTCCGCCGGCGAATACACCATTTCCAGCAGATACCGGCTGTTGATTTCGGTTTCCTCCAGGGGCGAGTCCTTGGAGCTGTCCATGCCCAGGGGGGTGGCGTTGATAATGACATCAAAGCTCATCTTCTTGAGGTCGGGACGGCGGGCCAGGCGGGCATGTGCCTTGCGGGCCAGCTTCTGCGCGGGAGCTGGAGTGCGGTTAAGGATGTACACCTCGGCACCGTGCTCCTTGAGGCCAAAAACGGCGGCCCGCGCGGCGCCTCCCGCCCCCAGCACCAGCACTTTGGCGTTCTCCAATGGCAGACGCTGCTCCAGGGGCCGCAGCACACCGGCCACGTCAGTGTTGAACCCGTAGAGCTTGCCGTCAGGGCCACGCACCACGGTGTTGCAGGCGCCCATGCGCGTGGTGTAGGCGTCAGAATTATCCAGGTGCTTCACCATGCTTTCCTTGTAGGGCATGGTGATGCTAAGCCCGTGAAGCGGAATTTCGCGCACGCAAGCCAGCAAATCCTCTAGCGTCTTGGCATGCAGCGCCAGATAGACGGCGCTCACATTTTCGCGTCGAAAGGCCGTGTTCATGGCCAGGGGCGAAAGCGAATGTGCCACCGGGTCGCCGGCCACGCCGTACACCCGGGTAGCGGCATCCACCTGCTCGATGCGGTAGGTATCCCGCAGAGCGCGGGCGGAGATTTGTCCGGGGGCAGTTTCTTCGCCTGGACCAGCCGCGGCGAAGGTGAAGATACTGCCGGCCCGCACTCCCAGCACCCGGCTGATGATTCCCTGCTCCCCCATGCACAGGCCCACGATGGAGTGCTGCTGACTCTTCTGCTCCAGAAACTTCATCATTACTACATTGTCATATAGGCTGGTGGCGGTGGTTACCAATTTATAAAATTCTGCCGGTATGGCCGCCATCTTCTGGAAGGTCTCATCCAGTTTGCGGGTAGCACGAAAGTCATGGAATGAAAGCAAGAGGGCGGCCCGACTGCGCAAGCGTTGCAGGTCGGCGCGGCGGGCGGCTACGGCGCTTTGCAGTTCCAAATCCACGATCTGACAGCCGCTGGCGGCCGCCTTGGTCAGCACCGCCAGCTGGCGCTCCACCGAACCACGGAATTTGCCTCCATTCACGGCGCGGCGGCAGGTCGCGATAAGGAGGACCCCGGGTTGTGAGTCCAGCAGGCGTTTGATTTTAGGGAACACCGCAGCAGGCTGGGGGAGGTAGTCTAACCTCAATTCCAGCAATGGGTTATCGCGCACCAAAGATTCTGCTTTGGCAATCAACTCTTCCGCGTCGGCGCTGGCTACAGCCACACAAAGCCGGGGCATGCGCAGCGGCAGAAGCCGGGGCACGTAAGTGGATTGCGCCGCAATCATGGAAGCGGATTCGGGCGCGATATTACAGGCGGGAGCGGGTGATATGCAACAGAATTGCGGCAGTGGAAGGAGTCCGACCCTGTAAGGAGTCCGACCCTGTGAAGAGGGGTTACGTACCATTGATAACACCAGCGTAACCTTGACCCCTCCTACCCCCCTTGGTACCGTCCGAAACTGAGCTGCTACCTGTGTGCCCGAGGCTGGGGTGCGTCCAGGACGGGTTTTAGGCCGGCTGGCCGGACCAGGAGCGGTGAGGGGGAGGAAATATGAGGAAAATCAGCGTGGCGCTAACCCTGGCGCTGCTGACGAGCATGGCAGTGGGACAGCAGGCCCTGGACGTGAGCCATGAAAACGCTTCGTCCATTCAGGAAGTGGCTACGGTGACGCCGGTTACGCACCCCGTGGAGCGGATGGTGGTGCCTACTTACGCCGACCTCAATTGCGCCGGCTTTATAACCCAGCAGGCGGTGCCGGATTCGAGCTTCGTAGCCGGCGGGTTGAGCAGTCCCCATGAGACCAAGTTTGTGTCCGGCGAGGTGGTTTACCTGAGCGGCGGCCAATACAAAGATGGCGACCGGATCTCGTTTGTCCGGGCTCTGCGCGACCCCAACGAATACGAATATTTTGCCGGCCAGCGCAAGCTGATCGCGGCCACGGGGCAGCCTTACGCCGAACTGGCGCAAGGACATGTGGTGGACACACGCCAGGGAATGGCGATTGCGGAGCTGGACTTTGCCTGTGAGTCGGTGGTTCCCGGCGATCTGGCCATACCGCACATAGCACATCAGAAAATCACCTACCGTCAGCCCTTGCGCTTCGATGTTTTTGCGCCGCCCAACGGCAAGCTCAGGGGGCGGATTGCGATGGCCAAGGATTTTGACGGCGAACTGGCGACGGGGGCCAAGGTATACCTGACCGTGGGCTCAGCCCAAGGCGTAAAAGTAGGCGACTACTTCCGGGTAGTGCGTAATTACGACGATGAGATGAAGGATCCGGTGGATTCGCTTTCCTTCCGCGCCACGGTGATGGAGGACACACAGAAAAACCCGCCTACCCTGGATCATCAGGCGTACGGATGGGGGAAAAAGGGTCCGACCATTCACGTGAAAGAGATGCCCCAGCGCTCGCTGGGTGAACTGATCGTGCTCAGCACCACACCCACCAGCGCCACGGGAATGATCACTTTCTCGCTGGAAGATGTGCACGTGGGCGACACCGTGGAACTGGAAGCGCCTTCGGCGTCGGCGCAAGCGGCAAATGTAGAGCCGGCGGTGCAGGCCATCAACGTAAAATAACGCGGGGTTGGCAGTTGACGCGCGAGCCGCGGCCCGCGCGTTTTTTTTTTGCACATCAACTTCCG
>DATEJK010000078.1:0-6461 GCA_035278025.1 Terriglobales bacterium | reverse complement strand
TCGATGGTGGGAGCAATCTGCGGCGGCCTGGTATTCGGATTGTTTTCCGATGTCCTGGGACGCCGGCGAGCGATGATTGCCGCCATTGTTGCGGGTACGGTCCTGATCCCGCTCTGGATTCTTGAGCCCCGGGTGGCCCTTATCGCGTTGGGAGCATTCCTGATGCAGTTCATGGTGCAGGGAGCATGGGGCATTATTCCCGCCCATATCAACGAGCTCTCTCCCGACCAACTGCGTGGTTTCTTTCCCGGGTTCGCCTATCAGCTGGGAGTGCTGTGCGCATCGGCAGTGGCGTATGTCGAGTCCATCTTTGCGGAGCGGTTCAGCTACACCCAATCGCTGGGATTTTCCATGCTGATTCTGTTCACGTTCACTGCGGTGGTAGTGGCGCTCGGGCCGGAGAAGAAAGGACTACCCTTCGGCATGGCCAAGACGGTGGCAGCGAAAGTGCCGGAGTAAAAACAGTGCCGCCAGAGAATTCGTGGGTGCGCCGCAAATCAGCTCGCAGCGGCGGAACTGGGCGCCGCTGAAGCAGCAGCCAGGACTCCGGGTGGGCGCCGGGCGAGCAACGGCAATGCCAGGGAGACGAGCAAGACCACCGCAATCACGTATATGGCGGTATCGAAGCGCCCCGTTGCTTCATGCAGGCGCGCAATCATGATGGGGGAAGGAATCGCTGCCGCTCCCCACGCCAGCAGGATGATTCCGTAAATTCCACCCATATATTTGGCGCCGAAGAAATCAGCGGTAAAGGAAGGCATGGTCCCGAAACCACCGCCATAGCAGAGGCCGATGAGAGCAAAGGCTGCGCTGAACCAGGTCAGATTGTGGATTCTGGGCAAGGAGAAGAAGATGATGACCTGGAGAATATACAAGAGGAAGTACACGCGCGCCCGCCCCAGTTGATCGGACACCCAGGCCCAGAAGACGCGCCCTGTGCCGTTGAAAATAGAAATCAGGCCTACAATGCCGGCAGCCGCCACCGGGGTCATACCCACCAACTGCTGCGCCATGGGGGAGGCCTGGCTGATAATCATGATGCCAGCCGATACGTTGAGAAACAGCATGGCCCATAGCAGCCAGAACTGCCAGGTGGCCATGGCCTGGCGCACGGTGTAATCGTAAGTTGTGGCCGCCTTGGCAACAGCGGAACGCGGCTCCCAGCCGGCCGGCCGCCAGCCCAGCGGAGGATTGGCATAGAACTGCGCGGCCGCCACCACCAGCACCAGATAAACAATGCCCAGAGTCCAGAAGGTGGCGGGCACGCCGTAGGCCAGGATTTCGCTGGCTGCCACCGGGCTCATGATGAGAGCGCCAGCGCCGTAGCCGCACACCGCCACTCCGGTCATCAATCCCCGCCGTTCCGGAAACCACTTGACCAGGGTGGCCACCGGGCAGATGTACCCCATACCCATGCCGACGCCGGTGAGCACGCCATAAGCGATATACAGGCTGTAAAGGGAATGATGGGTTGTCGAAACGCCTGCCAGCATGTAGCCGACGCCATAAATGAGGCCGGCGACGGTAGCCACTTTCCGCGGCCCGACCTTGTCCTGCCACAAGCCGCCAATAATCGTGCCCACGCCAAGAAAGAAGATGGCCAGGGTGAAATTGAGCTGCACCTGGGTTTCCGACCAGTGCTCCACCCGCATGAGGGGAATCTTGAAAACGCTCCAGCCATAAACGGCGCCCAGGCAAATCTGCATGATGACGGCGGCTACGGCAATGCCCCAGCGGTTCGGGAGGCGGCGCGAGTTCATGGGAGGCGTCCTTGTTAAGAGCGGCAGATTTACTTGTGACTAAGCGGCCCAGCCACGATGACATCGGGACGATCCTGGTCTGCCGCCGCGGCTAACGCGTGCCGGTCTTCCCCGACCACCACCTCGACACAGGCGTTGTAATCGGGCACGCCGCTGGGATCGAGCCGGCCGGCGGGAATCAGCACGTTGGCTTCCGGCCAATGCGCCTGCAGGGAACCGGGCTTGATGCGATCAACCTTCACCCGGCCGCGCAACTCCCCCAGTTGATTGCGAAGGGTTACGGCATCGCCCTCGCGCAAGCCCAGGCGCTGCGCATCTTCGGCAGACATGAAAATACGATCGCGCGTGGCGCCGGTGATTGGATCCTTTTCCGCCAGCACCATGCTGTTGAACTGCTTGCCGCGACGGGTGGACAGCAGAAACTGGCCTGGCGGCACCTTCTCCTCGGGTAGGTCCACGGCGCTAAAGTGGCCTTTGCCGTCGGGAGTGAGGAAACGATCGGTGAGCAATCGCCGGCCGCCGTACTGGAAGCTGTCGCCTTTCTTGCGCAGGTTGGCGATGCCCTTGTAGGAGGGGCAGACGCGGTCAATTTCTTCGCGAATGTCCTGCGTGTCCTTCCAGGCAAATGCCTTGGCGGCGCGCTCGGGAGCGATTTTGCGCGCCACCAGCACGGGGATTTCCCACTCGTCGCGGGCCTCGCCCGGGCGCGGGCCGGGAATTTCCGGGCTATAAATGACGCGGCGCTCGGTGCTGGTTTCAGTGCCGCCGCTGCGCTGCTCGTAGCGGGTGCGCGCGGGCAGCAGGACGACCGTGTCCTCCGGGTCCACCAGCATGGTGGGGTTAGGGACGATGTCCTGATGGATTCGCAGCTTGATGCGGCCCAGGGCGTGATGGACCAGTTCCGGTTCGGGAAGGGTTTGCTTGAAGTTGCCGCCGCTCTGCCAGAGGGCATCAATTTGTCCCTCCCCGGCGGCATGCACCATTTGGGCGGCGGTCAAACCTTTCCAAGCCGGCGGCTCGAAGCCCCACATATCGGGATCAGCAAAGCGGCGGGCGTTCTCCTCGGTGACAGCCGAACCCATGACGTATGCGCCGGGCATACCACCCATTTCGGCGCCACCCTGCACGCCGCTGTGGCCGCGGATAGGCATCAGGCCGGTGTGCGGGCGCCCCACGTTCCCCTTTGCCAACTGCAAGTTGACCAGGGCACGCACATTATCGCTGCCGTATCGGTGTTGGGTAATGCCCATGCTCCACACCACCACGGCGCTGCGCGCTTTGCCGAAGGCCTTAGCAAAACGCAACATATCGGCGCGTGCGAGGCCGGAGCCGCGCTCCAATTCCTCCCAGGAGAGGCTTCGTACCTTGGCTTCCAGTTCGCCCCAGCCCAGGGTACGCGCGGCGATGAATTCGCGGTCCACCCAGCCGTTTTCGATCAGGAACTTAAGAACGCCATAAACAAAGGCAATGTCTCCGCCGGCATGGACGGGAAAAAAATCATCCACCAGGCGCGTGCCAAACAGGGCGCTGCGCACCACCGAGGGTACCCAGTAACGCTCTAAGCCGGGCTCCAGGTAGGGGTTAACCATGAATATTCTGGTGCCCGCCTGCTTGGCGTAATAGAGGTACTTGGTGGTGACGGGCTGGTTGTTGGCGGGGTTGCTGCCCACAAAAACAATCAGGTCGCTTCCGATCCAGTCGCTGTAGGAGCAGGTGGTGGCGGCGCAGCCCACGGTGGCATTCAGCGCCGCGGTGCTGGGGGCATGACAGATGCGGGCGCTGGTGTCCACGTGGTTGGTGCCGAGAAAGCGCGCTACTTTCTGATGGGCGTAGTAGGCCTCGTTGGTCAGCCCGCGCGAGGTGATGTACCAGGCGATGCGGTGGGGGTCCATGCCGCGCAGTTGTTCGGCGACCGTGGCGATAGCTTCGTCCCAGGATAGCCGGTGGAACCCTTTTTCGCCGCGGTGGCGGATCATGGGAACCGCCAGGCGGCCCAGCTTGCGCAATTGCTTTTCCGACAAGCGGCGCAGTTTGTCTACATTCTCCAGCTGGCGCCAGTCCATGGCGGGCATGGTATTCAGGCGCAGCAATTGCAAGCGCACGGCGCAGAGGTGGACGCCCTTCATGGTCCAATCGCGCATGCCCTTGGTGCCGAGGGAACAGCCGTCGCAGCACCCGTTGTTCAAAATGCGCCAGGCGTAGGCGAGGTTGTCGCGATTTTCCCAAAGAGTAGCTGCGATCTCCTTGTAGGCGTTGGGATGCTGCTCGGTTGCGCCATAGGGGATGAGGCTGACCCACCGCCGCTTGCTGCGAACCGAGGCTTCTTTACTCATCCGCGTTCTCCTGACAGCTTTGACTCGATTGTGAAGACTATTCGCAGAGCCAAATTGATGCGGCAGTCCGACGGCAGCAGCGATGCTGTCGGCGCGAGTGAGGCAAACGATATCCTGTAACAGATGGCTTTGCAACCAGGGCAGAAGCCGGCGGCTTCCGGAACCTGCTTGCATCGCGCCCGGCCTGGAGTTATCGTTTGCGGCGAACTCAGGAAAGCAACATGTCCCTTGAAATGAGCACGCGCAACGTGGCCGGGGGCAGTGTTCAGGTGTGCAGCGGCAGGATCGTGCCGGGGGACGAGTCGGCCAGGCTGCGGCAGGTGGTGAAGGAAGCGCTGGGCGAGTGCAGTCACATCGTGCTCGAACTGGGAAAGGTGGGTCATATAGACAGCACCGGCCTGGGCATGCTCGCCGGACTGCATTGCCTCCGCCCGCAAAATGGGAGCGGAGATGAAACTGGCCAACCTGAATCCTCGGCTGCGGGAAGTGCTCGGCATCACCAGGCTGCTAACAATTTTTGAAGTCTTCGATAGCGCCGAAGACGCCGCCGGGAGGTTCAATCCGCTGGCGGGTCAAGTTGCCGGAAGAATGTTAGTGCTCGAACCGTATCCTGCGGTTTGCGAGGCAGCGCCATTTCGTGATGATGCGGCCTTCCGGCTTAAGCTTTCCTTAACCTGAATGAAATTATTTTTCTACGCGGCGGACTAATCTGGTTCAGGCAGGGCGGCGGTTGAAACACGCAAGCAGCATAGTGTCGCAATTCCCGGAGGATGAGATGAGCCAACAGAAGGACAACGGGCAAGGCTGGACAAGGCGCGAACTGCTGGGCGGAGCGTCGCTGGCCGCGGCCGGGATTGCCGCCGCTTCCCTGGGGGCGCCTGAGCCGGCGCAAGCGGCTCCGCGGAGCGGCGCCAAGCATGCTCCGCTGGAGAATTTCAAATACGACATCGAGAGTTCCAGGGGCTGGGTCGGCCCCGCAGGTTCCGCCAAGGAAGCCAATATCGAAGAGTTCCCCATCTCGGAGAGCATCGCCGGGGTCTCCATGCGTCTGAAGCCGGGAGGATTGCGGGAACTGCACTGGCACGCGGTAGCAGCGGAATGGGCCTACATTATCAAGGGAAATGTTCGCGCCACCGTGATTGCTCCCAACGGCCAGGCGGAATCGGCCGACTTCGAGCCGGGCGACGTCTGGTACTTCCCTAAAGGGCACGGACACGCCTTGCAATGCCTGGGGCCGGAAGAGGCTCACTTCATCCTGGTATTCGATGACGGCAATTTTTCAGAGTTTGGAACGTTCAGCATTACCGACTGGATTGGCCACACGCCGGCCCATGTTTTGGCCCGCAACCTGGGCTTGCCGCAATCCGCTTATGCCACCATGCCCAAAACGGAAGCCTATATCGTTCCCGGCAAGGTGCCCCCTGCTATCCCCGAACAGCTGCGCAACGGCAATCGCAACGAAAACCAGTTCCCCCATAAGTTCCGGCTGGGCGCCATGCAGCCGCGCAAATTTCCTGGCGGGGAAGAGCGCATCGTTTCGTCCCTGGAGTTTCCCATTCAGACCACGTTGACCGGAGTTATCCAGGACCTGAATCCGGGAGCGCTGCGCGAGATGCACTGGCATCCTAATGCGGACGAATGGCAGTTCTACATCTCCGGCAAGTCGCGGGTCACGATTTTTGGCGCTCATGGCCGCACTGCCACGGAGGAGTTTGCTCCTGGGCAGATAGCCTTCATTAAACAGGGATTTGGTCACTTTGTGGAACAGGTAGGAAACGAGCCCACTCGGATCCTTATCCTGTTCAACAGCCCGGTGTACCAGGAGATTTCCATCTCCGGGTGGCTGGCTGCCAATCCTCCTTCGCTGATCGCCGACAATTTCGGCCTGACACCAACTCAGGTGGCGCAGTTGCCAAAAAACGCTATCGGCATCATCTCTTGAAAGCAGCCCGCAGCCGGCAGAGCCAGGAGAGCGGAGGGAAGAGCTCCCTCCAGCCATTAGGAAAAAAACCTCCTATCTGTCATCATCAGAGATTACCTGCATTGCTTGGAGGAGAACAAAGTTGAGCGAGACCCTGGCGAAGAAGCGTCTGGTGGTGCTGGGCGCGGGGAAAATGGGCGGCATTCTGCTGCAAGCGTTCTTAAAGAGTGGAGTGGTTGCGGCTGAGAATCTGTGCGCTACGGTGGCGCACCAGGAGCGCGCCAAGGAACTGGCCAAGCGCTTGAGTATTCCAGTGACGTGCGACAACCGGGCGGCGGTCAAATCCGCGGACATTATTCTGGTGGGAGTGAAGCCCCAGGCCGTGGCCGAAGTGCTGGAGGAAATCCGGCCTGAAATTGGTCCCGAGCAGTTGCTGATCTCGGTGGC
>DATEJK010000077.1:0-25115 GCA_035278025.1 Terriglobales bacterium | reverse complement strand
GAGATATTTGACGAAACCAACGACAGCTTTACATCCGTTGGGACGCTGACCCGCGCACGGCAGGAGCACGCAGCCGCGGTGCTCAACGACGGGCGCGTGCTGATTGCCGGGGGCACGGGCGTGGACGCTTCAGGCAATGCCATCGCACTCTCCTCGACTGAGATTTACGATCCTGATGCCAGTTCGGTAAGCGCTGGCCCACCGATGTCCGCCCCCCGTGCCCGGCTTTCCGCCACGACCTTGCTGGACGGCACCGTGGCGCTTATCGGGGGCAACAACGGAAGCAATGACCTGTCTTCGATTGAAATTTACGATCCAATGGCAGGCGGTATTTCTCTGAGCACAGCTTCGCTGGCGACCCCGCGCTCCGGCCACGTGGCCTTCCTCCTTCCTTACAACAGCAGCGTGCTGGTCGTGGGGGGGAATTCGGCGGGAAGCGAGCTGGCCTCGGCAGAACTGTTTGTACCCTGGAACAACGCGGTGCAGGGGACCGGGGTTATGGCCAGCGCGCGTTCCGGCGCGACCGGCGCGCCGCTTTCCACGGCGGACGGCCTCCTGCTGGTGGCAGGCGGGCAGAACAGCGGCGCCGGCGCCCTGGCCAGCGGCGAACTGTACGGCTTCGCCACGGTGAAAACTGACCAGAGCGACTACGCTCCCGGGACCACCGTGAACATCACCGGCTCGGGGTGGCAGCCGGGAGAGACCGTCACCCTGACATTGGCTGAGTCACCGAACATCGATACTCACCCGCCCATGACCGCTATTGCCGACCAGAACGGCAACATCTCCAACAGCCAGTTCTCGCCCGACTCCCATGACTTGAATGTACGTTTCTACCTCACGGCTGCGGGAACCAAGGCGCAGGCGCAAACTACCTTCACGGACTCGACCAGTTTCGGCGCTCCCAGTGTTGGGTCGCAGTCTCCGGCCGGTGTTGTTGCCGGAAATTCTGCTACTTTCCCCGTTTCCGTCAATTTCACTGGCAATGGAACCTGCACCGTCAGCCTAAGCGTCACTTCCGGGCTCCCTTCAGGAACCACCGTCCAGTTCTCGCCGAGTTCTGGAACAGGGACTTCATCAGCCGACACTCTGTCCTCAACCCTGACACTTACGCCCCCGGCTGGGACCACGCCGAACTCATACGCTTTTACGGTCCGCGCTATGGGCACCGCGGGAAATTGTTCGAGCATCCAAAAGAACGGCAACGGCACATTGGCAGTATCGGGTGTGGCCGCCAGCCTGCTTGTTGCGAATTTCCCTTCGCCAATAACGGCGGGCACTCCTGGAAACTTCACCGTGACCGCTCTCGATTCCAGGGGCAATGTTGCTGCCGGTTATACTGGCACCGTTCACTTCAGTAGCTCAGACAGCGCCGCGGTGTTGCCTGCGGACTACACTTTTACCGGCGCCGGGGCAGGCCATGACAATGGTTCCCATACCTTCAGCGCAACCCTGAATACCGTGGGTTCTAACCAAACCCTCACTGCAAGTGATGCTGCTCATTCACTTTCCGGGTCTCAGTCACATATCAACGTTACCGCTCCGCCCACTGTCGCCGTGACCCTTGCCACCTCGCCTTCTGGCCTGCAGGTCAGCATAGACGGCGGCGCGCCGCAAGCCATGCCCATCACCGTTAACTGGGTTCCTGGATCGGCGCACACCATCGCCACCACTTCTCCGCAGAGTGGAGGGGCGGGAACGCAGTATGTCTGGACGAGTTGGAGTGATGGTGGCGCTATCAGCCATGGTGTTACGGCGCCCTCCACTGCCACCACTTACACTGCCACTTTCAAGATGCAGTATCAGGTCACATTCGCTCAGGCGGGCATGGCGGGTGACCAGACGGGAGCCATTGTCACCGTAAACGGCAGCCCGCAATCAAATCTGTCCTATCAGCTGTATGTGGATAGCGGCTCCAGCGTCACTTACTCCTACGCTGCAACCGTGGCCACCAGTTCGACTACAAAGCAGTACGTGCTGACCAGCCCTGATCCAGCTCCCGCCAGTGGATTTTCCGTAACCGCGCCGGTCACGATCACGGCCACGTACAAGACGCAATACCAACTCAGCTTCGCGCAGACCGGGTTGAGCGCCGATGCTACCGGCACTATCGTTACCGTCAATGGCAGCCCGCAATCCGCGCTGCCTTTTGAGGACTGGTTTGACAACGGCTCAAGCGTAAGCTTCAGCTACTCCACGGTTGTGGCCAGCAGCGTAAACGGAAAACGCTACAGCCTGGGAAGCGTTGACAGCAGCAGTCCACTGACCGTCTCCGGCCCAGCTACCGTCACCGCCACCTACAAAGTGCAGTACCAGTTGACCTTCGCCCAGAGCGGACTTGGCGCCGATGCTACCGGCACTATCGTTACCGTCAATGGCAGCCCGCAATCCGCCGTGCCTCACAGCGACTGGTTTGATGATGGGGCGTTGGTTCCGTTCAGTTACTCTGATCCAGTTGCAAGCTCCAGCAGTGGCAAGCGTTACGCTTTGATGAGTGTTAGCGCAACCAGTCCGTGGACGGTGTCCGCGGCGGCGACCATCACCGGCACTTACAAGACTCAGTACAAGGTTACTGTTCAGCAGTCGGGAATTGGCGCCGATGTTGCCGCCGGCACGCCGATTGTGACTGTCAACGGCGCCGACCAGTATCCGAACACGCCGTTGTTCAGCGACTGGTTCGACGACGGCTCCACGATCAGCTACAGCTTCCACAGTCCGGTAGCCAGCACGATGGCAGGGAAGCGCTATCTGCTGATAAACAATCCGGCACCCGCCAGTCCCTTCTCCGTCAACGGAGCTCCCGTCACCTTAAGCGCAAGCTACAAGGCGCAGTACCAGCTGACGTTCGCCGCGACGGGGCTAGCGGGCGATGCCACAGGGACTATTGTGACCGTCAACAGCAACAGCAAAATGGCAACCGATTTGCCCTACTCCGATTGGTTCGACGGCGGTTCCACGGTCACCTACGCCTACACCGATCCGGTGCCCACCACGGCATCCGGAAAGCGCTACGCCTTAAATACGCCGCCTCCCAGCCCGGCGAGCCCAATCACCGTTTCCGGAGCGGCCACCATCAACGCCGCATACAAAGTGCAGTGGCAGATTACGTTTGCGCAGAGCGGGCTGGGAACTGATGCAACTGGAACAGTTGTAAATGTAGCCGGCAATCCGCAATCAATACTGCCCTATTCCAGCTGGTTCGACAGCGGATCCAGCCTGAGCTTCACTTACAGCGATCCGGTGAGCAGCAATGTGAATGGGAAACGCTATGCTCTGGCAGGCGTTGATACTGCAAGCCCGCTGAACATCTCCGCCGCAGCCACAATCACCGCGACCTACAAGGTGCAGTATCAGCTTACTTTCACACAGAGCGGAATTGGCCTGGATGCGTCCGGCTCTGTCACCGTGAACGGCAGCCCGCAATCGCTGCCCTACAGCAATTGGTTCGAGAGCGGATCACCCCTCTCTTATAGTTATCCGAGCCCAGTCGCGAGCAGCACCGCGGGCAAGCGCTACATACTGACCAGCCCGGCGCCATCTCCCTACAGTCCCTTTACCGTCTCTGTAGCCCTGACCGTGACTGCCACCTACAAGGCGCAGTACGATACGCAGACGGTTATTACTTCTTCGCAGAATCCTTCGATTTTGAATCAGACCGTCGTTTTTACCGCGACTGTAACCACCATTGCGGCTGGAGGCGGCACGCCAACCGGTTCCGTGCAGTTCAAGATCGGCGGTTCCAACGTGGGCGCCGCGGTTACGCTTTCGAACGGAGTTGCCGCCATCAATACCGCGACTTTGCCGCCAGGCCTGTTGCCGGTAGGCACGCATTCTGTGCAGGCTGCCTACACGCCTGACACTGACACCCACACCGCCAGCACGGGCAGTTTCCAGCAACAGGTCACATACGCTATCTGCCCCTTGATTCCCCAGAATCCTCCGTTTGCCGTCAAGAGCGGGGCGACCTTCCCCATCAAGCTCTATCTCTGCGACGCCAGCGCGAATGACGTCTCCAGTTCTGCCGTCGTCGTACACGCCACCGCTATCGCTTTGCTCTCCGGAGCCAGCGGCACGCTCGATGACGCCGGCAATTCGAACCCTGATTTTGATTTCCGCTACGACAGCACCCTTGGTCCTTCGGGAGGATATATCTTTAACCTGAAGACAACGGGACTGCACAGCGGGACTTGGCTAATGTATTTCGGGGCAGGTTACAACCCCAACAGCGGGATCTACTCCGATCCCGCCAACGCAACCCACGCTATTCAGTTCGGCGTCAAATAGCGCGGTCTTGCGCTTAGGCTGGTAAGAAAGCATAGGGTGGGGGTCGACCCACCCTTTCTTGCTGGAAATGATGTCCGTTCCTTTCGGTCGTACTTGCGTTCCCTCTATTGTGCTGGATATAACCTGAATTGTTCTCCAGTTTCGTGGCTCCCCCAAGGAGCGCGACCGAAACTAGTTCCTCATGCCGGGCATGCTGCCAAACCGCTGGTTTCTTTCACCCCTTTTAGCGCTTTGTATCCTCGCGGCCGTGCCCGTGCCGGCCCAATCAGCTGACACGGCGAGCCAGCCGTCCACGCTCCCAGACGCCCCGGGCGTTGTCTCCTACCTTAATCAGACCATCGTCTGGTACCGCCAGCTGACCATCCAGCAAGAAATAGCCAGCGAGCCCAGCGATGTGGTCTTCCTCAACCAGAATCGCCAGCTCGCTGACCAGGTGGTGCGGCTCTCGTTCGATTTTGCCCGCGCCGATGCCCTGTTGCTCAGCCAAAAGGGCCAGAAGGGAGGGGAACTGACCCCGGGGACCAGCGGCCCTGGCCGTTACCAGTCTTTGCTGGCTATGGCGGCCAAGGCCGACCAACAGGTCAAGGCGAAGCAGCAAGAACTGGCCGGTTTGCGCGCCCAACTCGATGTGGCCGTCGGGCGCCGGCGCGCCACCCTGGTTTCGACCATGGCGGAGACGCAAAGCGAGCTCGACCTGCTACAGGCCCGCCGCGATTCCCTCCACAGCATGATTGAATTTGTTAGCGGCCGAAACGTCAGCGGCCTGACTGCCGGAAGCCTTCAGGCGGAAATCGAAGACCTTGCCCGTACTGTTCCCGCGGCTGCAACCGATTCCGGTAAAGCGGCGGCGCAGAGCGCGAGTGTTGCGGCCGCGGTTCAACAAAAGCCGGCGCCCTCGGGCATCCTGGCGATTCTGACCGAACTGTTCGGGCTGCGGCGCCGGATTCGCACTCTGGACCAGAGCATTGCCCAGACTTCGGCCTTGGCCAGTTCCTCCAAAGCGCTGCGCACTCCTTTAATCTCTAATCTTAGGCAGCTGATCAAACGTGGGGACGAGCTCTCTAATCAGCCGGATTCCCAGAATTCCACCATCCTTTCGCAGCAGAAGCAGCAACTGGATGACCTGACAGCGCAGTTTAAGCAACTGTCGGCCGTGGTTTTGCCCTTGGGCAAGCAATCCATTCTGCTCGACCTTTACAACCGCAGTCTGGGGAACTGGCGGGACACCGTGCAGTCACAGTACACCAGCGAAATCAAGAGCCTGGTGCTCCGGCTGATCGTGCTGGCCGTGATTTTGGGGTTTGTGTTTGTCCTCTCCAGCGTGTGGCGACGGGCCACATTTCGCTATGTCCAGGACGTCCGCCGCCGCTACCAGTTTCTGCTGCTGCGGCGGATTGTGGTGTGGTCACTGATTGCGGTGGTTGTCGCGGTGGCTTTCGCCAGCGAACTGGGAACGCTGGCCACCTTCGCCGGCCTGCTGACCGCCGGCATCGCGGTGGCCCTGCAGAACGTGATCCTTTCGGTCGCCGGATATTTCTTTCTGATCGGCAAATATGGAGTACGGGTCGGAGACCGGGTGCAGATTGCGGGCGTGACCGGTGAGGTGGTGGACATCGGCCTGGTTCGGCTGCACCTGATGGAGATTGGCAAGGGCTCCGGCGGCACCCCCACGGGTCGCATGGTGGTGTTCTCCAATTCCGTGGTCTTTCAGCCCAGCGCCGGTCTGTTTAAGCAGATTCCCGGCACCCGTTTCGACTGGCATGAAATGACCCTCACTGTGGCCGCGGAAAGCGACTACCGCCAGGTGGAACAACGGCTAACTGCAGCCGTCAATGCGGTATTCGAGAACTATCGCGAACGCATGGAGAAGCAACGCCACAGCATGGAGAAAAGTCTGGGCCCGCTCTCCGTAAATTCGCTCCATCCCGAGACCCGGCTGCGTCTGGCGCAAGGCGGTTTGGAGGTGGTGATCCGCTATCCTGTGGAGCTGGACGACTCCAACAAAATTGACGACCGCATCGCGCGTGAAGTTTTGGATGCCATCAATCTTCCTCCCAAGCTCAAGCTGGTGGGCTCGGGCACGCCCAACATCCAGACGGTGAGCGAAGCCAAGCCTGCCGGAGCTTGAGAACCGTTCGACGCCCGCATTTATCGTCCAACTTATTTGCCACATCGTTCTGTGACATCCCTCACGGCGGGGCAGACGATGGTTCACGCAAAATGCAAGCAAGTAGCCAGGCAGTGTCGAACGGCGGCTATGTTTCTCTGTGGAGGCTTGCGTATGACCTCGCGCCGAATTCTTTGGCTTATTTTCCTCGTGCTGGTCGCAGGTGGCGTGCTCCTGGTGTACCGTGGCGGCGAAAAGCGAGCGCCGGCCACTCCTCTCGGAGCCCAGGTGCCGATTACAGTTCCTTTGGGGCTCCCGCCGGTGCCTGCCCCGGAAGATAATCCGCCCACCGCAGCGACCATAGAACTGGGCCGGCAACTGTACTATGACCCAGTCCTTTCGGTGGACAATTCGGTTTCCTGCGCCAGTTGCCATCACCCTGATTATGGCTTCGGCGATGGCAAACCGGTCTCCAATGGCGTGCAGGGAAAAAAAGGCACCCGCAACTCGCCTACTGTGTTTAACACCGCCTATTTCAATAGCTTGTTCTGGGACGGCCGGGCGGCAAGCCTGGAGGAGCAGGCGGCGGGCCCGGTACAGAACCCGGTAGAAATGGCGCACACCTTGAAGGGAGTGGAAAACAAGCTGATGCGCTACCCGGGGTATCGCGCCGCTTTTGCTCAAGCTTTTGGCTCCGGCCACATTACCTTCGAGATGGTGGCAAAAGCCATCGCCAGTTTCGAGCGTACCGTCGTGAGCGCTAACTCGCCCTTTGACCGCTTCTACTACGGCCATGATCAAAGCGCCCTAAGCGAATCGGCGAAACGTGGCTTGCTCGTCTTTAGCAGTCCCGAAAAAGGCAACTGTACCGCATGCCACGAAATCGGAAAGGACTACACACTTTTTACCGACAACAAATTCCACAACATCGGCGTGGGGGTCGAGAATGAGCAGCCAACCGATCTGGGCCGCTACCTGGTCACGAAGAACGACGCGGATAAAGGGGCATTCCGGACTCCCACTTTGCGCAACATCGCGCGCACCGGACCCTACATGCACGATGGCAACCTGAAGACCCTGAAGGAAGTGGTGGATTACTATATTGGAGCTGGCAATTCCAATCCTTATCTGGATAAGCGCATTAAGCCGCTTGATTTTCTCAGCGGACAGGAGCGGGCAGATCTGGTTGCGTTTCTGGAATCGCTGACTGGTGATACTCCTTCCACCGTGGGCCCACCGCAACGGTTGGCGGGCAACACTCGCATCACGGAGCACCGGACAGATTTGTTGCCCGGCAAAGTGCTAGAGAGAAAGCCCTAGTTCTTCTAGGCAGAAAGCTCTACAGAGCCGATTTACCTTGACGTAACGGCTGGGCAAGGAAGAGTCTGTTTACAGAGCAGTCCTGGGGCCGTCGCTGTGAATAATCTTTCGGAGGCGCTATCCCATGCTGAAGCCATTGCCGGAAGAGCACCTAGGTCTCCCGGACCACAACTTTCACCTAACGCAGGAACAGGCGCGACTTATGGAAACGCGCTTGCGGCGTAAAATGGTCATCAATCCGAAACGTCGTGCCGCGCCCCCGGCGGTAAGCCAGCAACCGACTCCCATTTCTACGGTTGTAAAATACTCCTCCCCTTTGAACCTCGCCTTCGCCGTGCTGTCCAGCGCTACTTTTGGCTGGGCTATTCACAACTGGCACGGACGTTAAGCAGCAAAACGGCGCAGCCGCCCTTATTGCGGCAGGCTGCGCCCTTTTTTTCTTTTGCAGACTCGGACCTCTTCGACTTTAAAAAAATGGCACCGAGGCCCCGGCGCACTCGGCAGTTACCATACTTTGTTCCCTTCCGCCATACACCTCTACTTGCCGGCTGAGCCCTGTGATTAAATTCGCCTATTGTCCTCCGCAGCGGCCAAACCGGCGCTTCAGTTCCGGAAAGTCGAGAACCCGTTCTCCTCTTCTGAGAAGCGCAATCTGATTGTCTGCCTGCTGCTGGTGCTGCTCACTCTGGCGGTCTACAACCCGGTCAGCCATCATCCGTTTGTCAACTTTGACGATAATCTGTACGTAACCCAGAATTCGCATGTGCGCGCCGGTTTGAGCTGGGAGTCGGTTCACTGGGCGTTCACCACCTTCGATCAGGCCAACTGGCATCCGCTGACCTGGATTTCCCATGAACTGGATTACGAACTGTTTAAGCTGAATCCAGCCGGGCATCACTACAGCAATGTCTTGCTGCATTGCGCCAACGCCGTGCTGCTGTTTCTAGTGCTGCAGTGGGCAACAGGTTTTACCTGGCGGAGCCTGATGGTGGCGGCGCTGTTTGCCCTCCATCCCGTCAATGTGGAATCAGTGGCTTGGGTGGCGGAGCGAAAAACGCTGCTCAGCATGTTTTTTTTCCTGCTCGCTCTGGCGGCTTACGGACGCTACGCACGCAAGCCCGGCGCGGGCCGCTACATGCTGGTGGCGGCAATGTTCGCGCTGGCCTTAATGGCCAAGCCGATGGTGATCACCCTGCCCTGTGTGTTGCTGCTCTGGGACTATTGGCCGCTGGGCAGGATGACGGGTTCAGAACACCAGGGAAGCGGCCTGAAGAAGCGCAGTTTTGCCTGGCTGACCGGGGAGAAGCTTCCGCTCTTCGCGCTTGCCGCCGCCAGCGCCGTTATAACCATGCGGGCGCAGGAGCAGGGAGGCGCGGTCCGGTCACTGAGGGAGTTTCCGTTGTCAGAGAGGATGGGCAACGCCCTGGTGGCGTACGGACGCTACGTGCTGCATGCGTGCTGGCCGGCGGGACTGGCGCCGATGTACCCGCACCCTGCGGGCGCGCTGCCGGTTTGGCAAACCGTCCTGGCCGCCCTTGTCCTTGCCGCCATCACGGCGCTGGTTATTGCGGCGAGGAAACACGGTTACCTGGCAGTGGGCTGGTTCTGGTTTTTGGGAACGTTGGTTCCGATGATCGGTTTGGTGCAGGTGGGCGAGCAGGCGATGGCGGACCGCTATGCATACCTGCCCTATCTAGGGCTATTCCTGATGGTCTCCTGGGGGGTAGCTGAGTGGGCACAGGCACATCAAATCAAGTCGCGCTGGCTGACCGCGACCGCCGCGGTCGCAATTTTCCCCCTAGTGGCACTTACTGCGCGGCAAATCAGCTATTGGGGCAACAATGTAACTTTGTGGAGGCACACCCTCGAGGTCACCAGCGGCAACTTCGTCGCCGAGGATAACCTGGGGGGCGCCTTGCTGGAGGAGGGCCGGAGCGAGGATGCGATCGCGCATTTCCACCGCGCTATGGCCATCAATCCCAGCGACCCGATGAGCAGGCTGAACATCGCCGCTTATGAACAGCAGCACGGGGCTTTGCAGCAGGCCATCGCGGATGACCAGGCCGTGCTGGGCATGACCTCGGACCGCGGCTTGCAAGTCACGGCCTACAGCAATCTAGGCTCAGCCTACCGAGAACTCCACGAGTATCCGCGTTCCGAAGAAAGCTATCATGACGCCCTCAATCTGGCGCCGGCAACGGCGCAGGCGTGGGTCGGGCTGGGTTTGGTCGAGCAGAGGAGCGGAGATCTGCTGCAGGCTGTGGACGACTACAGCCGTGCCGCCAGTTATGGCCCCAGCGATGTGGAGTACCTCTTGCTGGCGCAGGCGCTGGAAAAAGCAGGCCGTCTGGACCAGGCCAAAGCTGCCGAGGAACGGGCACAAAGCTTGTCTGCCGACCTAAAACAGTCGGAGCGGAGAGCGAAGCAACTGCTCGTCCAGTAGGCCCGGCGGCTGCACCCTAGACCTGGCCGATATTGCTGGCCACTCCGGAAAAAGTGTTATTGGCTGCCGAGCCGATAAATTTGATGACGCCCAGCACGATTACCAGTATGACCGCCAGCATGACCGCATATTCAGCTATGTCCTGAGCATCGTTGTCCTGCCATGTCCGGCGAAGAAGTTCGATCACGCAGTTCTCCTGGGTAAGATGAGTCGTAGTGCGAGGAAACGTCAACAGGCGGGGGATGATAGCGGGGAGCGATGCCATGCCAAATAGCACGCTGGTCGGATTCGTCTGGCACAAATGTGCCAGACGATCGGGTGCAGCAGGCTGTCAGCTGGAGGCAGGTTCCAGCGGAACGAGCGGCAGATCCTGGTGGACGGCGAAAAGGGCGAGTTCCAGCCGGGTGGACACCCCCAGCTTGTCGAAAATGTTGCTGAGGTGATGTTTCACCGTGTCCTCGCTGATTTTGTAATGCGCCGCGATGTCCTTGTTTGTGTAGCCCGCCACCACCGCGGAAACAATCTCCAGCTCGCGCGGCGTGAGCCCGAATTTCTTCTGTTTCGGTGTAGGCGGAGGCGCCAGCAGCCCGCGCAGATACTGCACCAGATTGGAAATGGTCTCGCGTCCTACCCAGTAATGTCCGGCCATGACGGCGCGAATGCTGTTCAAAAGCAGCTGGGTAGCCGATTCCTTAAGCACCACGCCCCGGGCCCCCAACTGCAGGGCCTCCACGATCTGCTCTTTTTCCACCGCCGCTGTCAGCAGAAGGATCCGTGTAGGCGTCTCGCTGTTACCCAACTCGCGCACCGCTTCCAGGCCGGGATGTTTGGGCATGGCCAGATCCAGCAGCAGCAGGTCGGGTTTGAGTTTTCGAGCCATGGCCACCGCTTCGGCGCCATCGGAAGCCTCACCCACCACCCGAAACCCGGGCTCGGCCTCCAGCAGCCGTCGCAGGCCATCGCGGAAAATGGGATGATCATCCGCCAGCAGAATGCGCACTGGTTGTGGAATCTTATGCATAAGCAACCCTATGCTTCTGGGGGATCATGACATCCAGGCGTGAACCGTGCCCTGGCACGGATTCTACAGTGAGCTCACCCTCAATGGAACGCACTCGTTCCCTTATCACAGCAGGACCCTTGTGCTGGTTCTCCAGCTCGGTCTGAGAGAGGCGGCCAGCAAACTCGAAACCAGTACCATCGTCTTGGATAACCAGGTGATAACTGTCGGCCGCGGTTCTTATTTGTACCACCACGTGCTGGGCGCGGCTGTGCTTCCGTACATTTACCAGGCCCTCTTGCACAATGCGCGCCACCTCGCGGCAGACCTTGGCGGGAAGCTCTATGCTGGCTTCCTGGCAGGTGAAGCGGGACGAGATCCCGGTTTCGCGCTGGAACTTTGCCACAGTATCCTGCAGAAAGGCGACCAGTGTTTTGGCATCTACCGCCAGGGGCTTCATCTGTTGCATGAGGTCGCGCAATTTAAGTACTTCTTCCCGCAGCAGCTTCTGAATTCGACCGAGTTCCGGCACGACCTCGCTGGGTTGCGCGTCAGCCCGTCGGCGCAGCACATCCACCTGCATTTCCACGCTGATCAACGACTGTACCGCGCCGTCGTGCAGCTCGCGGGCCACCCGGGCACGCTCAATGGCGCCCGCCCGCTGGCGCAGGCGAGCCAGAAGGTAAACGTTGGAGACCGCCGGCCCCACCTGTCGCACCAGGTCCTGCAGAAAGCGCAGCGCCTCCTCGCGATCGCTGGGGAGGGCGGGGTCAAACAGATAGAGACGCCCTGACCACTCGTCGGTGGTGTTCAGGGAAACAGCCAGTACCGACTGGAATTGGCGGCCGGAGAAGAGAGGAGCGAGGAAGTCGGACGGGAGCTTGCGCAGACGGGCACCCGCGGCATCCACGGCCAGCAGGCGCACCGCCCCGGCACTACGGGCGGCAAACCAGGTATGTGCGGTGGCGGGAAAGAGGTAGGTTTCGCGGCTCACCTCCGCCTGCGGCAGCCAGCGAAACTCTACTTCGCCGCCGGCTGCGGATTTGACCTCGCACCCGGAAACGCGCGTGCTATGGGACTCCTCGATCACCAGCAAGGCTGAGCCCGCGCCGAAAAGCTGAATGAGTTCGCGAAATATCTGTTGCAGGCTGCCGGTGAGGCCAATGTCCACTCTTGCCATGGCCAGCACACGGCTCAACATCGCTTTTTCCGCCCGCAACTGTTTTTCGTTTTCCGCCAGATAACCGATGAGCAAGCCCATGGACAGCAGGTAAGCCGCGCTCAGCAGCAGGCGGTTGAGTTCGGGATGAATCTGAAACGCGGCGGGCAGACGTATCCAGCGAGCGACGGCATTTTCCGCCCCCAGCAGCGCAATGCTGGCCAGCGAGGTGGCTAAGGTCTCCCACAGCCCCCAGCGGTAGGCTGCCTCCAGAAGAACGAAAAGGAAAAACAGGAAAAAGGGGCTGATGGCCTCCTTGGTATAGAGAGACACCACGGTTGGCCAGACGATATCGGCTCCATGCACGAACAGTCGAAAGCCCAGCGTGGGGCTGAGCCGAATCCGGGCCAAAACCATGACGACAAAACTGTGGATCAGATAAAGGAAAAGCAGCAGGTAAACCACAGCGGGATAGTGGCCGGGCTCGATGGGAACCACATAGATGGCGGCCAGGAAAGAGGTAGCCAGAAACAGGCGGGTGGTGGCCAGAACGCGCTCTACACGCCGTAGTTCGCCAGGCGCGGTAGTGGTTTTAAGCCGGGAAAGAAACCGGTGCGGGTCAACCCTAAGAGGCAAACGTAATCCCCGTGTAGCCGTACTGAGTTAAAGACATACTACGGGCCATGGTGGCAAAGAGCAATTGGCTTTGTTTGTCATCTGAGACTAAGGCTGGGATTTCGCTTCAGGCGGGCCGGAATGCGCGCGCCGGCGGCAGGTGCCCCGGCATAAATCGCGAAGGTTTTCTAGGTATTCAAAGCAGAATGGGCCCAAGAGCGGGATTTGTTGGATCCTAATCAGGCTTGACTGCCCGCGACCAGATGCAGAGCATCCCGCCTCTCATCCCGAGGCAGATGGGCCCCCGCGCCGTGGGCCAGCAGAAGGTGGATAATGCTCAATTGTCGGCTGCTGGCAGCCTCATCCAGAGGCGTGCTGCCCCGTTCATTGTGGGCACGAGCTCCAGGATCGGCCCCTGCCCGCAAGAGGCACTCGACTGCCTCCTCGTGTCCGTAAAAACAGGCCAGGTGCAATGCGGTTACCCCATCTGGCGACCAGGCATGAACCAAGTCAGGCGCACAGGCCAGCAGTTCCTGCAACCGCTTTACCTTGCCCAGAGCGGCGGCTTCAAAGATATCCAACCCCGGCGAGGTGGCCAGCAAGATTTCCAGCAGCTCCAAGTTCCAGTCGTAAAGGCAACGCAAGATAGCCGAGACGCCGTTGTCATCGCGGCTGCAAGCAACCAGAGCATCGCGTCCCACGAGTTGCCGCACAATCGAATCGCTGCCCAGGCGCATGGCGGCGAAGAGTTCATCAGCAGAAACTCTCTGATACTTCATGGCTTACCTCAGAGTTGCGACGCCAGGCTAATGTAACGGCGAAGCGTCATGGCTGCTTAAGTGGTCCGTGGGGCGGATGTAACTGACAACAGGATACGGTGGGATTAACTTTGACCAGAATGGCACGACCGTGCCGCCACGTAGCACGAAAGTGCCACAGAATCAGAGTTGGGTGAGATCGGGCAGGCAGGTTTCAGGATCGCGGCAGAGGAATCAAAATTGCCGCGCCCCTTTGGATAGGTGCCGGGCGGCGAAACAGAACCACTCTCCCGGCGTTTAAGCAAGGCGGGTAGTCTGGAGGCGGGCATCGAGGCCCACTCTCGCGAATGAGAGCTAGGCTAGCCAGGTCCTTGAGCTGGAGCTGGCTCGGTACTGTCTTCATCCCTCCCGTATCGGGGCAAAACCTGTTCGACTTAAATCCGCGAGCCGGCGCTTGCCGGTTGCTAGTAGACAGCGCGATAAGCCACTACGCTGGTAGCCAGCCGCACGGCTGCATCCAGGCTGCGGGCCGCGGCACTCTTGGCCGCGCTGCTGGGAACGAAGACAATGTCGCCGGCCACCAGCTTTACATCGGGACTCTTCGCGGCCAGAATCTTCTTGAGCTCGATGCCGATCTCCTTCTGACCCTCCGGCGTCTTGCGGATGACCTTCGACTTGTTGAGAGCGGCGGTGCCATTTACTCCTTCCGCCATGGCGATGGCCTGGAGCACGGTGATGGTGCCGCCGTTATCCATAACCACCCCAGTAGGACGGCGCACGTCCCCAACCACGTAAACGATGCCAGCCTTGGAGACTACGACCGTGTCGCCGGGGAGGATCTTTACGTTGGCTGCCAGATTCTTCTCCGGATTGTTGGACAGGGTTACAGTTTCAAGCTTATTCGGCAGATTGCGATGCGTGATGCTCACCACCTCGCCTGCCTTGGGAGTAGTTCCGCCGGCCAGCGAGATGACGTCGAACAGATGCCGTGGCCCCACAATGGGGTAGACTCCTGGCTTTTGCACTTCGCCTAAAACGGAGACTCCCTGGGTGGCATACTCCTTCTCCAGAACTGTTACCTGGGGATCGGAAAAGAACCCGCCGTCGATTAATTTCTTGCGCAGTAGTTGCGCGGCTTGCTGGGGGTTGAGTCCGGCCAGGTGCACGGCGCCCACCAAAGCCACGTAGGCATCGCCATTGGCGCCTACGCGCAGTTCCTGGTCGAAATCAGGGGCGCCCATCACGCCAATCTTGAGCAAATCGCCGATCCCTATGAGGGGCTCCACATCGCCGGGGGCCGGGGCCTCAGGCGAGACTGCCGGCAGGTTACCTGGTGCCGCGTCCGGTTGCGCCGGATTGGTGGCAGGGGTGGTCGCCGTGCTGCCCGAGGTATTGCTCTTCGGCTGGGCATAGGGGCTTTCTTGGGCGGTGGGCGAATTTTGCCCCCAAGCGGGCTGGTTACCGGTCAGGCAAATCATTGATATGCAAAGGCCGATCAAAACCGCGAATCGCTTCATAGGAACCTCACTGCACTTCCAAATTATAACCAGTTTTGCTGGTAGTGAGGCGTTGCATGCACCAGCGCGAGCGGTTACGCCAGGCAATGACATCGCCGTAAATGTTTGGGGGATTTGGCCTTACCGTCGGACGCAGTCGTCCAGGCCACAGAATTACAGAAACCAAAGATCCGCTGTGCCGAAGTTCACGCTTTCCTTCCGCCGCACCGCACTTGCCAGCAGCGGTTCCGTTTTGGGAGCGGCTGATGCCCCCCAAGAGAGGGCATCAGCTTCTCCGGTTTGTTTACTGTACGGTCAGGGTTACCTGTGTCGAGTGGCTCAGGCTTCCTGAGGTCCCCGTGACCGTGATGGTGTAGGTGCCGGCGCTCGTGCCGCCGCCACCGCCGCCGCCTCCGCCGCCACCGGAAGAGGAGCCGCCACCGCCGCAGCCCGCCAGCAGCAGCGTCAGTCCCAGCACCAGGAACAGAGTCATGCCGATGGCCAGCTTGCGCTTACGTGAGGCATAGCCAATCCCGGCCAGGGCCATGCCGGGTAAGGGCAGCCAGATGGCATACAGCGGCAGCATCTTGTTCCGCTGCGGCGCATAGAGAGCCGCGGTTGGACCGGTTGTGGTTACGCTCAGAGTAGCCGGGGCGCCGCCGGGGGTAATCGAGGACGGACTAACGGAGCAACTGATGCCCACGCCGGCCGGGCCCGAACACGCCAGGCTGACCGCGTTGCTGAAACCATCCTGCCCCGTGGCCGAGATCGAATAGGTGGCAGAACTGCCGGCCGCCACCGAAGCGCTGCTCGGGGCCGCGCCCAGCGTGAAGTTGGGTTGCGGGGCCGATGCCGCCGCGTGGAAGGTGACTTCCTGAACGATCCAGGGAGCACTTGGTTTGATGTTGAAGGTGGCAAAGGCGCCGGATATGGCCGAAGGATTGAGCCGGTGCGCTGCACCATTGCCGTCCTTGGTTATCGCGGTGGCGACGAAGTTGTTGCCGGTGCCGACCACGGTTTGTCCAACCATGGCTCCTGCCACGATGACATTGTTTGTAAAAGCGGTACTTACCGCGCCGCCAGTGGCAACTATGCCGTTAACGGTACTCTTAGTAGATGCCGCGGCAGAAGTGCTCGTGTCGAGAGGATGGGTGGGGTCGAGTCCGCGATACTCCATGACCCGAACATCAGGAGCGCCTGCGGGTTGGTTGAAGGTTACGGTGAGGGTCGTGCCGCTCGCGGCAACCTTGCCATAGTAGATGGTCTGGCTGATATTGCCGCCGGCATTTTGAAACGTGGCCAGGGCGCGCGTGTAGGTGTTGCTCCCATCGTCGGTGACCGATGCCACGTCTGAGATCGTATCGCCCCAGCCCACAACCACGACCATCCAGTCGCCTACCGTTTGCGGGTTGGGCATGATCACGGTTGCCGTGGAATGAGTTCCCGTGCTTGCGCC
The DNA here is from genome assembly GCA_035278025.1 of Terriglobales bacterium. Lineage (GTDB taxonomy): Bacteria > Acidobacteriota > Terriglobia > Terriglobales > Acidobacteriaceae > JAICWP01. The sequence continues at coordinate 8,477 of DATEJK010000077.1, read as the reverse complement.
CGTTCCTCCAGCCTGGATGAAGTTGACCGGACCTGTACCCAGGACGTAAGTGTATCCGGCCGGCAAAGCCGCGGAGACGCCACCGTCGCCATTGGTGACCGTTACGTCCACTGCCCCCACTGCATGCGCAGGAGCGCTGGCCGTAATGGTCGTGGAGTTTACAACCGTAACATTGGACGCAGGCAGCCCACCGATGCTCACGCTAGCCGGCCCAAAAAAGCTGCTGCCGCTGATGGTGACCTGGTTGCCCCCGTTGGTAGCGCCCTGCCCGGGAGTAACGCCGTTAACGACGGGCGTGCTCTTGGTGTAAGTGAAAGCGCTCGGCAACGAACCACTCTGCCCATCAACGTTCTGGACAACGACGGTTATATTGCTGGCGACCGAGTGAGAGGGAGTCAGGCAGTCAATTTCGGTCGTACTCTTCCATGTACAGTTGACAGCTGACTCGCCATCAAAAAAGACGACCGCACCTGGCTCGATGTTGGTACCGGTGATGGCCACTGCCTCGGCGCCGACATCCGCACCCGAGTTTGGCGTGACTGCGGCGACGGTGGGAAGTGAAGAAGTAATTGGGGCGGTACTGAAGGCTGCCATCTGCATGGCCCAATTGCCCGCGCCCCCAACAGCCGCCGTGGCATTGTGAGCTCCAGCCGTGCTCACATTTCTGTCCTCGATGATGTCTGAAAAGTGGGGGGTGACGAGCACATTACCGAAGCCCGTTCCACCGCCCGTGAAATAGCTGGAGATGGTGCCGGCTCCCACGATGAGATCGGTAGCATTGGTGGTAGTGGCCGAGCCGCTATCGGCGGTGAATCCAGGAGTCCCGCTGCTGCCGGGCGCGCCCGCAGTAATGTCCAGGGGTTGCGTGGTATCCAATCCGCTGTATTCCCGGATGCGGACGTCCGGCGCTGAGGCTACCTGGTTGAAGTTCACCGTGATCTTCTGGGCAGCGCTGTTAACGACGGCAAAGTAAATCGCCTGAGAACAGCAAGTTGAGGCGTTGGTCCCGGCAGCCAACCGGAATGTGTTGCCCCCATCGTCAGTAACAGAAGCTACGGTGGAGGAAGTGTCGCTCCAACCTACCACCACCACGGTCAGGTTCGTCGTGGTTTCGGGGTTTGGGAATGAAACGCTCACTGCGCCCAGATTGGGGTTGTTGGGATCGAAGGTGTTGCTGTTCTGTTGCACAAGTGTCTGGCCGACGACCAGGGCCGGCACCAAAAGCAGCACCGCCACCGCCATCAGGGGAGTCCACCGAAACGCTTTTGCGCTTGCCATATTGATCACAGAGTTGGTCCTCATACTGAATTTGATAAACCTGGGGCTGACCGGCCGGTTCTCCGGCCGCGCAAAACGCCATTTTTCGGGGGAGGAAGAAGGGCATTCGTGCCGGGCCCAAACTACAATTTCTGAAACCAAACCGCAATAATGCAGATTACTTACCCAATTGCAAGGTGTACAACTTAGCGGAACGGCTGTACTTATGAGGGACTGATGCTGGAATTGCGGAAGCCAAATGCAAAGATTTGCACAGCCGGGAAAGGCTTTTTCTCATTTCTCACAGGGCGAGGTTCTTATCGAGGACGGGGAGTTTCTCCGGCCATAAAGTCCTCCTCCACTCAAAAACGAAACGCGAGATAATCAGGGCCATGGCGTCGGCCACTACACCCAAAATTTCAACAGATAGCTCGGTTTCAATGGCGACCTCTCCCTCTCGCGCTTTCATACTCGTGGTGCTGCTGCTGGCCATGGTTCTAGGCGCCATCGCCGCCTGGCACGGCGGCGACCTGTTCATTTACGACGATGCGGTGTCATACCTGGACGTAGCCAGCGCCTGGCTTGGTCATGATTGGCATTCCATCGCTAACGCTTATTGGAGTCCCGGCTACTCCTGGTTTCTAGCTGGCGGTTTGGGTTTGGTGCGCCCCTCGGGATATTGGGAGCCGGTGGTGGTTCGAACCGTCAGTTGGCTGCTCTATGTAGTTGCCTTGCTCTGTTTTACTTACTTCTGGCTGGAACTTACGCGGCATATAAACCGGCGCGCCCTGGCCTGGGGTGAAGAGTATTCCGTGCCTTGCCGGTCCTGGTTTGTGTTTGGGATTGTCCTGTTCCTGTATGGCGCCTTGATGATGATAGGACCGCAGCGTGATAGTCCTGACATGACCGTTGCCGCCATCATATTTCTGGTAAGCACTCTTGTGCTGCAAATTAGCGACGGCGAGCAACGTTGGTCCCGTTATTTGTACTTCGGCTTCCTGTTGGCCCTGGGATATTATGTCAAGGCGGTCATGTTCCCCCTGGCCTTCGTGTTTATTGCGGCGGCGATTGTGGCAGCCCGCAAGAGAAGGCAGGCAGCGGTACGAGCCGGGTTAACCTTGGCGGTTTTTCTGGTTGTTTCCAGTCCCTGGATCCTGGTGCTCTCGCGCGCCAAGGGCAGGCTGACCTTTGGCGACTCGGGCCGGTTGAATTATCTCTGGTACAACGAGTACGGCTGGTCCGGAGATGGGTATCCCTTCCCTTGGACGGCGACGATCGCCGGCACTCCCCTCCACCCCATGCGGCAACTGTTGGCTGCGCCGCGGGTATACGAGTTCCAGGCTCCATTTCATGGCAGTTATCCGCCCTGGGACGACCCTTCTTATTGGTATGACGGCGCGAAAACGCGGATCAATCTGAAGCTCCAGGTTCGCAGTCTGGTCTCCGCGACGGAATCCTATGAGCGAATCCTGCAGGGGCAGGGAGCCCTGCTGGCCGGCGCGCTGTTCCTTCTACTCCTGGCCTGGCCCCGGCTGCGCAGAGGCCTGCCCTTGGCCTGGAGTTTGCTATTGATAGGGTTCGCCGGTTTGGCCGTGTACGCGCCCATCAGGGCGGACAACCGCTATGTCGCGGCTTTCTTTGTTCTTATATGGGCAGCTCTGTTTTCCGGGCTGTACCTGTTCCATTCAAAGGAACGCCGACAACTCCTTGCCCCCCTGGCGGTCGCGATCAGCGTAGTCCTGCTGTTGCCCATCACGACCTCCCTGGCGGGCGACGTCGAACAAACCGTGCGCCGGATACATTCGGGGGCAGCATTTAACCACTCTGATGCCGAGGTGGCCGACTACCTTCACAATATGGGTCTGCGCGCCGGCGACCGGGTGGCATATATCCAATCTCCGGACGATGTGTTCAACAAGTATTGGGCGCGGCTGGCGAAAGTGACCATTGTGGCTGACATGCCCTACCAGGACGTTGACGAATTCTGGCACGGCGACGCCGGCATTCAGCAGAGGGTGATGGCAGCTTTTCGCAGCGCCGGGGCGAAGGTGCTGGTGGCATACAAAGTTCCTCAGGCGGCGCGCGGCGCAGGATGGCAGAAAGTGGGAACAACTGATTACTACGTGCTGCCCTGTGGCGGCTTACTGCCAGCTTCGTGACGGCTAGCGTGGTTTTAATATCGCGACACGCCGGAGCTGTTTAAAATTGGTGTAAACTCCCTTTTTCGCAAAGCCCACGGGGCCAATGATGTCGGACATTCTCGCTCGCCACCTGCTGAAGGCCATTGGCTTGATCTCTGTTTCCCTTGCCATCATTATGGTGACCGCGCTGGTGGTCAGCGGTCTTTCCCGCTGGTTTCTGAAACGTGAAGGATTGCTGAAGACGAAAGCGTCGGAGGCTGAGGCGGTTTCCGGTGCTTTCGTTGTGCTGGCGCACCGAAAAACTCTGGCCATCGTGGTGGTCGGACTGGCCTGTCTGCTGACCCGCGCGGCGCTAATTCCGATACTGAACATCCCCGCCCCCAAGGACCACGATGAGTTCAGCTACCTGCTGGCCGGCGATACTTTCGCGCATGGCCGCCTGACCAATCCCACCCACCCCATGTGGATGCACTTTGAAAGCGAGCACGTCAATCAGCAGCCTACCTATATGTCCATGTACCCGCCGGGCCAGGGTTTCATCCTGGCGGCGGGCGAACTGCTCGGTCATCCCTGGATTGGAGTCTGGCTCACCACGGCGCTGGCTTGCGCCCTCATCTGCTGGATGTTGCAAGCCTGGCTGCCTCCGCAATGGGCCTTGCTGGGAGGCGTGCTGGCCATATTGCAATTCGGTGTCCTCAGTTATTGGGCCAACTCCTATTACTGCGCCTCCTTGCCCGCTCTGGCGGGCGCGCTGGTGTTGGGTGCTTTCGCGCGGCTGAAGAGGCGTCCGCGTGCGCTTATGAGCGGGGTCCTGGCCTTTGGCGTGGGTGTGCTGGCCATCACCCGTCCGTACGAAGGGTTAATTTTCTCCCTCACCGTCGCCGCCGCGCTGCTGCTCTGGATGCTTGGCAAGAAGAGGCCGCCCCTCCGCATTACTACGACGCAAGTGGTGGCTCCAATTGCGCTGATTCTGGTCGGCCTGGGCGCATTTCTGGCCTACAACAACTGGAGGGTTTCAGGAAATCCACTGGTCTTGCCTTACCAACTGAACCAGCGGCGCTACAAGGTCGTTCCTCTGTTTGCCTGGCAGGGGTTGCGGCAACCGCCACCGCATTACCGGAATGCCATGATGCGGAATTTCTATGCCAGATGGGAGGTCTCCGAGTACCGCAACACCATGACCCATGGAGTTCTCTACGCCAGCTGGATCAAATTCGAACGGTATATATGGTTTTACTTTGGACCTTTCCTGATAATTCCGCTGCTGGCCTTGCCCTGGGCGATTCGAGACAAGCGCATTCGCCTGCTGGTGATTGTAACGGCGGTCAGCGCTATCGGGTTGGACCTGGAGACCTGGAGCAGTCCGCATTATGCCGCCCCCATAGCGGCTGCGCTCTTTGCTGTGATGCTGCAAAGCATGCGCCATATGTATCAGTGGAAGTGGAAAGGCAAGCAAGTGGGAAGGGCCGCGGTTTCTCTGGTCGTGCTGTGCTGCTTCCTGCTCGACGCGTTATGGGTTGGTACGACGTCAATGCGGATTGATTCATTTCCGTTCAACAGAGCGATGGACAAACTTGTGAAGGTTGATTATGACTTTGCCGGCAACCAGGAGCGCGCGATCATCCTGCGAAGGCTGCAAGCTCTGCCGGGCGGCCAGCTTGCCCTCGTGCGCTACAAGCCCCTCCACCTGGTTCACATGGAGTGGGTTTACAACCGGGCGGATATTGACCGCGCGAAGGTAGTCTGGGCGCGCGATATGGGCGAGAGATGTAATGCCGAGCTGATCCACTACTTCCGGGATCGCCACGTGTGGCTGGTCGAGCCGGATAAATCTCCTCCGCGCGTCCAGCCATACACCGCAGCCGTGGCTCAGGATTTTTCCGAGTCACACCGCGAGCGTGTGAGCGGCGGCGAGAAACAGATTTCTTCCTCTGCTTGTTCTGAGGAGGTCTACTGACTGACCGCGGCGGGAAGCGAGTTGGCGCCAGCTAAGTCGTAAAGATAGGTCGCGGCGCCCGCGCTGGTAAAGGAGTTGATTCTCTTGCCGCCCAGCACATCGAGGTAGAACTCGATTTCCTGAGCCTCCCCGGCACCTGTTCCATGGGTGTGAGAGAGAACTAGCCACACGCGGTGTCCACGCAGACGGTCCAGGTCAGGCTCGTAATCTTGCAGATCGCTTCCTGAGGCGGTTCCTATTACGACGTTCTCCCGTGGAAAGCTGGGGTCCCGCTCAGTGTAGTACTGCCAGGCAGGCTGAGACTCGGTAAACACGTAAACCAGGTCTCCGGGCTTCTCGTGGGCGCGCAAATAAGCCCTGACAGGCTTGATTTCCTCCGGAAGCATCACTCCCGGTCGGATGATTTCGGTATGCGGCTTCGCGAAATGGTGGAGTACATAAATGCCGGGGTCGAAGAACAGAAGCACGAGCAGAACCATGCCGGCGACCCGGAGTTGAGCCTGGGCGGTGTTGCGGATTTGCGCCGCGCCTTCGGCCATCAAAAGCAGGACTGCAGGCATAAGAAACAGGGCCAGCCTGCCGCCAAAGGGATACTTGTGCACTCCTGAGGCGAGCAAGGTCGGGAGGACAGGGCTGAGCAGCAGGAACAGCCGTTCGCGGTTGCGGCCATACATGGAGATGCAGCCCACCAGGAATACAAAGGCCGCCAGACCGATAAATTCCAACCCGGCTGTGCCGCCAAAGAAGCCAAAAAAGCTATCCGTAAACCATTTGAAGTCGCTCACGGTGCGCGGCGGCAGGGGCATGAAGTTCTCTTTCCAGTAATCGAGGAGAACCGAATCCTGGGCCAAGTGCCGCAGCATGATCCAATAACAGCCTGCCAGGCTTGCCGCCCACATCAGAAAGGCGGGCGAGATGCGGGCCAGCTTGGCCCAGTTCTTCTGCGCGACCAGACTGACGGCGAGGGTGGCGCCAATGCCGGCCAAAATGAATGTGGCGGGATGAGAAGCCCAGATGGCAACTGAGCCAACCAGCCCCAGCAATGCCACCCGAAGTGGCTTCCATTTTCCGGCGCTGCCCTCGATAGCCAGGCAATAGAGCAGGATGGCGATGGCTACATCGCAGGAATACTGCTTGAGTTCGGAGGAGTAGTAAATAAGCGATGGTGAAATTGCGTAGAGACCCATCGCGATGGGTACGGCAATGCCGGTGATCGCCTTGCCGGCGAGGTTGTAAAAGAGGAATAGCGAGGCGAGGCCGGCCAGCAAGGGCAGCAACCTGAGCGCATATTCGCCCGAGCCCAAAAGGTGTACGGCGGACTTTTCCAGCAGCAGGAAGATGACCGGCGCGCCCTGATGATTATCGAGTGTCTGAAACAGTCCGGCCCAGGAGCGATGGAGAATATTGAGCGCCAGGTAGGCTTCGTCCATCCACAGCGAGCGGTTCAAGCCATACTGAACCAAACGCAACAGGCATCCCAGGCCCACCGCCGACCACGCCAGGCGCGAGTAGCCGGGAGTGACTGTGTAGTGTGCGGGGCGCATCGGGCGCGCATCGGTTACCGACTCCGTTGATTGAGCAGATACAGTGGACAGATTCATGACGGAGACTGTTGTGGGAACTGGACCGTTGTTACTGCTTGAATGTCACCATCTGCATCACCCAGTAACCGCTGGGAGAAACCGGGGCGGTGGCAGAGTAGGCGCCCGCGGTGGAAACTATCCTATCCTCGGCAATATCGGAGTCGGGTTTGGTAATGATGCGGGTGGTAAAACCTGCGCCCGGACCGGGTGTTCCGGTGGCGATGGTATCGGCCGCGAAGATGAGTTCATTGGCCGCAGTGGTGGTGGCGACACCGCTGTTGGCCGTAGTGCTGCTACCAGTGGCGGCGGCGGTGACGTCCAGGGGATTGGTCAGGCTCAGGCCGCTATATTCCAGCACGCGCATATCCACAGCGGCGGCCGCCTGATTAAACGTCGCGGTCACAGTATTGCTTCCGCCGGTGATATTTTTGGCGTAGTAGATGGACTGCCGCGCCCCTGATGCCGTGGTCGGCCCGACGGCAAGGATATAGGAGTTGCCGCGCGTGTCGCTGACCGAGGTGATGGAGGAAGTAGTGTCATTCCAACCGACCACCACAATATTCAAATGGCCAAGAGTCTGCGACGACGGGTAGGTGACCGAAACCGTCGAGGAAGGCGTTTGCGGGGTAGCGGCCGCCACCTGCACAAAGGTGATCGGGCCGCCGCCTGAAGAAGTGTAAGTAAACCCACCGGTCAGGGTTCCACTCTGGCCGTTTGTGTTCGTCACCACCACGTTTACCGTTCCCGCGAGGTGGGCAGGGGTGGTGGCGGTGATGGAAGTGCTGTTGACCACGTTGATGTTGCTGGCGGTGGTGCCCCCGAAAGTAACCGTGGCGCCGGCGGCGAAGTTGCTGCCGCTGATGCTCACCGCCGTACCCCCGTTCACCGTGCCCGAGGTCGGAGATACGGAGGCCACGGTGGGCGCGGTGGAGCCGGTGCTGCTCTGCACCTTGAAGGTGGCCATCTGCATCACCCAGTAACCGCTGGGAGAGAGGGGAGCGGTAGCGGAGTAGGAGCCCGCGGTGGAAACAATCCTATCCTCGGCAATATCGGAGTCGGGTTTGGTAATGATGCGGGCGGTGAAACCGGCGCCCGGGCCGGGCGTACCGGTGGCGATGGTGTCGGCTGCGAAGATGAGTTCATTGGCGGCGCTGGTGGTGGCCGAACCGCTGTTGGCGGTGGTGCTGCTGCCGGTGGCGGCGGCGGTGACATCCAGAGGGCTGGTGGTGTCGGCCCCGGCGTATTCCAGCACACGAACATCGGGGAAGGTGGCTGCCTGGTTGAAGTTGACGGTGACGGTATTGCTGCCGCCCTTGATGTTCTTGGCGTAATAGATGGACTGCCGCGCCCCGGAAGCGGTGGTGGGGCCTACGGCCAGGGCGTAAGCATTGCCCTGGGTATCGCTGACCGAAGTGACGGAGGATGTGGTGTCGTTCCATCCGACCACCACAATGTTGAGATCACTGGCAATTTCCGCCTGCGGGTAGGCAACTGACACGGTTGCACTCGAGGTTTGCGGAGTGGCCGCCGCCACCTGCA
>DATEJK010000076.1:0-37853 GCA_035278025.1 Terriglobales bacterium | reverse complement strand
CCGTCGTAGGCCCAGAGGGCGGCGATGAGCGCCACCATGAATCCGGCAAAGCCGCCGCGCGCCCCCAGGTAACGGGTGGCGAAATTCGCCAAATCGCCGTGCGCATAGGCGAAACCCACGCCCACGATGGCGAGGATGATGGCCACTTTCAGCAGGGTGAAGAAGAGCTGGAATTCGCCCGCCTTCTTGACCCCGACGTAGTTGATGAAGGAGATGAAGAGGACCGCGGCGATGGCGACCAGCTGTCCCCAGGTGATGAGGAAGGGCCGGGTCATCATGGGCTGGGGAAGAATGGCGAGAAAGCTAAAGGTGCCGAGAATACGCACCAGGCCGATGGCGATGGTGGCCATGGAGCCGGGCTTGGCGAGCACGAAGTAGGTCCAGGCGTAGAGGAAGCCGCCGAGGGGGCCGTAGCCGTCGCGCATGTAAACGTATTCACCGCCGGCCTGGGGCTTCATGGCAGCGAGCTCGGAATAACTGAGGGCGCCAAAAAATGAGAGCAGACCGCCCACAATCCAGGCCAGATAGACGAGGTGAGCCGAGCCCACGGCCTGCATCATCTCTTTCGGAACCAGGAAAATGCCGCTGCCGATGATGGTGCCGACCACGATGGAAGCGGCATGGCTGACCTTCAGGTCGCGCGCCAGTTCGGGAGCAGCGGTGACGTTTTTGGCGACGGTTTGAGGCATGGTCATGTGGAAAACGCAAGGTCCCTCGACTCGCACTCCCTTCGCAAGCTGGGTCGCGCTCGCTCGGGATGACAGACCGATCGGCGGACATCAAGGGGAATCGCTGTTCACCCGGCTGAAGCCGGGTGCTTCCACAAAGCTGCTGGCAATATAGCCGATTGCGAAGGTGACGGCGGTGCCGATTACCACATACCAGGTCCAGGGGACCTGGGTGCCCAGCCAGATATAAAGCTCAACGGCGAAGCCGCAAGCCATGCCGATCATGGCGCCGCGCTCACTGGCGCGCTTGGTCAGCAGGCCGAGCAGGAAGATTCCCAGCAGCGCGCCATAGGCTACTGAGGCAATGGAGAGGCCGACTTCGACGACGCGGCCGCCGCGCTGAGAAAGAATAGCCAAGCCGAAGAGCACCAGCGCCCAGACAAAAGTGGAAGCGCGGGAGACCGCCAGGCGCCGCGCTTCCGAAGCTTCGGGGCGGCGGCGCAGGTAAAAATCCACGATGGAGCTGGAGGAGAGCGAATTCAGCGCCGCGCTCAGGTTAGACATGGCGGCGGCGAGGATGGCGGCGATCAGCAGCCCGGAGATACCCCGCGGCATGTCGCGCACGATGAATGTGGGAAAGATGCGGTCAGAGCGGGTGAAGGGCGTGGCCGGCGGGAAGTGGTGGTAGAAGACGAAAAGCGCGGCACCCACCAGAAGGAAGAGCGCAAACTGCACCAGGATGAAAACGCCGCTGGCGAGCAGCGCGCCCTGCGACTGAGCCTTGTTCTTGGCGGAGAGCAGGCGTTGCACCATGAGCTGGTCGGTGCCGTGGCTGGCGGTGGTGAGGAAGGTGCCGCCAATCAGGCCAGCCCAGAACGTGTAAGTCTTTGAGAAAGTGGGAGTGAAGTCGAAGATGCGCAGCTTGCCGGCGGCAGCCGCAGCTGAGTGAATCGTGCTCCAGCCGCCGGGCACCAGATGCAGCAGGGTAACAAAGCCCACGGCGGTGCCGCCGATGTAGATGATCATCTGGATAACGTCAGTCCAGATGACGGCGGCCATGCCGCCCTCGAAGGTGTAAATCAGGGTCAGCAGAGTGATGATGGCGATGGAGGCGACTTCGCCGGTGCCGATGGCGATGGCCACCACGATGGAAACGGCGAAAACGCGCACGCCTTCGGCAGCGGCGCGGGTAATCAGGAAGAGCCCGGCGGCCAGGGAGCGCAGGTGGGGGCCAAAGCGGCGCTCGATGAGTTGGTAGGCGGTGTACATTTCGCCGCGAAAGTATGAGGGAATGAAAATGATGCAGATGATGACACGGGCCACCAGGTAGCCGAACACCACCTGGAGGAAGGCCATGTTGGTGTCGTAGGCCAAGCCGGGAATGCTGATGATGGTAAGGGTGCTGGTCTCGGCGGCAACGATGGAGAGGGCGATGGCCCACCAGGGAATGGTGCGGTCAGCCAGGAAGTAATCGCGCAGGGTGCGCTGCTTTTTGCGGAAGCGCAGGCCGAAGAGGGTGATGCCCGCCAAGTAGATCGCGATGATGGCCAGGTCGAGGTGGTCGAGTTTCATGAAGAAGCAGCCAGCATTCAGCAATCAGCATTCAGCCGTGAGCGGCGCATCCACCCATTAGAGGCGCGGGGGGCAGGATTGGCAAAGTGGATAGTAGGGGTCGGGTGATAGAAGCAGGTGCTGCGCAGCGCTCCGATGCATTGTCATGCGAGCTCAGGGTGACAGGTTGGAGGGGAAGAGTATGGCTCCGGGCCCGTTTAGTACTTCCGTAACCGGGATTGCGCCCGGTCGGTAATCGCTATCTGCGGCGGCGCAGGCTACTATAAGCAGGATTTCCGGTGAAATGCGGGCGGTCACGTTTTCAGCGAAACGGCAGCAGCCCTGTGGACGCGCGGCCCCAAGCAGTCATCCAAGTCTAAAGGCACGGAAAGAATGGACACGTTTCTGCAGCGGCGTTCGAAGCTGGAACTGATCGCGATTGCGCTGGTGCTGATTGCGGCTCCCAGCTACGCGACTCAGGCCACGGGCGGGAGCATTTCGTTTTCTATCTTTTACCTGGCGCCGGTGGCGCTGCTCAGCTGGTACATGGGAACGGCGGAGGGAATCCTGGCCTCCATCTTTTCCGCCTGCGCCTGGCTGCGCGCGGATGCGATAGCGACGGGCACCTCTAATGTGATCGTTCTGTACTGGAACGCTGTGGTGCTGTTCGGATTTTTCCTGATCACGGCGCTGATCCTTACGCGGCTGAAGGCCGCCTACCAGCAGGAGCAGGAGCTGTCGCGGGTGGACTTCCTGACCGGCGTGCCCAACGGGCGCGCCTTCCGCCAGGTGGCGGAGATGGAGAAGCACCGGGTGCGCCGCTACCGGCACCCGCTCACTTTGGCGTACCTGGACATTGATAATTTCAAGGTGGTGAATGACCGCTTCGGCCACCAGACCGGCGACGTGCTGCTGGTGTGGGTGGCGCGCTCCATCAAGCGCAACCTGCGGGCCACCGATTTTGTGGCCCGGGTAGGGGGAGATGAATTCGCTATCCTGCTGCCTGAGACGGGCGCGGAAGCGGGGCAGTTTGTGCTCTACAAGCTGCAGCGCGTGCTGGTGGACCTGGTGAAACAGAACGCCTGGCCGGTGACCTTCAGCATTGGGGCGGCGACCTTCGTGGCCGAGCCGGAATCGCTGGACGACATGATTCAAAGCGCCGATGAGCTGATGTACACGGCTAAGCGCAATGGCAAGAACCGCATCGCGCAGGCGGTAGTGGGCGCCTAACCCACGTGATAGCCGGGCGAGGGCGGGTTGCCTGCGGCGCCAAAAACCCAACCTGAACTCTTCTGCGCAGTCTAGCTTAGGCTGACAACCTCCCGAGCCAAACCTGCACCTCACGTACGAGTGCAGCAGCACTTCGGAGGTGAAGATGCTTTGGACCCTGTTTGTAATTCTGCTGATTGCCTGGATCCTGGGCTTAGTGGGCACATACCAGATTGGGGCGTTCGTGTGGTTATTGCTGGTCGCGGCTGTGATTGTGCTGATTCTGCAGCTGGTGACGGGACGCCGGCCAGTGGTTTGAGATCGTCAGGCTGACTTTAACGAAACAGACCCGCCGCGAGGAGCAGCGCGGCGGGCATCATTTCACGGGGGCGTGCCTGGGCACGTATTCAAATGCTGTGGCTGATCTTTTTCATCCTGCTGGTTTTGTGGCTGCTCGGACTGATTGGCACTTATACGATTGGAGCGTGGCTGCACCTGCTGCTGGTGGTGGCCATCATCGTTCTCATCATTCAGCTGGTTACGGGCAAACGAAGCGCGGTATAGGTGCGAGCCTTCCCTGCTGCCAACGCAGAAGCAGGTCCTTCGCTGCGCTCAGGATGACAGTTACTTTCTCCCTTCAGACGGCATAGCGACTCTTCGACACACACTGCTCAACGGCTGGCAACGGGGACGGCGGCGGCCGGTTCGGGAGCCTCCACGCTGGCCTCGCGCAGGAACTTGGCCGCTTCCTCAGGCGGCGTGGGGTTGATGTAGAAGCCCGTTCCCCATTCGAAGCCGGCGGTTTTGGTCAGCTTGGGCATGAACTCGATGTGCCAGTGATAATGATCATTGGTGGGGTCCTGCACCGGCGAGGTGTGGATAACCAGGTTATAAGGCGGATTGTCGAGCACGCGGTCGGCCTTCTGCAGCAGCAGTTTGATGGCCTTGGCTAGATTCTCATAGAGGCTGGAAGACGAGTTCTCGAAGGCGGACTCGTGGCTCTTGGGCAGAATCCAGGTTTCAAAAGGAAAACGGGGAGCGTAAGGGGCGATGGTCAGGAAGTCCGGGTTTTCGCTGACTACGCGGATACCGTTCTCCATTTCCTGCCGGATGACGTCGCAGAAAACGCAGCGCTCCTTGAAGATGTAGTACTGCTTGGCGCCCTCCAGTTCCTCGATGACCTGGCGCGGCAGAATGGGCAGCGCGATGAGCTGGGAGTGGGCATGCTCCAGCGAAGCGCCGGCGGGCTCGCCGTGGTTCTTGAAGATGAGGATGTACTTGAAGCGGCGGTCCTTCTTCAGGTCGAGAATGCGGTCGCGAAAAGTCCAGAGCACATCTTCGACGCGCTTGGCGGGCAGGGTGGCCAGGGTGAGGTTGTGGTCGGGGGTTTCGATAATGACCTCGTGGGCGCCGATGCCGTTCATTTTGTCGAACATGCCCTCGGCCTGGCGGTTGAGGTTACCCTCAATGCCGAGGGCGGGGAATTTGTTGGGCACCACCCGCACTGTCCAGCCGGAAGTATCACGCTGCGGCGGGCCGCCGTTCTGGTTGGGGCGGTAGGCCTGGATTTCCGGCGGGGTCTTGTCCTCGTTGCCGTAGCAGAAGGGGCAGAAGCCGCCCTTGATCTTGACCTGCTCGCGGGCAAAGTCGGTGGGCCGTTTAGCGCGGTCGGTGGAGATGATCACCCACCGGCCAACCACAGGGTCTTTTCTTAACTCAGGCAATTTGTTTATGTATCCTTTCCCGAATCAGTGATTTTACGATAGGGAGAACGCATTTTTAAATAAGGTGATTTGCGGAGGCGCGCCGGGCTGGTCGTAATAGATGCTGAGCACGTCAAAACGCCAGGAAGGCGTGCCCGCCACGTGGCGCAGATATTCGCCGGCCATGCCGCCGAGTTCGTCCTGCTTGGCGGCGTCAACCGCGGCTTCCGCAGGTTTAACGTCGCGAGTGGTGCGGGACTTCACTTCCACAAAACAAAGCACATCGCCATCCCAGCCGATCAGGTCAATTTCGCCGCGACGGCGTGGGGAGCGCCAGTTGCGCGCTACCATCACGTAGCCCAGGCGGCGCAGATAGAAATACGCTTCTTCTTCGCCCCGGGTCCCTAGTTGCTGATGCTGCGCAACGGCCGGAGGCTTGAGCAACAGCTCGGCCATGCGGTCCAGCAGCCGCAGCGAAAACCGGGTCACGCGGCCAGACATGCGCACGTCCTGGTGGGTCCACCGGGGAGACGCAGCGAGTTTAGCGCCTGGAGGCGGGCCTTGTCAGTAAGAACCCGAAGCTGGCGCAGGGGTCGCGGCGGGAGATGGCCGTGGCGTCATTTGGCGCAAGTGCAGGCGGGCTGCGCCCGCCCGGACAAACGAGGAAGGCTGTCCCACGCAGAGCACGTGAGTTTAGTCGTCAAGGGTGGACTCGATAGCGAAGAGCAGGGCGCCGGGGCCGTCAAAAGGGTCAATCACAGCATCAGCGTGGGCCGGCACTTCGTGGATGCGGCAATACATCACGACATGGGTGGTGGGCCAGCGCTTCTTCATTTCCGCGGCCAGGGCAATGCGGTCATCATAGGATAGAGAAGCGCTGAGCACAGCCACATCAAAGTTGCCAGCGGCGCATTGGTTCACAGCCTGGTCGTAGTCCTCAACCGAGGAGACGTTGTAGCCAGCGTTTTGCAGGACCATGCCGCGGGTACGCAGTACCGAGCCGTCATTACATACAGAAAGAACCCGAGGCTTGCTTCTGGCGGCGGCAGTGTTGCTGAACTGGTGCGCCATGGCTGATTACGATTGCAAAAGAGCTGCCAACCTCTCGAGCTTAGGATTCAAGGAGTTACGACGCGGAACGAGATGAGGGATGAGCGGGCAGGCAAAAATTGCCGGGAAAAATTACCAGGTGCAAAAAAAAGAGCCGCAGCCAGGCTACGGCTCTTTTCTTAAGACAATTTAAGTTATGCCCCTTGGGGCTTTCCGGGACCGGCAGCTTTATGGGCTTTGCCGGCAATCGCCTCGATACATTCTTCCAGCACATCAAGGGCTTCGGTTGCCTGCTGGCGGGTGACCACCAGGGGTGGCGCGATGCGGATGGAGTTTGGACCAGCGCCGAGAAACAGAATGCCGCGCTGGAAAGCGAGCTCCACAATGCGGTCGCGTTCCGGCCCGGCGGGCGTTTTGCTCTCCTGGTCCTTTACGATTTCCACACCCAGCATCAGGCCCTGTCCGCGCACGTCGCCGACCATGCCGTGCTTCTGCGGCCAGCTGCCGAGGCGCTGCAGGATGTGCCGGCCGACTTCGGCCGCGTTCTTCAAGCCTTCGCGTTCGATAACGTCAAGCGTGGCGAGGGCGGCGGCGATGCACACGGGATTGCCGCCGAAGGTGGAGGCGTGCGAGCCCGGCACCCAATCCATGATGCCGGCCTTGCTGACGGTCACGCCCAGGGGCATGCCGGAAGCAATGCCCTTGGCAATGCAGACAATATCCGGCTCCACGCCGGCGTGCTCGATGGCCCACCACTTGCCGGTGCGGCCCACGCCGGACTGGACTTCGTCGGCCACCAGCAGGATCCCGTTCTCGTCGCAGATGCGGCGCAGCTCGCGCAGGAATTCCGGCGGAGCCACCACGTAGCCGCCTTCGCCCTGGATGGGTTCCACGAAGATGGCGGCCACTTCTTCAGGGGGCAGCGTGGTCTTGAACAGCTTCTCCTCGATGAAGCGGGCGCAATCAACGGCGTATTGCTTCGCGTCCGTGCCCTTGGGGCGGCGGTAGAGGTTGGGATAGGGGATGTGGGTTACGCCGGGCATGAGCGGGGCGAAACGGCGCTTCTGCTGCGGCTTGGAGGCGGTAAGCGACAGCGAGCCCATGGTGCGGCCGTGAAAAGCGCCAAAGAAGGCGATGATGTTCTGCCGCTGGGTGTGGTAGCGGGAGAGCTTGATGGCGCACTCGATGGCTTCCGTGCCGGAGTTGCCGTAGTACACCTTGTGGGGGCCGCGCATGGGAGCGATCTTGGAGAGGCGCTCGGCCAGGGTGATCATGTTCTCGTAATAGAAATCGGTTCCCGACATGTGGATGAGCTCGCCCGCCTGCTTCTGAATGGCGGCCACTACCTCGGGATGGCAATGGCCGGTGGAGACCACGGCAATTCCGGCGGAGAAGTCGAGGAACTCGTTGCCGTCCACGTCTTCCACCACCACCCCCCGGCCGCGTTTGGCCACCATGGGATAGGAGCGGGTATAGGAAGGCGAAATCCACTTACTGTCGTCTGCGACGATACGGCGGGCATTGGGTCCGGGAAGCTCGGTCTTGATGCGGCCTCCGGCCAGGGGTGCTGCGGTCTTGGTTGACATGACATTCCTCCAATTTGCTGGGCACGCGAACGTGCGTGGTCGTGCGCTCCGGTTTCCCGGAGCAGGGCGTGCGTCAGGAGGATGAGCTAGTCGCCGCCGAACAGATTGGGACGGGAGCGGGAGGGAACGTGCAACAGGGCTACCCGCGGGAAAGCAAGATTCCACCGCAGCCGGCAGGGGGGCGCCGGAAGGGAGCTCATGCCGTGATGGCGGCGGTGATTCATGTCGCTTTCTATTATATCGTTGCGGCGCAAGGAAGGTGCAGTGGCGGAAGAGCTAATACCTAATACTCAGCACCTGGTATCCAGCGGCCGGCGGCAGGACGACCCTCCATTGCAAGAAAACGCAAGGTCCCCTTGGGCAAGCTCAGGGCAGGCTTCCGACTCGCGCTCATTTAGCCGCGCTCAACTCGCGCACGCCCAGGATGACAGATGAGAGGAATTTAGCCGAGTCGCTAAATTCGGTGGCACGCGCGTCGTCTGGTATCTTTGCCCATACTCTCATGACACAGGCAGAGCGGCAGAACCGTTTCACCATCCTACTTGCGTTCGGACTGGTGTATCTGTTCTGGGGCTCGACCTATCTGGCCATTGATATTGCGGTGATGCACATACCGCCGGCGCTGGTTTGCGCGGTGCGCTTCCTGATCGCCGGGCCGCTGATGCTGGCCTATTGCGCGGTGAGCGGGCGGCAGGTGCGGGTTTCACGCGCCAGCCTGGTGAGGTTTGCGATTGTGGGTGTGCTGCTGCTCACCGGCGGTAACCTGACGCTGGCCTGGGCGGAACAATATGTGGCCAGCGGGCTGGCGGCGCTGATCGTGGCCGTGATTCCCATCTGGATGCTGGTGGTGGATAGCTGGATCCTGCGCGGCGACCGGGTTTCGGCGCGAGGGCTGGGCGGAATAGGGCTGGGCGTGGCAGGAGTGGCGGTGCTGGTGTGGCCGGAATTCAGCGCGGGAGGGCGCCTTGGCCTGATGCCGCTGATTGCGTCGCTCAGCCTGGTACTCGGCTCGCTGAGCTGGTCCGTGGGTTCCGTGCTTTCCCGGCGGTGGGATCATGGCGGCGATCCCTTCGTGGCCGGGGGCTGGGAGATCACCGCCGCTGGCCTTGCCAACCTGCTGATCGCGGTGGCCACGGGAGAGCCGCGGCGCGTGAGGTGGACGGCGCATGGCATCGAAGCCATTCTCTACCTGGTGGTGTTCGGCTCGTGGGTGGGCTACACCGCTTATATCTATTTGCTCAAGCATGCGCCTACCAGCAAGGTCTCTACCTATGCCTACGTAAATCCGGTGATCGCAGTATTCCTGGGCTGGCTGGTGCTGCACGAGAGAGTGAACCGCTATATCGTGGGCGGGACCGTGATCATTGTGGCGGCGGTGGTGCTGGTGACCACGGCCAAGGTGCGGGGGCGGGCGGCAGTGGAGGAACTGCCGGCAGTGGAGGCCACGTAGGGATTGAGTAATCGGGTAAGAAAGCGGCCGACGGCTGACGGCTGACGGCCAAAAGCCAAAAGCCAAAAGCCAAAAGCCAAAAGCCAAAAGCCAAAAGCCAAAAGCCAAAAGCCAAAAGCCAAAAGCCAAAAGCCTCCGCGACCTCGGCGTTGAAGGGTTTATTCGTAGCGCAGCGCCACTACGGGATCCACGCTGGCGGCGCGGTGGGCGGGCAGGCCGCCGGCCAGGAGCGCCACCAGGGCGAGCAGCAGCACGGCCATTGCAAAAACCAGAGGGTCCGCGGCACGGACGCCGTAGAGCAGGGAGGAGAGCAGGCGATCCGCGACCAGGGCCGCGGCCAAGCCGATGCCCAGGCCAATTCCCGCCAGGCGCGCCACTTCCCGCAAGATCAGGCCGGCAACGTTTTCGCGAGTAGCACCCAGAGCCATGCGAATGCCAATTTCCCGCGTGCGCCGGCTCACCACGTAGGCCATTACGCCGTACAGGCCGATGGCGGCCAGCGCTGCGGCTAACAATCCCAGGCAGAGCGAGAGGACAGTGAGCAGGCGATCGATGAATACTGTGTCGTTCACCTGCTCGACCAGGGTTTCCATGTCGTAGACCGGCAGGTTGGGATCGAGATTCTGCACGGTTTTGCGCAGAGTGGCAGCCATAGCCGCGGGATCGCCGGCAGTACGCACGTAAAAGGTAGCGCGGCCGAAGGTTGGATCCTGGGCGTAGGGCTCATAGACGAAGGGACGGATGGGATCGCGAGGGTCGGAGTGCTTGCTGTCCTTGACCACGCCAACAATTTCAACGTCCGGCTTGGCATTGCCCGGGCCAGTCCGGATGTGGAGACCCAGAGGGTTACGCCCAGGCAGGAAGCGGCGGACGAAGGTGGCATTGACGATGGCGACCTTGGAGGTACCGGCGTTGTCGGAATCACGGAACTCGCGGCCGGACAGCAGGGGAGTTTCAAGAGTGGCAAAGTATTCGGGTCCCACATCGTTGCGCCAGACGTGCATGTCTTCGTTTTCCCGGGCAGTGTAGCCCTCGATGGTTACGGAGGAGCCCCAGTCACTGTTGGAAAGAATCGGGATACTGGCGGCGCTCGCCGAGCTGACTCCCGGGGATGCGGCGATGGACTGGCGCAGGCGGTCCACGAAAGCGATGGCGCGCGGCGGCGAGTAACGGTTCAGCTCCGGGGCGATGGTAAATTCCACGACGTGGTCGGTGTTCAGGCCCAGATCAGTATTCTTCAGGTTAAGCATGCTGCGCGTGAAGAGACCGGCGGCGGTAAGCAGGACGGCGGTGAGAGCCACCTGCCCTATGATCAGGGTCTTGCGCAGGCGCACGCTGGAGAGGCGGTGGGAGACGCTGCTGCCCAGGTCCTTCAGTGAGGTCTGCAGATCGGCGTGCGCCGCGCGCAAGGCGGGAAGCAGGCCAAAGAGGACAGCGGTCAGCAGGGAAAGGGCAATGGCGAAAGTCAGAATGCGACCGTTGAGCTGCTTTTCCAGTCCTAAAACCCCAACGCTCTCCCGCATGGTTTGGACCAGAAGTCCGAGGGTCCAGCTGGCGAAAAGCATGCCGGCGGCGCCGCCCAGGAGGGCGAGCAGGAGGTTTTCGGTGAACAACTGGCGGATAAGGCGCCCGCGGGCGGCGCCCACGGCCAGGCGCACGGCGATTTCGCGCTGGCGGGCCTCGCCGCGGGCCACCAGCAGGCTGGCGAGATTGGCGCAGGCGATGAGCAGTACCAGGCCAACCATCAGGGTCAGCATAATCAGCGGCTCGCGAGCGTCGGTCTGAAGAATGGGACGGCCGTTGGAACCGGTTTCGAGCAACAGGGGACGGGAGAGGAACCGCCGCTGAGATTGCCCGGAGAGTTTCATGAGGGGCAGTTCGGATTGCAGCAGGGCATGGTAAACGGGTTGGAGAGCAACCTGGGCCCGAGGGCGGCTGAAGCCCGGCTTCAAACGGCCGAGAATGGCTACCCAGTAGTCCTTTTGGTCCTCCAGGCCGTTCCAGTTGGGAGTCATTTGCGGCTTCATGGTGATGGGAATGAAGACGTCGGTTAACGCACCTACCTGCACGCCGGTGAAGCCAGGACGGGCCACGCCCACCACCGTGAGCAAGGTGCCGTTGACGCTCAACTGCTTATTGAGGATGGCGGGGTCGCGGCCGAAATGGCGAGTCCAGTAGCCGTAGCTGAGCACGGCCACGGGATTGGCGCCAGGCGCAGTTTCGTCCGAAGGTGAGAAGACGCGGCCCAGGGTGGGCGTCACGCCCAAGACCGGGAAGTAATTGCCGGAAACGAGTTCTCCGACGGCGCGTTCGGTGCTGCCCTGTCCGGCCACGCTCAAAGCCACGCCAAAACGAGCCAGCAAGCCGGAGAAGACTGGGTTGCGGTCGCGCAGGTCCTTGTAGAGGGGATAGGAGAAGGAGGCGGCATCGTCGCCATCGCTGGAGGTGTGCCCGGGTTTGTCACCGGGGGAGCGCAGGACCACCAGTTGCTCCGGATTGCGCACCGGCAAAGCGCGCAGCAGAACCTGATCGGTAAGAGAAAAAATGGCGGTGTTGGCGCCGATGCCCAGAGCCAGCATGAGCACCGCAACCGCGGTGAAGGCGGGCGATTTCAGCAGCATGCGGACGCCGTAGCGGACATCCTGCAGCAATGTGTCCATGGTGCCTCCCCCCGGGTGCGGATAGACAGACCTAGCCCAAGGTTCTCTAGCAAGTCAGGTTCCGGCGGCCTGCAGGTAAATGGCTGGTTATAAAAGGTAAAGGCTAGGGCCAGCCGGCCACGGCTCCAGGGGTTGTGTGCGCTTGTGGGACGGCGGAGTCCGGAAACGAACAGTCGAGTGCCGCGCCTGCCCGGCCGTGTAAGACGCGCTATATCATGAGTGCCATGCGGAACCGCCGACGCAATTCATCTCGCTTGCCGGCAGAGGACGGGCTGTTCGCGGCAAAGCTGCGCAAGCGCGTCCCACACGAGTTCGTGCTGGACGCGCTGGCGCCCCTTTCACCAAGGACGAACCCCATGTTTGGGTGCCTCGCGGTTTATGTGGCGGAGAGGATTGTGCTGGTGCTGCGGGACAAGCCCGAGAGCACGGCGGATAACGGCGTGTGGCTGGCAACGACCCAGGAGCACCACAAGAGCCTGGGGCGCGAGTTCCCGAACATGCGCTCCATCGGGGTGCTGGGGAAAAAGGTGACGGGGTGGCAGGTGCTGCCGGCGGATGCAGCGGATTTTGAGGAGGCGGCATTACACGCATGCGAGTTGATTCTTGGAGGCGACCGGCGGATCGGAAAAATACCGGGAGCGCGGCGGAGAGCGAGTCCTGCGCGGAGCAAGGGCGCAGCGAAGGGGAAAAAAAGCTCGTAGGTTTGCAAGCGACAGTTTTGAATTGCGGGCGCGGATTGTGGGGTGCGTTGACGCAGTTTGCGCAGGCAAGTAGCCTAACCTGCGGAGTAAAAGGGTGATCGGAAAATTAATCGGCCACTACCGCATCGTTTCCAAAATCGGGCAGGGCGGGATGGGTGTGGTTTACCACGCCCGCGACGAGGTTCTGCAACGAGACGTTGCTTTGAAGGTAGTAGCCCAGGGCGAGGTGCAGGAAAGGCTGTCGCGGGAGCACCTGCTGCACGAAGCCCGCGCCGCCTCCGCGCTCAGCCATCCCAACATCTGCACCATCCATGAAGTGGGCGAGTTCAAAGACGAACTCTACATGGTGATGGAGTTGGTGGAGGGGAAATCGCTGAGGGAGCTGATAGGACGCGACGGCCTGGCTATTGAAACCGTGATGCGTTATGCGGTTCAGATTGCCGCCGCCCTGGCGCACGCGCACAGCCGCAACATTGTTCATCACGACCTGAAGAGCGCCAATATTCTGGTGACACCCCAGGGCCTGGTAAAAGTACTGGATTTCGGGCTGGCCAGGCGCCTGCCCAAGTTAACGGGAGACGAGGCCACGGTCAGCATCGCTGCTGTCGAAACCGCGGGCACGGTGATGGGCACTTTGCTTTACATGGCGCCCGAGGTGTTGCGCGGACAAGCAGGGGATTACCGCAGCGACTTATGGGCGCTGGGGACGGTGATGTATGAAGCGGCCTCAGGACAGCTCCCCTTTCGTGGAACCACCGGCGTGGCAGTGGGCTCCGCCATTCTGCACGAGCCGGCCTCGCCGCTGCCGGAGCGAATACCGCCGGGGCTGCGGTCTATTATTCAACGCTGCCTGGCCAAAGAACCGGCGCAGCGTTACCAGCAGGCGGCGGAGGTGCAGGCGGCGCTGGAGGCGGTGCAGTCCTCCTCCGCGGTTCCCCAGGCACCCGAGCAACGGGGGCCGCTGACCACGGTGCATCGCGGCATTCGCCACCTGCGGGTGAAAAGCGGCGATGTGCTGCTGATGGTGGGCACCATCAAGGGACTGTTCCTTCTGCGCTCGAACCGGGACCGCCGCCGCTGGGAGGTGGCCGGGCCGTATTTTCATGGGCAGTCCATCTACGCTCTGGCCTATGACGGACGGCAAGGACGGCACCGGTTGTGGGCGGCGACGCACACCTTCTGGGGTACTTTTCTGCGGTCGAGCGACGATTTTGGCAAGGTGTGGACCAATCCCGCGGAAGCCAACCTGAAATTCCCGGCTGAGACGGGAGCGGTGCTGAACAATATCTGGCAGATATGCCTGGGACGGCCGGAGCAACCAGATGTGATGTACTGCGGAGTGGAGCCGGCGGCCTTGTTTGAATCGCACGACGCGGGGGAAACCTGGACGCTGGTGCGGGGATTGTTCGATCATCCCCACCGGCCGCGCTGGATGCCGGGAAACGGTGGCCTCACGCTGCACACTATCGCGCTCGATCCCGGTAATCAAGCCCGCATGTATGTGGGTATTTCCGCGGGGGGTGTGTACCGGACCGATGACGGCGGGCGCAACTGGCGGGCGCTGAACCGTGGCATACGCGTCGTCTACCAGCCGGAGAAATACCCCGAGTTCGGGCAGTGCGTGCATAAGTTCGTTATGCACCCGTCGCGGCCGGAGCGTCTCTTCCTGCAGAACCATTGGGGACTGTATCGTTCCGACGACGGCGCCGAAAGCTGGAAGGACGTTGCCAATGGAGTGCCTTCAGACTTCGGCTTCGCCATGGTGGTGCATCCCCACAATCCTGACTGCGTGTACATCCTTCCGGTGGAATCGGATGAGTTCCGGTGCGCTCCGGAAGGGCGGCTGCGCGTCTATCGCACGCGCAACGCCGGGACTTCCTGGGAACCACTGATGCGCGGGCTGCCGCAAAAGGGAGCGTATGAAACCGTGCTGCGCGACGCCATGACCGGCGATTCGCTGGATCCGCACGGCCTTTACTTCGGAACACGCAGCGGCCAGCTTTACGGCTCCAGCGACGAGGGAAAGACCTGGAAAAGAATTCTGGAGGGGCTGCCGGCGGTGGTGTGCGTGAAAAGCGCGGTGGTTGGCGGGCCGCAGCCCGCGCGGAGTGCGAAGGCGAGCAGGGTGCCAGCGGGTCGGCGGGCAAAAGAGGCGGCGAAAAAGGGCAAAAAAAGGCAGGCTGGGCGGCGGTGATCACATTTCACATCCCGGGCCCGTTACGTTCCTTCAGCGGCGGGCGCAGCGAGGTGGAACTCCAGCAAGATACCGCAACGGTGTTCGAGGCATTGCAATGCCTGTGGACTGCGTGTCCGGGTATGCGGGACCGGGTTGTGACCGAGCAGGGGCAGGTGCGGGAACACATCAATATCTTTTTGGGCCATGAAGACATTCGCTATACCGGAGGGCTGGCCACGCGGGTGCCGCCCGGGGCTGAGATCTCAATTGTGCCTGCCATCAGCGGAGGCAGCATCCAGCCGTTTGCGGACGTTGCGGGGAAGAAATATCTGAGTCTGGCCAGCTTTAGAAAGAACGGGCAGGCGGTGCGCACGCCGCTGTGGTTTGCCGAGCAGGCGGGCAAGCTCTACGTGATGACGCGGGACGACTCCTGGAAATACAAGCGCATTCGCAACAATCCGCGCGTGCTGGTGGCGCCATGCACGGTGCGCGGGCGCATCACAGGGCCGGAGGTGGAAGGGCGGGCCAGGATTCTTTCCGCCCAGGAGTTTCCCGCCGCGCGGCGGACGCTGGAGCGGAAGTATTGGCTGATGTGCCTGCCCTTCTTGTGGAGCAAGCGCAATATCTTTATGGAAATCACCGGCGGCTAGACATGCCGGTCCCCATCTGATGCCAGGAGAAGGGACTTAGGCCAAACCAGCCAGCCCCAATCCAAGATGAACCCAGCGACTCCGAGCCACAGAATCATTTAGCCGTGTGGTCGGCCAGTTGGCTCACGGTTAAGGGCGAGCACGCCACAAATGCATGGGCCCAGAGTTTTCTAACAAACCATGGCGAAAGGGGGGTAGAATACGCGCCGATTCCAGCAGGGCCCACCGCAATGCTCTAAGCGGGGAAGGAGAATTCAAATGAAGAGACTGATAGCAAAGTGCAGTGTCTTTTCAGTGCTGGTGTTGACGGCCGCGTTGTTGGCAACGCCCATTATCAGTGCGGCAGGTGGCCGCCAGGGCGAAGACATGGGTAAATCGGCCTCCAAGGAAATGAGCAAGAAGGCAAAGCAGGATCGCTGGGAGGGCTTTATCACCCGCAGCGACAAGGACAAGAACAAGCTTACTGTCCGCCAGGTAAGCTCAGGCGTGGAGAAAGATATTGTCTATGACAATTCCACGGAATGGACGAGCCAGGAACACGGCAGCAAGAAGGTGAATATGATTGATGCCGCACAGGTGAAGGATCACGACCGGGTCATTTGTCTGGGCAAGTATGACAAGAAGGGAGTGCTCCACGCCACGCTGATCTCCAAGCGTCTGACGCACGGCGAAGACTAGACGCGCAGGAGCTGGACGATCTCAAGCAGTGAGTTGTTGACATCCCCACTGCATTTTTGGGAAGTGATGCGGGCCGGTTCGAATTCGGACCGGCCCAAAATTCATTCAGGCCCTACTCTGCCGCCACCAATTCCCCGACGCCCGCGGGCTCGGCGGCGCTTTCCTGGGCGTCCACCACGGCGATCGTGGTGATGTTGACCACGTCATCCACATCGGCGCCACGGGGCAGCAAATGCACCGGTTTCCTCATGCCCATGAGCATGGGGCCCAGTGTTTCCGCCCCGCCGATGCGTGCCAGCAGTTTGTAGGCGATATTGGCAGAATCGAGGTTGGGGAAGATGAGCACATTGGCGCCGCCGTGCAAGGTGGAGAAGGGGTAATCGCGCTCCAGCAGTTCGGGAGTGACGGCCACATCGGCCATCATTTCGCCGTCCACGATCAAGTAAGGGTCAGCCTGCTTCACCAAGTGGGTGGCGCGCCGCATCTTTTCCACCTGAGGATGCCTGGTGCTGCCAAAGTTGGAGAAGGAAAGCATGGCGACCCTGGGTTCCACGTCGAAACGGCGAGCGGCGTGGGCGGTACAGAGAGCGATTTCAGCCAGGTCCTCGGCAGTCGGGTCAATATTCACGCTGCAATCGGCGAGAAACATCAGGTCGCCCTTACGGGTGATCATGACGTAACAGCCTGCGACCTTGTGCGTGCCCTCGTGGACCTGGATAACCTGCAGGGCGGGACGGATGGTTTCCGGAAAGTGCTGGGTGACGCCGGAAACCAGGGCGTCGGCATCGCCCATGCGCACCATCATGGAGCCAAAGTAGTTGCGGTTTTTGATAAGCCCGCGGGCCTCGGCCAAGGTCAATCCGCGCCGCTGGCGAATGCGGTAGAGCTCGTACACGTAAGGCCGCTGCAACAGGGACGTGGCGGTCTCGACGATTTCCATGCCCTGCAAGGGCACGTCCAGTTCCGCGGCCCGTTCCTGGATGGCGGATTCCGAACCCAGGAGAATGGGATGGGCGATCTTTTCCTCCACCAGGATGTGGCAGGCGCGCAAGATGGTGTCGTTTTCGCCTTCCGGGAAGACAACGCGCTGGGGTTTGATTTGGGCCTTGTGCACCATCATGCGCACCACCTCGTGGGCTTTGCCCAGGCGGCACTCGAGCTGTTCGCGATACTGAACAATATCCACCGGCTCCTGGGCCACGCCAGTTTCCATGGCAGCGCGGGCCACCGCGGACGCCTCCCACACCAGCACGCGGGAATCGAAGGGCTTGGGGATGATGTAATCGGGCCCAAAGGCCAGGCGTTCCACGCCATAAGCGCGGCAGACGCGGTCGGGCACGTTCTCCTTGGCCAAGGCGGCCAGGGCGCGGGTGGCCGCCAGCTTCATCTCCTCGTTGATGGCGGTGGCGTGCACATCCAGGGCGCCACGGAAGATGAAGGGAAAGCCGAGCACATTGTTGACCTGATTGGGATAATCGGAGCGCCCGGTGGCCATGATGATGTCGGTGCGGACGGCGCGGGCTTCGTCGTAGGTGATTTCGGGATCGGGGTTGGCCATGGCGAAGACAATGGGCTTGGGGGCCATGGAGCCGATCATGTCAGGCGTGAAGGCGCCTTTTACCGACAGGCCCACGAGCACGTCGCAGCCTTGAACCGCATCCGCCAGGGTACGAAGCGGAGTATCGAGGGCGAAGCGTTCCTTGTAGGGGTTCATGCCTTCCCTGCGGCCGGCGTAAACCACGCCTTTAGTGTCGGCCAGGATGATGTGCTCACGCTTAACGCCGAGACGAACGTAGTGCTCAGCGCAGGCGATTCCCGCCGCCCCAGCCCCATTCACCACCATCCGAACGTTGCTGATGTCTTTGCCAACCAGTTCCAGGCCGTTCAGTAAGGCGGCCCCGGAGATAATGGCGGTGCCATGCTGGTCGTCATGGAAGACGGGTATCATCATGGTCTTCTTCAGAGTCTCCTCGATGTAGAAACACTCGGGAGCCTTGATGTCTTCGAGATTGATGCCGCCGAAAGTAGGCTCCAGCAGCTGGCAGAGGCGAATCACGTCTTCCGGGTCCGTGCTGTTCACTTCCAGGTCAAACACGTCAATATCGGCGAAGCGCTTGAACAGGACGCCCTTACCCTCCATGACCGGCTTGCCGGCCAGAGGCCCGATGTGTCCCAGGCCGAGCACGGCAGTGCCGTTGCTGACCACCGCGACCAGATTGCCGCGGCTGGTGTACTTGAAAGCATCATGCGGGTTCTTCTGGATTTCCAGGCAGGGCTCGGCGACGCCGGGAGTGTAGGCCAGGCTCAAATCGCGTTGGGTGCGGCAGGGCTTGGTGGGTGTGACCTCGACTTTGCCTGGTCTGGCCCCGAAGTGGTAATCAAGCGCGTCTTGCTTAGAAATGGCCATGATGCCTCTTCCCGTGTGCTGGCGGCAGCACAACGTCCAAAAAATGATTCTGCAATTTCATTGTCGGTGGGGGGAGGCCGGGCGGCGGTGACTTCGCGCACAGAGACAGGTGATTTGAAGCACACCAATTCTTAACTGCCACCACCGAACCAGGCCGCCGCGCCCGGCCGCTAGCTGCGGGCAGGTCCGGCGGCGGAAGCGGTGGCGGCATGCTCCGAGGCAGGTTCCTCATCCCGGAAGGCGGCCAACCGGCGGCGATGAAACTCGGTTACGTCCATATCGTCCGCGCACAAAGCGGCTTCCTCTTCCGCCCATTCCCGGGCTTCCGATCGTTTGAGCTTCTGCAAAAGCTGGGCCGCGCAGGCGGCGCAGCAAAAGCCCTTCAGGTACTGCCGTTCCCTGTTCTGGTTCTGGGCACAGTACTCATACTGAAAGATGGGCAGGTTGACGCCGCACAATTCGCAGGTGTCCGGCGCCTCGCAGAATAAAGGATTAAAGCTGGCGAAAAACACGCTGTCGTTCATAAAGCAACCTCCAAGCGATCCCCTACCACGTCCCAGCGGCAAGGTAATCGTTAATAGCGCGGGCGGCGCGGCGTCCGGCAGCCATGGCGAGAATGACCGTGGCGCCGCCGGTAACGATATCGCCGCCGGCGAACACACCTTTCCGGGAAGTGCGCTGGGTGGCCGGGTCGGCCTGAATGTAACCCCAGCGGTTGGTCTGCAGCCCGGGAGTAGTGCACTGAATCACAGGATTGGCGCTGGTGCCGGCCGCGATAACAGCGACGGCCAGCGGGAGTTCGAATTCCGAGCCGGGGAGCGGCAGCGGACGGCGGCGGCCGGAAGCATCAGGCTGGCCCAGTTCCATGCGCACGCAACGCGCGGCCTGGAGCCAGCCATGGCCATTGGAGAGAAACTCGACGGGGCTGGCCAGCAGGTGAAATTCAATGCCTTCATCGCGGGCGTGCCGCACCTCCTCGGCCCGCGCGGGCATTTCTGCCTGGCTGCGGCGATAGATGACCGAAGCGCTTTCCGCGCCCAGCCGCCGCGCCGACCGGATCACATCCAGGGCAGTGTTGCCGCCACCAATGACGGCGACATGCTTGCCGCGCAGATCCAGAAGAGGCTGGTCATAGCGGGGAAATTCGTAAGCGTGCATGAGATTGAGGCGGGTGAGGAATTCATTGGCCGAGTAGACGCCGTTCAGGTGTTCGCCGGGAATGTTCAGGAACAGAGGAGAGCCGGCGCCGACCGCGACGAAGACGGCGTCATAAGCTTCCTCCTGCATGAGTTCGTCTATGGTCACGGTTCTACCCACGACCACGTCGGTTTCGAATTCCACGCCCATCCGGCGCAGGCCTTCGAGCTGCTGGCGGATAATCTGCTTGGGCAGGCGGAACTCAGGGATGCCATAAACCAGAACACCGCCGAGCTCATGCAGGGCTTCGAAGACCCGGACTTGGTGACCCTTCTGGACCAAGTCGCCGGCGGCGCTGAGCCCGGCCGGGCCGCTGCCCACGATGGCCACCTTCTTGCCGGAGGGCGGGGCCATGGTCGGCTGGCCTATGCCCTGGCACAATTCGTAGTCAGCGATGAAGCGCTCCAGGTAGCCGATACCCAGGGGCTCTACTTTTTTGGCCATCAGGCAAGAACCTTCGCAGTGATCCTCCTGAGGGCAGACGCGGCCGGTAATGGCGGGAAGCAGGTTATCTTCGCGGATTTTGGCCGCGGCCGCGGCGAAGTCGCCGGCTACGATCAGGCGGACGAATTCCCGCACCTTTACGCCCAGCGGGCAGTTGTCCATACAAGCGGGCTTGCGGCATTCCAGGCAGCGCCTGGCTTCCTGGCGCGCCAGCTCGGGAGAATAACCGAGGTTAACCTCGGAAAAATTATGGACGCGGGACGGAGGCGACTGCTCGGGCATGCCTTGGCGCGGCAGCTTGATGCGCTCGCGCATGGGCAGGGGATTGGGCGAAGAGGGAGTGGAGTTCATGAGCTAACCCCCTCCTTGCAGCACTCATGGTCTGGCGTGGGCGAACTGCCGGCCATTGAAGGAGGCGATTGGAGCCACTGAGCCAGAGCGGCTTGCTCGGCGGCGCGGTACATGGAATTGCGCCGCATGAGCAGGTCGAAATCCACGGCGTGGCCATCGAATTCAGGTCCGTCCACGCAGGCGAACTTGCTCTTGCCATCCACCAGAACGCGGCATCCGCCGCACATGCCTGTGCCGTCAATCATGATCGGATTCAGGCTAACGATGGTGCGGATGGCAGCCGGGCGGGTCATGGTGGCGACCGCTTTCATCATGGCAAGAGGGCCAACGGCAAACGCCAAATCCACATGTGTCCCGGCCTCGAGTAAATGATGTAAAGGGTCCGTGACCAATCCTTGGGATCCGCAGCTGCCGTCTTCGGTGGTGATCATCACCGCGTCGCTTGTATCGCGCATCTCCCGTTCAAGGATCAGCAAGTCCTTTCGGCGGGCGCCCAGAATGGAAATCACCCGGTTGCCGGCCCGTTTCAGTGCCGCAGCCGTGGGATAGGCCATGGCGGCGCCTACGCCGCCACATAGGACCACGACCGTGCCGAAGCGCGCGATTTCCGAGGGTCTGCCCAGAGGTCCGACCAGGTCCAGGAGGCGTTCGCCGGCTTGCAGAGAGTTGAGCATATAGGTGGTTTTGCCGACGGACTGCACTACCAGGCTGATGAGGCCCCGCCCAGGGTCAGAGCTCTCGATGGTCAAGGGGATTCGTTCCCCGCAGGAATGCACACGCACAATCACAAACTGGCCGGGCTTGTGCCTGCGCGCGACGCGTGGCGCCTCAATAACGAAGCGCTTGATGCCAGGGGCGACCAGCTTAGCCTCAAGGATATGGAACACGTGGGTTGAGTAATCCTCCCGTACTCATTATCGGGACAGGATACCGAGAGCGCTGTGATACGCGTCACTTCCGGAGCGGCAAGGTGAACAGGAGCAGGCGAAATCACGGAACAGGTTAATCTAAAGGGCGCCAGACGCTTGCATTAGGACTCCTGTCCCGCGCTCTTTGAGTAGAAGGGAAGCCAGCATCAGGGTGCCGACAGAAGCTTTGGGCGCGAGCCGCTTAGCACCGAGTGCGACGCCAATGTGTCCGACCAGCATGGTTCTGGGTTGAATTCCTCGCTCTCACCTTCAAGAAGAACAGCCGGTAAACCTAACGCGCGAACTTGCCCATGAGTTCGGCCTGAGCGATGACGTGGCCGCGCAGGGCGCTCTCCACCTCCTGCCGGGAAGCGCCCGCAGGCAGGTTGGAGGCAGAATCAAGAGCGTAGAGCCGGAAGAAGTAGCGGTGAGGTTTGCCGGGGGGCGGGCAAGGACCGCCGTAGCCGGTGCGGCGGAAATCGTTACGTCCCTGGCGGCCGCCGCCGCTCACGTCGTCAGTCTGGGAAACATTCTGCGGCAATTGGTGGGCGCCGGCAGGGAGGTCATAGACGATCCAGTGGGTAAAGGTGCCGGAAGGAGCGTCGGGATCCTCGACGATGAGGGCAAAGCTCCTGGTGGCCGGCGGCGCGCCGCTCCAAAAAAGGGCTGGAGAAACATTTTCGCCGCTGCAGGTGTACTTGCTGGGAATCTCGCCACCTTGGGGAAATGCCTTGGTTTGCAGGACAAAGCTCATGGCAGGCCTCCCGGGAATGGGGCTTGAGGGAGCGCTGGCGGGGTCGCCGGCCAGGCAGATGGCGGAGACCAGCAGCAGAGATGCGGCCAGCAGCGCGAAGCGAGTTTTTGGCTTGGAGTTCACCGCCGAGTATTATCGCCCAAAAAAGGGAAATGCGTCTTTGTGCGAAGGCCTGCGCCAGATGGGTCTTTACTTGGCCCCGCGGTGCGGCTAAGATGCCTTCATTCATTTCACCATCCCCAGTTCCCGCGAGGACCAGCACTGATGAAGAATGTTTATGAAGTTTTGCGAGAGAGAGAAGCCCAGCTTCGGCAGGTTCAGATGGAAGTGGAGGCCCTGCGCGTGGTCGCTCCCCTGCTGAGCGAGGAAAGCGAAGTCGAGAGCGAAAACGGCGCCCGCCGGGCAGCCAGCAAATCCCGCTAACTGATTGCAGGAAATCCTCCGCTCGAACGGGGGGAAGCGACGACAGGGAAACAGGCCTGCCCTCCGGTTACGTGTGCGCCTGCCGGCCCCGAGGGCGAGTCAGTCGGACACGGCGGAAGGGGAGCGCGGAGATGCGGTCCGGGCGGCGCGCTCAAACGGGATTATGGTGACGCCGGCTGCAGCCGCGCGCATGGCGGGAGCCTGGCCGTCATCCTGGAGAAGAGGGATGACGATTTTGAGAACTTCAATTTCTTTTCGGAGCTGCTGCAGTTGCCGTTCTTTGCGGTACAACACCTGATAGATGTCGCGCATGAGCGTTGCACTCGAAAAAATGCCATTGCGCCAGCTGGTTACTCGGGCAGCCAGTTAGCGGCCGCAAGTCCGGCAGCGGACGGTGACGGCTTTGCTCCTACGCCGGCCTGGTCCGGGCCCAAAACCACACCCGGGCTAATTCGCTTGGCGCAGCTGGAACACACCAAATACATCTCATAAGTTCCGGCAGCCAGCTTGCGTCCGGTAACTGCTTGCTGGCGATGCCGGCAGGGCATGCAGAGGCTGAGAACCGTCGCAAGTGCGTGGCGAATCACGGCTTCGCCCTCCTACGGAATACGCTCCTGAGCCCCAGCCCCATGCTAGGTGGCGGGGGCACGGGAAAATAGTCCACAACCGGGTTCCCCCCTTCCGGCCCAGGCCGTGCCGGCGACCTGAGCCAGGTGACGGTGGTCACGCCCCGTGGTGCGGAGGGGGACCGGGAACAGAAGAGGCGGAACCCGATTGTGACCCTTATCACACCGGGGTGTGGGCACTGTCACAGCCAGACGTAACGTTGTGGGCCGACACTAAGTTTGTGCCAGTCCGGGCCAGGGACGCTAAATCAGCGGTCTGAGGGCGTGCCAGGCGGGGGAGCGGCAGAGAACCACGCTGAACCGCAGGGGAGCAGTTGAGAAGACCCCAGCCGGAGACGACTGGTACGGGGGGTGCGCGTGCTCTCACCATATGGGTTAGAAATTGTTGAAAGCTGTTTGACCTGCAAGCTGCGCGAGGAGCGTATCTTCTGTGACCTGCCCAACTCCGCCCTGCAGGCTTTCGAGAACATCAAATATGCCACCGCCTACCCCAAAGGCGCGGTTCTGTTTGTGGAAGGACAGAGCCCGCGCGGGATTTTTGTCCTGTGCAAGGGCCGGGTGAAGATGTCTATTTGTTCCACGGACGGCAAAACTCTCATTTTGAAAATCGCGGAACCGGGCGAAGTGCTGGGCCTGAGCGCGACTGTTTCGGGGAAGCCTTACGAGCTGACGGCGGAAACCATTGATCCCTGCCAGGTCAACTTTGTGAAGCGGGAAGACTTCCTGCGCTTTTTGAAGGAGCACGGCGACGCCTGCTTCCGGGTGGCGGAACAGCTGAGCGAAAAATACAACAACGCCTGCCACGAGGTGCGTTCCCTCGGCCTCTCCCATTCCGCGGCGGAGAAGCTGGCCAAGCTGCTGCTGGAGTGGAGCTCGCGCAATGGCGAAGCCACCAAGCAGGAGCCCCGGCTCAAGCTGGCGCTGACGCACGAGGAAATCGCGCAGATGATCGGCACCTCGCGGGAAACGGTGACGCGATTGTTCGCGGAATTGAAAAAGCGGCAGATTGTCCAGTCCAAGGGTTCCACGTTGTTGATCCGCAACAAGGGCGCACTGCGGCTGATGGCCGGCGCGTAGTGCCCCCCGGCTGTGCCAAAAGTCACGGCGAAGGGTGACTCGAATCACTGCTCCTCTTCCCGGCAAGAGCTATCACAAGCGTATGGAGAGCGCCATCCAACTGAGCTGCTTTGATTGCTCCCTGCGGCCGGCCCGGATATTCTGCGATCTGCCTGCCGATGCGCTGGAAGCGTTCGACGCCATCAAGACCATCGCCCTGTATCCGCGAGGCACCACTCTGTTCAGCGAGGGGCGCCCGGCGCGGGGGGTGTTCATGCTGTGCGACGGCCGCGCCAAGCTCACGGTGTGTTCCGGCAATGGGCGGCGGCTGACGCTGCGCATCGCCGGTCCGGGGGAGATGCTGGGGTTAAGCGCCGCGGTTTCCGGGACTCCGTACGAGGTCACAGCCGAGATGCTGGACAATTCGCAGGTGGCGTTCGTGCGCCGCAAAGATATGCTGCACTTTCTGAAGGTGCATCGCGATGCCTGCCTGCAGGTGGTTCACCTGCTCAGCCAGGACCTGCACACGGCGTACGACCGGGTGCGCGCCATCGGGTTGGTCCGCACACGCCATCACCCGGCGATCAAAGAGGCGATCTAGTCCGCTACCGCCGCCGCAGCAGACCGGGTATTACGGGGAGCGGGTGCGCGAGGCGATGCCATGATTTGTGGTAAGCCGGCTTTTGTTTTCCTCTGCCCGCTAATCCTTGCCGGATTCCTGGCTTACCAGCCACTGCTGGCGGCGCAGATGCAAGCCTCGCAGTACGTGGGGAGCGACGCCTGCGTAGCATGTCACGAGGATGTGGCCGGCAAGATCGCCGATTCGGTCCATGCCAAGCTGGCGGAACAAAGTGTTGCGGCGCGGAAAGGCTGCGAAGGCTGCCATGGCCCGGGCGGCAATCACGTGAACAGCGGCGGAGACGCAAGCCTGCTGTTCAGTTTCAAGGGAGCCTCGCCCGCCGCCATTCGTCGCCAGTGCGCCGCCTGCCATAAAAGCGAGCCGAACTCGGTGCATGCTCACCGCAGCACCACCTGCCTGAGCTGCCACGCCGCCCATCATTACCGGGAGAAAAAATTTCTACTGGTAGAGGCTCCTCCGCAGCTGTGCACCAATTGCCACGACCGGCGGTGATTGGGTAGCGCCTATTCTCGGGACAACGAGATGAGTTGCAAATAAGCTTGCGCCTGGCGCACGCACTCGGCGAGGGATTGGCCAGTATTGAGCGTGAGCCGGGGCTCGGATAAGGGTTCGAACTCGCTCGCCACCCGTGCGTACAGGGCGGGGCTGCGATTGGCGGCGACGTGAGCGCCGGCCTCCGAATCAGCCTGCAGGCGGGCGAGGGCGGTGGCCTGATCGCAAACACATTCGACGATGGCCAGCGGAGTGTGCAGGCGGGCAGCCGCTGCCTCGGCCTGCCGGCGCTGGTAG
Source organism: Terriglobales bacterium (assembly GCA_035278025.1). Taxonomy (GTDB): domain Bacteria; phylum Acidobacteriota; class Terriglobia; order Terriglobales; family Acidobacteriaceae; genus JAICWP01. Next base: position 12,176 of record DATEJK010000076.1, on the reverse strand, counting down.
CGGCGGGAGAAAGGCCGCCCATCCAGGAAAATCCACAGAAGCGGATCGCGCGACAGCAGATATTCGCCGGTTTCCAGCATGAGCTGCTGGCAGAAATCATCCTGTTCCCGCGAATATTCGATCTGTGCCGGCGCGAAGAGGGCGGCGCGAATTGCGTCCTTATCGAGCACGGCTCCGCCACAGCGCTCCGCCAATGCCCGAGACAAGGTGCTCTTACCGGTGCCGGGCAGGCCGGCCATTATGACAAACATATGATTAACGATTGAAGATTGTAGATTGACGCTTGAAAAATCCCAATTGGACGAAGGGCCGGGAATGAGGCGCGATCCCTCACCAAGTTGCTGAATTAAAGCGGATTATGCCCAGATGAGGCACTGCCCGCGCGCTTCCTGAGTTGTTGCGCGCGATGTGGGTTGAGGAATCTGCATCCAAAACCGGGTGCTGAAGAGAACGTGGTTTCGATCGCTGGTTCTGGCCGGGCTGACGGCGCTGATCGCGCTGAACTGGTCGTGCTCCGCGCTCAAGGACATTTGCGACTGCGTGCCCTACGAGCCGAACAGCCTTGACTATCGTCACGATGCCAAGCACGTACCGCTGCCCAACGCAACGCCAGTAGAAATCACGGTGCAGACCATCCTGAGCTGGCCGCAAACTCCCATCCTGCCACCCATTGCGCCCCGGTTCGGGCGTGAACTGACGCTGTTCCATGTAGCCCATGCCTTTCTGCAGAACGCCAGCGTCAACACGGCGGACTGCGACGTTCATCTGGAAATTTCCGCTACCGCGGACCGCAAGGCGCCGCGGGTGATTGTGGAGACGCCGGTGGACAGCGAGTACTGCTCCGCCAGAAAGAACATTCAAAGCCAGCTGGCGCAGCATGGGTTCACCCTGGATGACACGCATGGAGGGGATCTGCCGCAGGCTTTGCCGGCGGAGGTGACGGGCTTGGCCTTTGAGGACTTCGAACACCCGCAGAGCCGGGGGACGCCGGAAGTGGCAACGTTGTGGGAACTCCATCCCGCGGTTGTGACCATCACGCAATAGGCATCCAAAGGGGCTTTGAATCAGCAAAACGATCTCGCCCTGGCGGATAGCGGCGTTCCTTGGAGCCCGGCGCGCATTTCACCCGGCTTACGCCGGTGCTTCCCCGCCAACCGAGAGCCGATCAAATGCCATGACGGCAGCGCGATCAGGGAGAGCCCGGCGCGCGGTAGGTGTCGCGTCCGCCCATTACGGTAAGCAGCACCTTGGTATGGAGAAGGTCCTCCGGGGGGATGGCCAGAATGTCTTGTGACAAGACGACAAAGTCTGCCAGCTTGCCGGGCGCGAGGGTGCCGCGGATGTTCTCATCAAAACTGGCATAGGCGCCATCGCTGGTGAAGTGGCGCAGGGCGGCGGCCACCGGGATGCGGTTCTGCGGATACCAGCCACCGGGCGGGGTACCCTGGGGCGTCATGCGGGTGACGGCACAGTAAATCGCCGGCAACACCTGGTCGGAAAAGACGGGCCAGTCGCTGCCAAATGCCTGGACTGCGCCGGCATCGTCGAACTGCTTGAAGTCATCGGCGTGAGCGGCCCGCTGCGGCCCCAGCACCACGGCAAAATTCTGCAGGGTGGTGGCATCGGGGTTGGCGAACATGGCTTGCGTGGAAGCGATCACGCCCAGTTGCTGGAAGCGGGGCAGGTCAGCGGGAGCGGGAACTTCCACGTGCTCGATGCGATGGCGGCGCCCGGAGGTGCCATTGGTTTTTTCCGCGTAGGCGAAAGCGTCGAGCGCCATGTGGATGGCCTTGTCGCCGATGGCATGGAGCATTACCTGAAAGCCTTCCTGATCGTAGAGAGCCACGGTGCGGTTGAGGTCGTCCTGGTCCCAGAAGGGAATTCCGGTACCGCCTCCCACGTAGGGGGCGAACATGGCAGCGGTCTTGGCGTCCACGGTGCCGTCGAGAAAGCCCTTAATGGAGCCGAATTTGAACAGCGGGCCGCGAAAGGTATCGCGGAGCCGGCGGTAGTAGGCCAGATCATCAGGGGTGAGAGGGCGCTGCAGCTTGTGACTTCTGGGGAATCCGCCCTCTTGAGGCAAGATCGGGGGCGCGAAGCGAAAGCGCACTTTGATTTTGCCCGCCGCCAAGGCGCGCTCGAAGATGGGCCAGTCGCGCATGTCCAGGGCCGCGTCCTGAACCGCGGTCAGGCCGTAGGAGGCGGCTTCATCCATATGCTGGAGCAAGGACTGGTAGCGATCCTCATCGGAGCGCGGAGGAATATGGCCGGTGAGCAGGCGCTGGGCGGCTTCCTTGAGTTCACCGGTGGGCTCGCCATCGGGCTCACGCATGATGCGGCCGTTGGGAGGGTCAGGCGTATCGCGGGTAATTCCTGCCAGCGCCAGAGCTTTGGAATTGGCCAGGCCCATGTGCCCGTCGCGCTCGCCGACGTATACGGGGCGATCAGCCACCACGGCATCCAGGTACTTTTTGTCAGGTTTCTGGGTGGGGAATAAGGCGTAGCCCCAGCCGTTGCCAACAATCCACGGAAGGGCGGGATGGCTGCGGGCAAATTCGGCGATGAGGTGCTGAAATTCCTGCAAAGTGCCCACCTCCGTCAGGTTCACTTCATTGACTGAGGGCCCGGGGAAGTGCAGGTGGGAATCCTGAAATCCGGGGAGCACGAAAGCACCGTGAAGGTCAACGATGGCGGTGTCGGGAGAGGCCAGAGCGCGAATTTGATCGTTGGAGCCCAGAGCGAGCAGTTGATCGCCGCTTACGGCCAGGGCTTGGGCGCGTGGCCTGGTGCTGTCCCCGGTCCAGATGTTGCCATTGATAAAAATGCGGTCGGCATGAGACGCAGCGGGCAGAGGCAGAGAGAGCAAGGTGAGCAGCAGAAGAACGGCTGTTTTTTTAGGCATGTGACGGTTTCCGAAAGCGCCAGTCCTTTCCGGGGAAAACAATGTCCTGAGCTGAACAGCCATTAATCTAAGACAGGAGCGGCGGGGGTGGCCAGTAAATCCGGGAGAAGAAAAACAACCAGCCCGGAGGACGGGTCTCCGGGCCGGCGCAGGGTGAGTATGGGGAAATGCGCACCGGACGCCCCAAGCATGACCGGTGACAGCAGGTTCCCCGTTTCGATGTCCGGGCTCAGCGGTTCTCCCAAGCGAGACGCGAGCGCGCGGAGCATCCCCGTCCCTGGTGGAGAACTCGCGAAGTCAATTGCCTCCGGCAAACGCCGCACCCCAATGAGGGGCGCAAGGAGTCATCAACTGAAATGCGAAGTCAGGGACGCAGGGGTGAATGGGCTAACAAAGAAATGTGCAAAGCAAAGTGAGCAGCGAGCGAGACCCGGGCTGCTGTGGCTGATGGAGATCGAGGACAACGGCGGAATGGGTTTGCCGGTCGCTAAGCGTCACAACTGCGGTGCTGGCGGTAGAGCGCAGTTGGCTAAGAGCTGAGCGGCAACCGAGGACCACCATGACCGTGGCCTGATTGATGGGGGTATCGGCTTCGTTGAAAGCAGTTTCCGGCAGGTCCATGGGAGGCGCGGCCAAAGCCAGTGCCAGCAGAACCAGTTCCCCAATCAGGATTGCCCAACGAAAACGCCGCATTTTCGTTCTCAAAGGCCGCTCGACTGCACATTACCCGGTTGGTTCGCGGCTGTCAACGGCTTGACCCATAACTGGGGCGTTTTTTCAGGCGAATTCTGGTGTTCACAAATTAAGGCCGGCCAGTTAACAATTGCGGTTCATGTGGCGTATAGTGCCGCTAACCCGCCCCAGCAAGTCACTTCTTGAGTGCCACCTTTCACGGAACCAGTTGGGCGGCGGAGGCTTCAGATGGAGAGGAAGTACAAGCAGCGCGGCTATATGGACCGTGGGGGGACGGAAGGGAAGCAGGAGAGCCGGGAGCAGGAGCGCCCCCGCGATATGGTGGGCGGGCCCCGCACGGTGCTGATGCCGGGCACCCGCGAAGTATCGCGCTGCGCGCAATGCGGCGCGCTCATTCAGACTCTGACCGAGCCTGCCGGCAAGTGTGGCAAGTGCGGCGCCGCGTTGCACGTGTGCAAGCAGTGCACCTATTTCGATCCTGGCAGCCGCTTTGAGTGCCGCCAGCCTATTCCCGAACGCATTGCCCGCAAGGATGCCCCCAATAACTGCACCTTCTTCGTCATGAAAGTGACAGTAGAGAAGGAGACTACCAGCGGTGGCGCCCGGGCCGACGACGCCCGCCGTGCGTTTGAGAACCTGTTCAAGAAATAGGTCTGCCCGGCGCTGTCTACTTCTATTGTCATTGAACCAGCGAAACTCCAACCTCAACTCGCCTTCTTACGCGGGACTAAGCCGACAGCTCGGCTGTATTCGCGCACGGCGGGACGATTCAAGCGCAATTTGCGGCAAATGTGCTGCCGATAGGACTGGACCTCAGCAATAGTCAGGCCAAGCCGGTGCGCAATTTGCTGGAGTGTGGCCCCTTGTACCAGTTTGCGAAGGATGGCTCTGTCCAGACTAGGGGTGAACTTCACGGTTGCCTTGCACCTCACACCGCAACATAGAAGAAAGAGGGCAGGCGCGCTGTGATGTACGTCACGAAAACAGGAATTTGCCCGTATCCGAAGGGTGACCATCGTTCGTGCCAGCCGGCATGGCAAGGGCAGGCGGCTCAGCGCCGGCGCCAGCGATCTACAGTGACCAATCCGGCCACCCAGAAGGCGGCCGCGGCGTAGCCGGCGATCACGTCGGTCGGCCAGTGCACTCCCAGGTAAATGCGCGAGAAGCCAATAGCGGACACCAGCAGGGCGGCAAACACCCAAATCAAAACCCGCGCCGCAAGGTCGTGAATCCGCGCCGTCAGCAGTCCGGCCAGGAGCATGTAGAAGCAGAACGAACCCAGGGCATGGCCACTGGGAAAACTGTAACCGGAAGGCTCCGGAATGAAAAAAGCCACGGGGCGGGTGCGGTGAAAGACATCTTTCAAAGTGACATCCAGGGCGAGGGCGCCGGCCATGGTGATCGCCAGCCACAAGGCGGCATGGCGCCAGTGGACGAGCAGGAAGCTAATTATGAGCACCACGAACAGTGCGCTCAGAAAGACCGGCGAGCCCAAATCGCTGATGGCTTCCATGGCCAGAGTCAGGGTGGGATTGGCGTACTGATGCACAGCTATGCGAATGTGCATGTCGAACTTTGTCAGTTCGCCCTCGAAGACCTGACGCGCCAGCCAGGAGAAGAACAGCAGAGCCAAGAGTGAAACAGCGAGGCTGCCGAGGAGCACCACTCCCAAAGCAGGGCCGGATTGCCGGATGGGCGCTTCGGGACTGGCGGGATCATGCGGCAAGACATCGGAAAGTATAGCAATCGTGCAAGAAGCGCCGGGCCGCGGCCAGATAAGCGGCAAACCCCGGCAGGCATTACACTGGTGGAAGTGGACGTCATCTACGGCATTCATGCGGTAGACGAGGCGCTGAAGTCGCGCGGGCGGGGCTTTGAGTACGTGAGCGTGGCCCGTGAGCGGCACGACCAACGTGTGCAGCGGATCATAGATGAGTGCCGCCGGTTGGGGGTGGCGGTGCGTTTTATGCCTCGCCAGGACATTGACCGCCTGGCCGGCACCGCTTCGCACCAGGGCGTGGTGGCCGTGGCTTCGGCCAAGACCTATGCCGAAGTGGAAGATATTCTGCAGCACCGGCGCGGCCGGAATGCCCTGGTGGTGGTTCTGGATGGGGTGGAAGACCCGCACAACCTGGGAGCCATTATCCGCAGCGCGGATGGGGCGGGCGCCGACGGGGTGCTCATTCCGGAACGGCGCGCCGCGGGTGTGACTGGCGTCGTGGTTAAGGCCTCGGCGGGCGCCGTGGAGCATGTGCCCATCGCCAAGATCACCAACGTGGCGCGCACTCTGGAAGAGCTGAAGAGCCGGAACATATGGACGGTGGGCCTGGACGAGCGCGCTCCGCAGGCCTACGACACGCTGGACTACAACATGGATTGCGCCCTGGTGCTGGGAGCGGAAGGCAAGGGTCTGCACGAACTGGTGCGCAAGAAATGCGATTTTCTGGTGTCCATTCCCATGCTGGGGAGGGTTCCATCGTTGAACGTTTCCGTAGCCGGGGCCGTGGTGCTTTATGAAATTGCGCGGCAGCGGCGGCAGGGCGGGGATAGATCCGCCGCGCTAAACGGGGGCGAACCCCGCCGCGTTCCCAAGACCTCCGCAACCGAATGAATCTTTTCCGTCTGGCCGCAATTTTCGTTCTGACCTGCAGTTCCGCGTGCTTTGCCGCGCTGGACCGTGGCGCGTTTACCTTCACCAATTATGACCTGGAAGTGCGCGTAGACCCCGCCGGGCAGGCGCTGACGGCGCGCGGCAAAATTACGTTGCGCAACGATTCCAGCCAGCCGCAAAGCGTGGCCGCACTGCAGATTTCCTCCAGCCTGACCTGGCGGCTGGTGCAGGTGGCAGGCAAGCCGGTGCAGTTTGAGACCCAACCTTACACAACCGACATTGACCACACCGGGGAAGTGACGGAAGCCATCATCAACCTGCCAGCCGCGGTTCCTCCCCGGGGCACGCTGGAAATCGAGGTGGGATATTCGGGCACCATCCCCCCCGACGCCGCCCGCCTGACCCGCATCGGCACGCCTGCGGCTACGGCCTTGCGCAGCGACTGGGACCAGATCAGCTCCTCTTTCACCGTGGTGCGCGGTATCGGCTTCGTGGCCTGGTACCCGGTGGAAATGGAGGCGGCGAGCCTTTCCAGCGGCAACGCCGTGTTCCAGGCCCTGGGGGAGTGGAAGGAACGCGAGGCGCAGTCCAGCCTGAAGGTGAATTTTTGCTGGATCAATGACGAGTCGCCGCTGACGGTGGTGGCGAACGGCCAACTGGAGGGCATTGGGCGCACCAATCCCAGCCAGGAAGGCCAGGGAATTACCGGCTGCACGCCCTACCGCTTCGGGCCGCTGGGTTTGACCGTGCCGACGTTTGCCATCGGCAACTTCGCCGCGCTGCAGCAGCCGCTGATCACCGTGTACCACGTTCCGGAACACGAGGCTACGGCCGGCGACTACGCCGCCACCGCCCAGAAATTGGCGCCCTTTGTGGCGCAGTGGCTGGGCCAGCCCCACAATAAAGTGAAAATAATTGAACTCAACAGTGGGCAGGCCGCGGCCTTTGAAAGCGGAGGGGTGCTGTTTACACCCCTCAACTCCCAGGACGCAAAACCGCTGCAGCTGCAGATGGTGCATGAACTGGCGCACGCTTCCCTGGCCTCAGAGCGGCCCTGGATCTACGAAGGGGTGGCGCACTTTCTGCAAGCAGTGGAGCGCGAACAGCAGGATGGCCGGGAAGCGGCGCTGGAATATATGACCGGGCAGTTGCCGCCGCTGATCGAGGCGGAGCAGGCGGTGGACGAAGCCGCGGCCAAGGGGCAACCGCCGCCGGCGGCCGCCGATGACCAGTCGCTGATCAATGCGACGGACGACGTCTTCTATCACACCAAGGCCATGTACGTGTGGTGGATGCTGCGCGACATGGTGGGCGACCCGGCCTTGCGGCGCGCACTGCATTCCTACCGCACCGATCAGGACCATGAAGCCTCTTACATGCAGCGGCTGGTGCAGGCGCAGACCAGGCAAAATCTGGAGTGGTTCTTCGACGATTGGGTATACCGCGATCGCGGTCTGCCCGATTTGCAGGTGGAGTCCGCCTATCCCCGCAAATTGCTGGCCGGCGAATATGTCGTGACGGTCACGGTGAAGAACACCGGCGATGTCCGGGCAGAGGCGCCGGTGATAGCGCGTGCGCCGCAAGGCGATATGTCACACCGGGTGCAGGTTCCAGCCAGGGGGACGGCCGTGGTTCGGATTCGCATCCCAGCCGCCCCGGTGGAGACGGTGGTGAACGACGGCAGCGTACCGGAAAGCGACCCCAACAACAACGCGCTGAAGATCACCACTCGGCCGCAGTCGCCATAGCCGCTGGGTCTGTCGCAGAATGTGACATCGCTTTCGGCCGATGCTCCGTGGTCATGCCGTCGTGAGCCGACGAATGTACAATTCGAATAACTGAAGAGAAGAACAATCCGGAATTTGGAGAAAGGAACAGGAGCGTGAGCTATATTCAATTTCTGGGCGCGGCGGGAGTTGTGACCGGCTCCAAGCACCTGATCAGCACCTCCACGAATGGCGACGGTAACGGCTTCCGCGTGCTGGTGGACTGCGGCCTGTTTCAGGGGCAGAAAGAATGGCGGGAACGGAACTGGAAAGACACCCCGGTGCCGGCGCGGCAGATCAACGCCGTCATCCTGACCCACGCGCACCTCGACCACTCCGGCTGGATTCCGCGTCTGGTCAAAGAAGGTTTCCGCGGAGCGATTTACGCCACTCCCGCCACGATTGACCTGTGCGGAATTCTGCTGCCCGACTCCGGCCACCTGCAGGAAGAAGACGCAGAGTTCCATAACCAGCACAAGACTTCCAAGCACACGCCTGCCTTGCCGCTCTACACCATGGAGGAAGCGCAGAAGTGCCTGCAGTACTTCCGTCCGGTGGAGAACGACAACACGGTTCAGGTGAGCCCGGAGATTTCCTTTCGCTTTGTGCGCTCGGCGCACATTCTGGGCGCCGCCATGGCCGAAGTTACGCTCAAGCTCAACGGAGAATCGCGGCGGCTGCTGTTTACCGGCGACATTGGGCGGGTGCGCGACCAGAACGTCGCGCCCGGCAAAGTGGTTTACTCCGGGCCTGCGGAGGGCGAAGTCGCCGACGTGGTGGTGATGGAATCCACCTACGGCAACCGGCTGCATCCTGATGCCGATCCGCGCCCGGAACTGGCGCAGTTGATTCGGCAGACGGTGCAACGCGGCGGCTCGGTGGTGGTGCCGGCCTTCGCCGTGGAGCGCACGCAGAAATTTCTTTTCATGCTGAAGGAATTGATGGAGTCGGGGCAGATTCCGCGCGTGCCCATTCACGCCGACAGCCCCATGGCCATTGGCGCGGTGGAAACCTTTCTCAAGTACAAAGACGAATATAACGAGGAAGCAAAGCGCCTGATTGGCCAGTATGGTTCGCCGCTGGAGTGGCAGGATTTTTATTTCGATTCCACTCCCGAGCAGTCGAAGAAAATCAACGAACTGCGCTTTCCGTGCATCATCGTTTCCTCGAGCGGGATGGCCACCGGGGGGCGAATTCTCCACCACCTGGCGCAGCGTTTGCCCGACCCGCGCAACCTGGTGCTGTTTATCGGATTCCAGGCGCCGGGAACGCGAGGGGCGACCATCAAAAGCGGCGCCAAAGAAGTGAAGATATTCGGGCAAATGGTTTCCATACGGGCGCAGGTGGCCGCGCTGGAGCAGTTCAGCGACCATGCCGATACGCCCGAACTGCTGCAGTGGCTGCGCACCTTCCCGCAAAAGCCGGAGGTCACCTACCTGGTGCACGGCGAACCGGCGGCGGCAACGGCATTGCGCCAGGCCATGGTGCAAGCCCTGGGCTGGGATGTGGAGGTGGCGCAGTGGATGGAGAAAGTGCCCATCAATTGACGATTGGGGATTGACGAATGAAGAATGAAGAGTGAAACGCACACTCGGCAGTAGGGCTCGTATTCAACGCCGCCGGCCCTGTAGATTTTCAATCGTCAATCGAAAATTGCGAATCGTCAATATCCCGGTTTTCATTCCTTAATCTTCAATCTACAATCGTGATTTATATGACGGCCCAGGAATTCAAGAAGCTGCTGGATAGCGCCGAAAAGAGCCCGGAGCAGGTGGCCCGCGCCGTGATGGGATTGCCCGCCAAGGTGCTGCAGTACAAGCCGGCCCCAAACAAGTGGTCGGTGCAGGAGATTCTGGCGCACCTGGCGGATTCGGAACTGGTGTACGGCTACCGGCTGCGCCAGGCCATCGCCGACAAGGAGCCTACCTTCGCGCCCATTGACCAGGACGCGTGGGCGGCCAAGTTGGGCTACATGGAGCCGACCACGCCGGAGTTGATTGCGCTGTACTCCTTGCTGCGGCGCGCCAACCTGCGAGTGCTACGCCGGCTCAAGCCGCCGGACCTGGAGAAGGGCGGCTATCATCCCGAGCGTAAGCGCAAGGTGACTGTCGCGGAGATTGTAGAAATGATGGCCAAGCATGGTCCCAACCATCTGGAGCAGATCGAGCGCCTGAAGCAGATGGCGGGCGAGAGCGCGCCGGCAGGCCGCTCGCACAAGCCGCGGGTGCACTAGTTGGATTGACGATTGAAGATTGCTGACTGACGATTGAAAACCAGCGCTCAACATTTCAGCCAGTCAATTGAGGATCAAGATTTAGGCGTGACGATCGAGAAACTTCGCGTTCATACCTGTTCTTTCCCTTTTTGTCATCCTGAGGTGCTTCAGCGCCGGAGGACCTGCTTTTCTTCGTGTGCCGCAGACGATGTGGGACTAAGAACCAGCCTCTCTCCCTGCTGTCATCGTGAGCGAGGGCAAAGGCCTGAGTCGAAAGAGTCCTGCACGGCCGAATGGTGGAACTGATAGAGGGAGTGTCTGTGATAGGTCCTCTGAGAGAACTCCCTGGAGCGACAACGATAAACCAAACCGTGCAGGGGTCCTTCGCTGCGCTCCCTCTCCCGCAAGCGGGATCGGTCGCGCGACGCTCAGGATGACAGTGGGAAAGGGAAGCGCGAGAAAGGGGTATGGGTGAGGGCGGTCGCGCAAGACACCGTTTCCGCAGCGCGTACGATGGCGGTGTTGGTTTTTAAATCGTCAATCGCAAATCTTCAATCGTCAATCCTTGATTACTGATTCCTGACTACTGAATTCGTAAACCGCACCATGGCTTCGAGCTTGCGGCGGGCGGCGCCGGAATCGAGAGACTGAGAGGCCAGGGGCAGGGCGTCGCGGATGTGGTCGGCGCGAGCGGCGGCCACCAGGGCGGCGGCGGCATTGAGCAGAACCACATCGCGGCGCGCGGATTTGTTCCCCTCCAGGATTTCGCGAATAATGGCGGCGTTGTCGGATGCGTCGCCGCCAGAGATGGCCTGCAGCCGGGCGCGCTTAAAGCCGAACTCCTCAGGCGTCACTTCATAGCTGCGCACGCTGCCCTCGCGTACCTCGGCCACGCGAGTGGGCGCGGTGATGGTGATTTCGTCCAGGCCGTCGTCGCCGTGGACCACCAGGGCGCGATGCACGCCCAGCATGCTGAGCGCTTCCGCCAGTTTCTCCACAAGATCGGCGGAGTAAACGCCCACCACCTGGGCGGAGGCGGAGGCCGGGTTGGTAAGCGGGCCGAGCAGGTTGAACACGGTACGCAGGCGCAGTTCGCGGCGCGCGGGCTGCACATATTTCATGGCCGAGTGCATGGCGGGAGCGAACAAAAACGCAATACCCACCTGTTCCAGGCAGGCGGCGAGGCGGGCCGGGGCCAGGGAAATGTTCACGCCCAGCGCTTCCATCACGTCGGCGGAGCCGCACTTGGACGTTACGCTGCGGTTGCCGTGCTTGGCTACGCGTACCCCGGCGCCGGCCACCACCAGCGCGGTGGCGGTGGAAATGTTGAAAGTGCCGCTGGTATCGCCGCCGGTGCCGCAGGTGTCCACCAGGGCGTCGCGCTCGGTGCCGCTGACGTCGAGTGCGGAATCGCGGGTGATGGGAAGGGGCGAGGCGGCGGCGCGGATGGCCTCGGCAAAGCCGACAATCTCCTCCACGGTCTCGCCCTTCATGTGCAGGGCAACCAGCAGAGCGGCGATCTGCGCGTCGGTGCAACTTCCGGCGAGAATCTCCGCCATCACCGCGCGCGCCTCCTCACGGGACAGCGACTCGCGGTGGTTGGCAATGCGGTGAAGGGCGTCAGTGATCAAGGTTGCCAGTTGTCAGTTCCCAGTTGCCGGTTTGCGATTTATCATCGCATAAACTTCTTATTTTCAGAGCTTCTAATGCTGGACACTGCGAAAAGCAGGTCCTTCACTGCGCTTCTTCGCTTTGCTCGGTCGCGCAGTTCAGGATGACAACAAATTAGGAGGGCAATGTGCGGCGCCTGAAGCCGCGCCCGTTCGAGAACGAGTTGACGAACGTTCTTGACCATGTTCGGTTCCTTTGTGAGAACTGAGAACTGAGAACTGAGAACTGAGAACTGAGAACTGAGAACTGAGAACTGAGAACTGAGAACTGAGAACTGAGAACTGAGAACTGAGAATTGAGAACTGAGAACTGACAATT
>DATEJK010000075.1:0-28793 GCA_035278025.1 Terriglobales bacterium | reverse complement strand
AACTCGGAAATCATCCTGGAGCGCAAGCTGGTGGATAAGCGCGTGTTCCCCGCCATTGACATCCAGCGTTCCGGCACCCGAAAAGAAGAGCTGCTCATCCCCAAGGAAGACCTGGCGAGAATCTGGGTGCTGAGGAAGGTGCTGAACCCCTTGTCGCCGGTGGAAGCCATGGAACTGCTGATTGACAAGCTGAGCAAGACCAAGTCGAACGGCGAGTTTTTGTCGAATATGAGCTCGCTGTAAAACCAGCTGCCTAGCTCCTAGCTGGCTAGCTTCTAGCTAAAGGCCCGAAGCGGGAAAAGCGGGGACAGACGGAGCGTTCCCCTGTTTCCTAAACGGCTGGCCTCATCTTCAGCTCAATCCAGGGCCAATGGCCGGTGGCCCAGGTTCGCGCCCCGACTTTGGGCGCTAACCTGGGGTCAAGAATGTCCTCTCCCCGCTGCCCATCGCTAGCCTCTCCCGATCGCGCGCCGTCCACTCTGACTCGATTTCCACGATTCCCCTTTCGCGCAGTGCATAGTGACGAAAGCTGCTCCATGGCCAGTCTTCCGGAAGACTGCACAATCCCGCCTTAACCGGATTCCGATGAATGTAGCGTAGCTTCTCCATAAACTCGCGCTCATCGCGCACATTGCGGTCGTAATAGCGCTTTTGCCAAAAGACACCAACCCCCAGACGCTTGGCAAAAGATAACTTCAAGTAGTGTATGGCGTTTGCCAGAAGCCCGCGCTGCGGCTCGCTCAACAGCAAGTGCACGTGCTCGGGCATGACTACATATCCGGACACGCACAGGGCGAAGCGGCAGCGCATCTGCTCCAGCACCTGAACGAACAGATCGTAGACGGCGGGCGAATGAAACCCTCGTCGCCGATGGTAACAGGTGAAGGTCACAAAGTGAGACTGTGCGGATTGCTGAAAACGCTTGAGGCCATGCGGCATGGAGATAACATTAGGAAGGTTCTTGCCTACATGCAGTGACGGATGACCCAGGTTAGCGCCCAAAAGCCGGGCGCGAACCTGGGCCACCAGCCAGCCCGCCCAAAGGCCGGGCGCGAACCTGGGCCACCAGCCAGCCCGCCTGCCTGCCCGGAAATGCATGGGTCCTTCGTACGCGCTCCTTCGCTTCGCTCTGTCGCGCTCCTCAGGATGACAGCGCGTGATGATGTTGGCCGGGCTCAGGCATGCGGCCGCAGCAGTTCCTCCACGTCGCCCAGGCGGTCCCCGAGCAGATTCAGTTTGTGGGCCAAGCCCTGGATTTCAGCGTGGGCGCGGCGGTTCACGTCGTAGTCAAGCTCGCCGCGCAGCCGGTCTTTCTTGTCCTGCCGGTTCTGGCTCATCATGATCACCGGCGCCTGAATAGCCGCCAGCATGGAAAGAAACAGGTTCAGCAGGATAAAGGGGTAAGGATCCCAGGCCTGCTTGCGGAGGCTGATGTTTATGCTGGTGTAAACCAGCATGAAGAGAGCGAACAGGGTGATGAAGGTCCAGGAACCGCCGAAGGCCGCCACCGCGTCGGCCACGCGTTCGCCGACCGTCTCCTTTTCCTCGATGATTTCATTGGGATGGCGATTAGCGCGAACCCGGACCAGTTGCTGGGAGGCATGGAACTGGTGCCCGAGTGAGGCCAGCATGTCCATGCCGGCGTGAGGCTTGCGCTGCAGCAGAACCAGAATGTCGTTGCGGTCCACCTCGATACACTCGGTTGTCTCCAGAGAAGTCGCCTCGGTCTGGTGAGCGCTCTGCTCCAGCATGGAGGCAAATCCGAAGAATTCGCCCGGAGCGGGCTCATCCACAATCACTTCCTGGTGGTCTTCGTCCACGGTAGTGATACGCACACTTCCCGATATCATCACGTAGCCTCGGCCTCCGGGGTCACCCCGCTTGTAAATTCGCTGACGCGGAGAGAATGTTTTCAGTTCGACTTGCGCGGCCAGGACTGCAGCCTCATCCGCATCCAGGAGCGAAAAAAGAGAAACCTGCTTCAGGACTTCGGGATCACAGGGCATAGAGAATCTCCTCGGCGGCAATAGCATAAAGGGTGAAAGGCGATTCCGCTGGGAAACAGGAAGGGGATGTTTTCGGGAGAACTCTCAGGAACAGCGGTTCAGGGGTGATGGGGCGCGGGCCCTCGACTCGGGCATGCGCCCTTGCTCGGGATGACAGGCTGAGGATACGAGACTGAGGGACATCCACCGGGAATGACTTAGGGCACTGTGCAGAAGGCGGCCAGAATTGGCATACTAGATACATATGAATGCGAGAACAGTCCCAGTACGAACGGAGAACGAAGAAGTCAGCGAATGGATAGAGGCATTTGAGCAGCTATTGGCCCAGGAGGGGCCATCGCAGGCGGCGGAGCTGCTGAGCGCCCTGACCCGCCGGGCGCAACAGGCAGGCGTGAACATGCCGGTGCAGCTGAATACGCCCTACGTGAACACCATCCCGGCCGAAGACGAGGTTCCCTATCCCGGGGACCGGGCGCTGGAGCGCCGGATTAAGAGCCTGATCCGCTGGAATGCCATGGCCATGGTGCACCGGCAGAATAAGAAAGACCCGGGCATTGGCGGTCACATTTCTACCTATTCCTCCCTGGCTACACTGCTGGAAGTGGGCTGCAACCACTTTTTTCACGCCAGCTACGGCGACCAGCCCGGCGACCTGATTTATTTCCAGGGCCACGCCTCGCCTGGAGTTTACGCGAGGGCGTTTTTGGAAGGGCGGCTCAGCGAAAAAGACCTGGAGAACTTCCGCCACGAATTGCGGGATACGCCGGGCCTTCCCTCCTACCCGCACCCCTGGCTGATGCCGAGCTTCTGGCGCTTTCCGACGGTTTCGATGGGCATTGGGCCCATTAACGCGATTTACCAGGCGCGTTTCATGCGCTACCTGGAAAACCGGGGCATCATTGCCAAGACGCCGCGCAAAGTGTGGGCCTTCGTAGGCGACGGCGAGACGGACGAACCAGAAACCATGGGTTCGCTGACGCTGGCCTCGCGGGAACATCTGGATAATCTGATTTTCGTCATCAACTGCAACCTGCAGCGGCTGGACGGCCCGGTTCGCGGCAATGGAAAGATCATCAACGAACTGGAAGCAGCGTTCCGGGGCGCGGGCTGGAACGTGATCAAGGTGATCTGGGGCTCGCCCTGGGACAAGCTGCTGGCGCGCGACCACAGCGGGCTGCTGCTGAAGCGCATGGAAGAGTGCGTAGACGGGGAGTACCAGGCCTTCAAGGCTAAGGACGGCGCCTTCATCCGCAAGGAATTCTTCGGGAAGTACCCGGAAACGCTGGCCCTGGTGTCGGACATGACGGATGAGCAGATTTTCCGTCTTCCGCGCGGCGGGTTGGATCCGCAGAAGGTTTACAACGCCTATTACCGGGCGGTGCAGCACCAGGGTGCGCCCACGGTGATTCTGGCCAAGACGGTAAAGGGTTATGGGCTGGGGTCGGCGCAGGCGCGCAACGCGACGCACCAGGAAAAAAAGCTGAGCGACGCGGCGCTGGCAGCGTTTCGCGCCCGCTTCGAAATACCCATCCCGGAGAAGGCGGCCAAGGAAGGCTTGCCCTACCGGCCTCCGGAGGACAGCGAGGAAATCCAGTATCTGAAGGAGCGGCGGCAGGCTCTGGGCGGCTACATGCCGACGCGGGAGGCGCATCCCACCTTCAAGTTTGAAGCCCCACCTCTGGAGTACTTCCAGGAATGGCTGGAGGGCTCGAAGGGGCGCGCTGTTTCCACCACTATGGCTTTTGTCAGCCTGTTGCGCCACCTGCTGAAGCACCCGACCATCGGAAAGCTGGTGGTGCCCATCGTTCCCGACGAAGGCCGCACCTTCGGCATGGAATCCATTATCCGGCAGGTTGGTATTTACGCCAGCCAGGGCCAGCTCTACAACCCGCATGACCAAGACATGCTGCTCTACTACCGGGAGGAGAAGGACGGGCAGATTCTGGAAGAGGGGATCACGGAGGCGGGTTCGATGGCATCGTTTACCGCTGCCGGAGGCGCCTACTCCAATTATGGCGTGCCCATGGTTCCGTTCTTCACTTACTACTCCATGTTCGGGTTCCAGCGCATTGGCGACCTGATATGGGCCTTCGCGGATTCCCGGGGCAAGGGCTTTCTGATGGGCGGCACCGCCGGACGCACCACGCTTTCGGGAGAGGGCCTGCAACACCAGGACGGGCATAGTCATGTGCTGGCGAGCACGGTGCCCACCTGCGCCAGCTACGATCCCGCCTTCGCCTATGAGACCGCGGTCATCGTCCAGGACGGCCTGCGGCGCATGTACCAGGAGCACGAGGACCGCTTTTACTACATCACTATGTACAACGAAGACTACGCCATGCCGGCGATGGAGGAAGGCGTCCGCGAGGGCATTCTGCGGGGCATTTACCGCCTCAAGCAAGCCGGCTCGGGCAAGGCGGTGGTGCAGTTGTTTGGCAGCGGCCCCATTCTGAATGAGGCGCTGCGCGCGCAAGGCATTCTGGCGGAAAAGTACGGGGTGGCGTCCAATGTGTGGAGCGCCACCAGCTACAACGAACTGCGGCGGGACGCGTTGGCTACGGAGCGGTGGAACCGGCTGCATCCTGCCCAGCAGCCGAAGCGGCCATACATTGTGACCGCTTTGGAGGGCAACGACGGTCCGATTGTGGCGGCCACCGACTACATGAAGATTGTTCCCGACCAACTGGCGCCCTGGCTCGGCGGACGGCTCACGTCGCTGGGCACGGACGGCTTCGGGCGCAGCGATAACCGCGAGCATCTGCGGCGGCACTTCGAGGTCAACGCGGAATCCATGGTGGCGGCAGCATTAGCGGCTTTGGCGCGGGAAAAGAAGTTTGACGCGGCCAAGGCGGAAAAAGCTTTCGCGGAGCTGGGAGTAAAGAGCGAGAAGCCGGACCCGGCAAGAGCGTAGGTTTGGCCCGGTAATATCAGCCGCCGCTCTTTGCCGCTCTTTGCCGCTATTAGTTGCCGAGACTTTCTGCAGAGAACACCTCTTGTCTGCAGGAGATCGCGAGCAAACGCAGGGTCCTTCGACTCCGCCAGGCGATTCGCAAGCGAATCGCCTGGCTGGGCCCAGGATGACATTCGTTTTTAGGAAGATTCCTTAGCGAATCGCCCGGCCGCGCTCAGCTGCCGACGTATTCCACCTGGCCGTGCTCGTTGCGGGCCCAGCCATGGCGGGCGAGCACGGAGCCAAAGATGTTCTCCGTCGCCTCTTCCACTTTTCTGCGGGCTTCCGCGGCGAAGTGGTCCTGCAGCTCGCGCTCGAAATCGCGGCTGGGCTGCTGGGGCGTGGGCGGCTGCGCCGCAGCCTGAGCTGGGGTTTCCGGCTGCGCCGGAAGCTGCTTCTTACGCCGCCTGGAAATCGTGTTGCTGCCTTTCTTTCTGTTATTTACAGACACTTTGACCCTCCAACCACCGACCTTCAAATTTTCTGAA
Source organism: Terriglobales bacterium (assembly GCA_035278025.1). GTDB lineage: Bacteria > Acidobacteriota > Terriglobia > Terriglobales > Acidobacteriaceae > JAICWP01. Next base: position 23,349 of record DATEJK010000075.1, on the reverse strand, counting down.
TGGCTCAATATTGGATGCAGAAAAGTGGGGTTCGGTTCCAAACCGGGAAGCCGGTTTATACCCGCCGCGGGCTGAGTAGACGCATGGGAAGTGTAAAGATGGCCCACAGGAAACCCAGCACTCCCTCAACGGCTATGCCCACTATACGGAAGGGCAACAGGATCAGCCAGACGAAGGGATAGAGGATGAGCGCCAGCAGGGCCAGGGGCCAGCACAGCACGAAGAGCAGGCACCATAGAAGGAAGGTAAGCATGACGTAACTCCTCCTGATTGATGATACGCGGGGCGGTGGGAAAAGTTCCGTGATTAGAGAAGACGCAAGGTCCCTCGACTGGCGTTCGCCTCCCAAGCTCCGTTCACCCTCGCTCGGGATGACACTCGGGAGGAGTCAGTCGGCGGCGACGGTTTCACCCAGGCGGCGGAGGGATTGGTCATAGGGCGCCCGTGCCACGCCGCGCTCGGTAATAATGGCAGCCACGTACTTGGCGGGGGTCACGTCAAAAGCAGGATTCTCCACCTTGACGCCCTCCGGGGCGATGGCCTTGCCGGCGATGTGGGTGACCTCGCGGGTGGAGCGCTGCTCGATGGGAATCTTGCTGCCGTCAGGCGTTTCCAGGTCCACGGTGGAAAAGGGAGCGGCCACGTAGAAAGGGATGCCGTGTTCCTTGGCCAAAACGGCCACGGTATAAGTGCCGATTTTGTTGGCCACGTCGCCGTTGGCGGCGATGCGGTCGGCGCCGACCACCACGGCGCCAATCTTGCCCTGCTTCATCATGGCGCCGGCCATATTGTCGGAGATGACGGTGGTGGGAATGCCGTCCTTCATCAACTCCCAGGCGGTCAAGCGGGAACCCTGCAGGAAGGGCCGGGTCTCATCGGCATAGACCTGGAGCTTTTTGCCCGACTCCACCGCCGCACGGATCACGCCGAGGGCGGTGCCGTAACCGCAGGTAGCGAGGGCGCCGGCATTGCAGTGGGTGAGCACGCCGCCGTTCGAAGGCAGGAGGGTGGCACCGTGGCGGCCCATGGCCTCGTTGGCGGCGATGTCTTCCACGTACATGCGCTGCGCTTCGGTGATCAGTGCCTGGCGTATCTGGTCCACGGGTAACTCGGAGCAGGCCTCAAATTTTGCCTGCATGCGGCGGATGGCCCAGAACAGGTTGACGGCGGTCGGTCGGGTCTCGCCCATGACTTCGCAAATCTGATCGAACGCGCGGCGCAACTCGGAAACGTGGCCGGCGTCGGCATCGCGTACGCCCAGGGCGATGCCCATGGCGGCGGCCACGCCGATGGCGGGCGCGCCGCGCACCACCATGTCGCGGATGGCGTCGGCAACCTCTTCGTAGGCGGAGCAGGTGACGTAGGTCTCTTCGGTGGGCAGCTTGCGCTGGTCAATGAAGCGCACGCCTTCGTCGGTCCATTCCAGGGTCTTGATCATCAGTTCTCAGTTGCCAGTGGTCAATTGTGACTTAGCATCTAGCTACTAACTGCTGGCTACGGCGTTCAGCTTCACGTGCTCGCGGCGGACGTCATTTGCCGTGAACAGCGCCACGAAGGGAGCGGGGCTGGCCGCCTTCTCAACATTGGCGCGGCCGCCGGCCTCCTCGCGCTCCACCAGGCACATCGCGCCGGCGACTTCGAAGCCGAACTCGCGCGCCGCCTCGATAGCCTGAATGGTGGAGGCGCCGGTGGTGCACACGTCGTCCACAATCACCACCCGCGCACCCTTCTGGCGAAAGCCCTCGATGCGCTGGCCGGTGCCGTGCTGCTTTTCCGCCTTGCGCACCAGAAACCCATGCACCTGGCCGCTGACCACAGCCACGGCGCTGACGATCGGATCGGCCCCCATGGTGAGGCCGCCAATGGCTTGCGGGCGCCAAGCGCGGGCTTGAATTTCCTGCCAGAACACCTCGCCAGTAAGGCGCGCGCCCTGCGCATCCAGGGTAGTAGTGCGGCAATCAATGTAGTAGTCGCTGGTGCCCCCGGAGGAGAGCTTAAACTGGCCCAGGCGGAAGGACTTCTCGGCCAGCACCTGCAAAAGTTGGGCGCGCTCAGATGACATAAACCTTTACCATAGCACGGCAAAAAGTTCGGCGGAAAGCGGCCCAGAGCACACGTCACGATTGCCGGGCCCAGGAGCGGAGCAGGCGATGCGCGAACAACCACAGGTTGCGGTGCTGGGAGCAGGAGCAGTGGGCTGTTATTTCGGCGGCATGCTGGCGCGCGCCGGAACCTCAGTGACGTTGATCGCGCGGCAGGCGCGGGTGGAGGCCATCCAGCGCGAGGGCCTGTTCATTGACGCGGTGCACTTCCAGGGCGGCGTGCCCGTGACAGCCTCGGCGGACATGAGGGTTGTAAAGAGTGCCGACGTGGTTCTCTTCTGCGTAAAAACGGTGGATACCGAAAGCGCTGCCCAGGACCTGCGTCCGCATCTGACTCCGGGAGCGCTGGTCATCAGCCTGCAGAACGGGGTGGATAACGGGGAGCGTATCCGCGCCGCCAGCGGAATTGAAGCCATCCGCGCCGTGGTTTATGTGGCGGCGGAGATGACCTCTGCCGCGCGGGTGAAGCACTCGGGGCGGGGCGACCTGATACTGGAAGCGGAGCCGGCGCGCTTAGCCGAGTTGCGGACCATTGCCGGGCTGTTCGAACGCGCGCTAGTCCCTTGCCGGCTTTCCGAGCAGATTGAAGTGGAGCAGTGGACGAAGATGGTGCTGAATTGCGCGTACAACGCCATCTCCGCCCTGGCCCGGGCCAATTATGGAGCCATCGCTCACAACCGGCTGGTGCACGCGGTGATGGCACAGGCCATCAGCGAGGCGGTAGCCGTGGCGCGCGCGGCCGGGGTCCCCATGAATGATGTGGATATGCAGACGACGGGTTCGAAGCTGGGAGACGCAATGTCCAGGGCGACCTCCTCGACTGCTCAGGACATCGTTCGCGGCAAGCCCACCGAAATTGATTCTCTGAACGGCTACATTACGCGGCGGGGGAAGGAACTAGGCGTGCCCACGCCGGTAAATCAGACGCTGCATGCGCTGGTGAATCTGCTGGAGGAGAGCACGGTTTCGGCGCAGGCGCGGCAACAGACCACTTAGCCTCCGACCTTCTCCAGGTGCTGGAAGTGGCCGCTGGCCACGAACAAAAGGCCAAACAGGGTCAGGTTGTAGCCGATGTGCACCAGCGTGCTGGAGGCCACCGACTTGGTGAAGGCGCGCACCGCGGTAAGCACCACGCCAACCACGAAGAGCACGACCAGGGGTCCCCAGGCGTTGCCCAGTTGCGCGGAATGGAGAAGGGCGAAGGGAATGGCGGTGAGGACGATGCCCAGGCCCACTCCCAGCCGGCGCGCCAGCACGGGATAGAGAAAGCCGCGGAAGAACAACTCCTCCACGAAGGGGGCGACAGCGACGCCGAAGATGGCCATCATCCAGGCGTCGGCAGGACTGTGGAAGAACTGGTCAATGGGCAGGGACTTGGGAATGGGCAGAAGGGTGGAAAGCAACTGGCCGGCGATGGCGACGATGGCCCCCAGGGCCAGAAAGCCGATCCAGGTGCCATCCGGCCAATTCCAGTGCACCGCGGGCAAGAACCTGTAGCCGCGCTCGCGCCGCACCACGGCATACATAAAAAACACGAGCACCATGTAAGCGGCAAACTGGGCAGGAATAATGAGCAGCGGGTCGCGGGCTAATTGCGCCGCCGGCATGCCGCGAAACAGGCCGCTGGAAGCGGCGATCCACAATGATGCGATTCCGAAGACAGCGATAACGACAATGCCGACTACCGTAATACGCACCACGTCCCACCCGGTCCAGGGCGGGTTCTCCGGCGGTGGCGGCCCCGGCGGGGGAGAAAACTGTGGTGAAGGAAATTCAGGCAGCGAGTTGGGCGGCGAGGTCAATAATTGAATTTACACGAAAATTCGTGCTTGCGGGTTTGTCGCAATGCGCTCTATCCGGGAGAGGCGGCGGCCAGTTCGACGGTGTACAACTGCTCCTCGGTGGCCGGGCACAGGGCACGGAACTGGCAGGAACGGCAGTGGAAGCCGGGAGTGGGCTCAAATTCGCCGGCGGCCATCTTGCGGGCCACCTCGGCTATGCGCTCCTGGGCGGCGCGCAATTCCTTTTCGTCGCGGGTAGTGGAAACTTCGTCCGCGGTTTCCAGGTTGTAGAACAGCAGGCGTTCAGGCACGTATCCCCAGAGTTCGCGTGCGGCCAGAGCATAGATGGAAAGCTGCAGGCTGCGGCGGGCGTCAACCTCGGTTTTGGGCGTACCGGTTTTGTAATCCACAATGGCGACGCGCTGGCCGTCAATGCGGTCAACGCGGTCAATGCGGCCCTTCACCAGCATGCCCTGGACGGAGAACTGGAAGGTCTTCTCTGTGGAGAGCACTTGCGGAACAGGAACAGCGGAGCAGCTTTCATAGAAGGTTGCCAGCTGTTCCCTTCCCTGCTTCAGGTAAAGCTCGCGCTGATGCTGATCGTCGAAAGGAAGCTCCGCCAGGGCCCGCTCGAAAATCTGCAGCAACTGTTCGGACGTGCGCGGGCGGCCGACGCGCAGGGCTTCAAAGTAATCGGCGAGCGCGGAGTGCATGGCGGAGCCGAACTGCAGTGACGCAGAGATGTCGCCGGGGATATTCCAGTCCTTGTAGATTTTGAACTTGAGGGGACAGGCTTCATACATCTCAATGGAGCTGGCGCTGAGCGGGCCGGCGAGGGCGCGGAGCGAGGGCGGCAGCAGCATCCAGCCGCCCAGACCGGTGACGCCAACGACGGCGGCCTGAGCGGCAATGCGCAGGCGCGGTTCGCGCTGACGCCAGCCGGGGGATTGCACATGCGCCTCCATCAGGCCGCGCACAAAGGCGGTGGGCCGCGGATTCTTGCCCTTGCCGAGGCGGGCATAGATGGTGAGCGAGTCGCGCGCGCGCGTCATGGCTACATAGAACAGGCGGCGCTCCTCCTCGCGGTGCAGGTCGGAGGTGTCGCTTTTCGCCAGGCAGCGGGGATCGCGCATGGCGGCGGGCATGGCAAACAGTTTTTCCCGATAATTGGTGGGAAATGAATTATTGTTGGCGCGCACCACAAAAACATGGTCGAATTCCAGGCCCTTGGCGCCGTGAACGGTCATGAGCTGCACCGTGTTGACCGGGTCCGGAGGAGGAGGCTGCTGGAAGACGACCACGCCGCCGGCCTGCGGAAAGTACTCCATGTATTCCAGAAACTCCTGCAACTCTCCGGTGGCGGTGATGGGTTTGGCGCTCCACTTCTCCACGAATTCGCGGAAAGCGGCGACCGGCGGGGCGCTCGGGTCAATGCCGAAACGCTTCACGGCGATGGCCAATGCGCGGTCGGCTTTCCAATCGGCGGCCGCAAGCTCGGCGCGGGCGTTCTCCACCGTCTTCAGAACCATTTTGCCGCCGGGCACGCCGGCGAGCACCTTGGCCAACTCCGGCTGCTTACCGGCGGCGCGCAGGGCTTCACGGACGGCTTCTCCATCCAGGCCGAAAACCGGCAATGCGGCCACGCGGAACAATGCGGCATTATCAACCGGCGCGGGTAGAACGCGCATGCAGGCGAGCAGGTCGCGCACCTCGCAGGTTTCAAGCGCGTCCAGACCTTCCACGCGAAAAGGGATTCCGTGAAGGGCCAGTTCCCTAACCACTTCTTCACGGTGCTGGTGGGAGCGGTAGAGGACGGCGCAGCGCGGCCGGGGTTTGCCGGCGGGATTGGCGGGAGTGCGCAGGATAGTGGACGCCTGCTCGGCAATGTCGCCGGCTTCATCGCCGTTGCCGCCCACCATGACCAGGCTCACGGGCTCGGGTGAAATGGGGATGCCCTGCGCTTTGGCCTGGCGTTCGCGCTCGGAAGACAGGGGCTGGCGCTGGAAATTCTCGTTTTGGCCGATACGGCAACCCACGGAGGAATTCTGCGCAATCAGCGCGCCGGCGCAATTGAGAATTGCGGAAGTGGAACGCTGATTGCAGTCCAGAACCACCGCTTTGGTTTCAGGAAAGCGGGCGACAAATTCTTCGAAGGCGGCACTGGAAGCGCCGCGGAAGCGGTAGATGGCCTGGTCAGGGTCGCCCACGGCAAAAATATTGCGCTCCTTGCCGGCCAGCAGTTGAGCCAGTTCGATCTGGGCGATGTTGGAATCCTGGAATTCATCAATCAGAAGGAAGCGGGCCCGCTTCTGTTCGCGGCGCAACAAATCGGGGTCGGAATTCAGCACCTGCATGGCCCGCAGAATCATGTGGGAGAAGGTGCCGAGGTTGTCGGCAGCCAGCATGTCCTCCACTTTGCGAAACACACGCGCGATTTCGCGGCAGCGGGCGAGCACGTCGTCGCGGGTGAGCTTGTCAGCTTCCTTGCTGCGGGTGACGCGGGGCAGCGGGTGCCTGCCGGCGTCCAGTTCCTGAACGTAATTTTCGTATTCGGCGGCCGATTTGAGCTCGTCGTGGCAATTATCGAAAAAATCAATCAGCGCTTCCAGAAATTGCGCCGGGTGAACCGCACGGGTGTAGTACTTGAGCTGCAACTCGGGAAGACGGCGGCGCAGGTAGATCCAAAGGTCCTGTGGCTCCAGCACCCGGAAAGCCTGGCCGCAGTCCTGGAGGATGCGGTAGCAGAAGGCGTGAAAGGTGGTGGCCTGGAGGCCGGAAGCGGCGCCCGGCCCCAGTTCTCGCCGCACGCGCTGCTTTAGTTCCTCAGCGGCGTTGTCGGTATAGGTGACCGCCAGAATCTCATCCGCCCGGGCGTGTCCCTCGCGGATGAGCCGGGCAAGCCGCTGGGTGAGCACCGTGGTCTTGCCGGTGCCGGCGCCGGCCACCACCAGCATGGGCCCGGCAACGTGCTCCACGGCTTCAGACTGACGGGGATTGAGTTCAAGAGCGGGGGCGAGAGCCGGGGCGGAAGCGGCGGAGAACAGGCCCAGTTGCGAAGACGAAACAGCGGGTTTGCGGGAGGCGGGCATGGAGTGTGAGGGGGAGCTTCACATTATGGGCGAGGCGGGGCGCGGGGGCAACGGGAAAAGCAGCCGTCAGCCATCAGCAGTCAGCAATCCGCCGCTCGAAGGACATGGTGTCGGGCGCCGCTTTCACGGTCTTGAATTCGCAGCCCTGAAGATACCGCCTTACAACCAGCAGGATTGAGCCACCAGCTACTTTGCTGACTCTGAGTGCCCGCCGGTCACAAACCTCTGTGATTCGCAGCGTATAATTGAAGTTTACCTGGCGGCGCTTGCCGCTACTGGAGGGATTTCTGTGAGTTCGCATATGCCGCCTCGTCCCGGACAGCCGGCGCCCGGGCCGCAACCTATTCCCGGAGTAGATTCCATCGTTGCAGTCGGGTCGGGCAAAGGCGGCGTAGGCAAAACTACCCTGGCGGTGAATTTGGCGGTGGCGCTGGCCAAGCTTGGGCACAAGGTGGGACTGCTGGATGCCGACGTTTACGGCCCCAACGTTCCGCTTATGCTGGGGGCCAATGCCACGCCGCGGGTGATTGGTGAAAACCGCATCGAGCCGCTGGAGCGTTACGGGCTCAAAGTGATTTCGGTCGGCTTCCTCAATCCCGGCGACCGGCCGCTGATCTGGCGAGGTCCCATGCTGCACTCCATTGTGCGGCAATTTCTGGGGCAGGTCGAATGGGGACAGCTCGATTATCTTGTAGTGGACCTTCCTCCGGGCACCGGCGATGTGGCCCTGTCGCTGATTCAGACCGTGCCTCTGACCGGAGCCATCGTGGTTTCCACTCCCTCCGACGTTTCCCTGCAGGATGCGCGCAAGGCCATCGAAATGTTCCGCCAGGTGAAAGTGGATATTGTGGGCCTGGTGGAAAACATGAGCTTTTTTGTGTGCCCGCACTGCCACGAGGAGATTGACATCTTCTCCAAAGGCGGTGGGGAGCGGACGGCCACGCAGTTCGATATTCCGTTCCTGGGACGAGTGGAGCTCGATCCTGAAATCCGCAAAGCGGGCGATACCGGCTTGCCGGCGGTGCTGGCCGGCGAAGAGGGTCCGCACGCCAAGTCGCTCTACGAATTTGCCCGCAAAGTGGCCGCCAGGCTGGGTGAAATTAAAGCCGCCTCGCCGGAAAGCGTAATCCAGATTCAGTGATCAGTGGCCAATGAAAGCCGTTGACACGGGCCACGGCAAAGGGCAAACTTCGTGCGCCTCGTCAGTCCTGCACGAAAGGAGAGGCCCATGCTCGAAATCCATTCCAAGCGCATCCCCCCTGATGTAATTGTTCTGGAGCTGGCAGGCAGAATCATTCTAGGCCGCGACGCCCAGCACCTGGAGTGGATGGGTACCGCGCTGGTGCGCGACAAGGAAAAGAAAGTTGTCCTCGACCTCAGCAATGTGAGCCGGGTGGACAGCACTGGCGTGGGCATCATTATGATGGTGTGCGGTCTGCTCAAGCAGAGCGGCGGAGAATTGCGCCTGGCGGGAGCCAAGGGCCTGGTGGAAGATGTTCTGAAATTGACGAACGTGCACAACATGATCGCGGTTCACTCCAGCGCGGAAGCGGCGGCCGCGAGCTTCGGGAACGCGTAAACACTGACTCGCGCCTCGCTCGCGAGCGCGGCTCACGCTCGCCCAGGATGACAAGTATCCTGCGGAGCGATTCGCAGGCCTTCGCCCGGCTGCGCTCAGAGTGAGGGGGGAAGGAATTTGCCCCGCTATTTGAACCGCGAAAGGGCGAAGAGCGGGTTGGGAATCTTTTCGGTAATCACCATCTCGGCGGCCATTTCGCCCACCGCGGGCCCATGCTTGAAGCCGTGGCCGGAGCCGCCGCCCAGCAGCCATAGATTGGCCGCGCGCGGATGGCGGTCCATGATGAAGTTCTGGTCGGGCGAATTCTCGTACTGGCAGACGCGGGCTTCCAGCAGCGGAGCATCTTTCAATGCCGGAAAGCGCAGGCCAAGGTGCTGGCGGGCGCTGGCCAGTCCTTCGGCGCTGGCTTCGCGCTCGCCGTGGGTGGGATCGAAGAGGGGCCCTCGCGTATCGTCGGCAATCTTGAAGCCGCGCCGCGCCACCACGGGAAAGCCGTAGAAAAAGCGCTCGCCATGGTCCACCCAGATGGGCATCTTTTCGGGGTTGAAGCGCACATCGCCCGCCGCGGTTCCGAAAAAGAAAACTTCCTGCCGCGTGGGGCGAATTCTGTCGCCAATCAGGTCGGGAAAAACTTGGCCCAGCCAGGGCCCGCAGGCGAAGACGAAGCGATTGGCGGATAGGCGGGAACCATCTTCCAGGGTGATCTGCTTCAACTCACCCCCGCCGGCCTGAGGCGGCTGCACCGAAGCCTGACGGTACTCGCCGCCCTCCTTCAGGAAGGCATCGCGCACCGCGGCGCAAGCTTCGCGGGCCATGAGGCCGCCGCTTTCGGGCTCAAAAATCGCCCAGCGCACACCCTCGAAGCTGACTTGAGGCCAGCGGCGGAGCAACTCGTCATGGCGCAATTCAGCAAAGGGAATGCCCGCCTCCTTCAGCATAGGCAGCGAGCCTTTTTCATAGGAATCGTCCTCGCGGGCCACCATCCAGAGCACGCCCGTGCGGCGGAAGAGCACGCGGTTCCAGCGCTTCTGATTCTCCTGCCAGAGCTGGAGTGCTCGGGCCACCATTTTGGTGTAGGGCTGGTTGGCGCCATAGGTGCCGCGAATAATGCGGGTTTCTCCTCCTGAACTGGCGCGGGAGTTGCCCGGGCCCCAGGCATCAACCAGGGTGACGCGCGCTCCCCGGCGGAGCAGGTAGAGGGCGGTCCAGCCCCCGAAGGCGCCGGCGCCTACAACAACCACGTGTGGCTGGTTTCCAGAGTTAGCGGGCTTGCTTTGACGATTGCTGGGCATGTTATTGAAAAACGGCGTGGCCGCCAGGGCGCTCCCACTGCCAAGCGCCGCGGAGGCCTGCAAAAACCATCTGCGAGAGACTTTTAGGAGTTTTGACACGAAGGAAATTAAGCTATGCTTGTTGCCGCGCGAGGTCAAGCTGCCCGCCAGCCAGAAATCGCTGGCAGGGGAAAGTTCTGCGGGGCGTGAATCCTAGCGTAAGCGGCGGCATCTAAAGTACTTAGGAGAAGTGCGAGCAGCCTCTGGCAACAGCCTGGGGGGGCGCGCGAAACATCTGTGATGGCACAGCCTGGGGCCATGGGAGAACGGGAAACCGAGATACTGACCGCCATTGTGGAAACGTTCATTTCCACCGGCGAGCCGGTAGGATCACGCGTGCTGGCGCGGGGCAGCCGGGAAGGGCTGAGCGCGGCCACCATCCGCAACGTGATGGCCGACCTGTCGGATGCCGGGTACCTGGAACAGCCGCACACCTCCGCCGGGCGCGTGCCCACCAGCGCGGCCTACCGTTACTACGTGGAGCAACTCACGGGCAAGGCGCAGATAGCGCCGGCGGACGCCAACATGATCCAGGGAGTGCTGCAGGGGATCAACAACCCGGACGAGTTCATGGAGCGAACATCGCACGTGCTCTCGCTGATTTCGCACGGGGTGGGCGTGACTATGAGCACGGGGGGATCGCGCAACGCACTGGACCACGTGTATTTCTCCCGCCTGGCGGAACACAAGGTGCTGGCGGTAGTGGTGACGCGCGCCGGAGTGGTGCGCGACCGGGTGCTGCGCATGAGCCGGGACCTGGGCCAGGCGGACCTGGATTCGGCCTCGCGCTACATCAACGAGAGTTTCCGCGGCTGGACCCTGGAAGCGCTGCGTGTGGAGCTGGCCCGCCGCATCGAGAAGGAACGCAGCGAGTACGACCGCCTGATGCAGTCGGTGGAAGCGCTCTACCGGGAGGGCGCGCTGGAAAGCGAGCAGGGCAAGCAAACCGTATGGGTGGAGGGCACCTCCAACCTGGTAGTCAGCGAAGAGGACCGGCAACGGCTGCAGGAACTGCTCAAGACCCTGGAAGAGAAGGAACGGCTGGCCGAACTGCTCAGCGCTTATCTCAACACCCGGGAAGAAGCGGTGCGGGTCATCATCGGATTGGACGAGAACCTGCCCCACATGCGCAACCTGGTGCTGATCGGCGCGCCGGCCCGGGTGGGCGGCGAGGTGATGGGATCGCTGGCCGTGATTGGGCCGACCCGCATTGACTACGAGCACACGATCACTGCGGTTTCGTACATCGCGCGCCTTTTCGATCGAATCCTGAACGACGCAGAGTGAATCATGGCAAGGGGCAACGGTAAATCAGAAATGGAACCGCAGGATCTGGACGTGGAACACGAGCTGCCGCCGGCGGAGGAAACTGCCCCGGAACAGTCGGCAAGCACTTCGGCGACTGAAGAGGCGGCCGCGCTCGGGGCGGAACTGGAGAAGCTGCGGGCAGAGCGCAACCTGCTGCTGGACCGCATGGCCCGGCTGCAGGCGGAGTTCGACAACGCGCGCAAACGGGCGGCGCGCGAGCAGCAGGAGTACAAGGACTTCGCGCTGGCGGACGCGCTCAAGAACCTGCTGCCTATTCTGGACAGCTTCGACCGCGCCCTGCAGGCCAAGGTGCAGAAGGCGGAGGACTTCCGCTCCGGGGTGGAGCTGATCCGCAAGCAGTTCCAGGACGCCCTGGAGAAGCTGGGCCTGCGCCCGATTCCGGCCAAGGGCGAGCCTTTTGATCCGCGCCTGCATGAAGCCATCGAAATGGTGGACAGCAACGAGGTCAAAGACCATCATGTGCTCGACGAGCTGCAGCGCGGGTACAAGCTGAAAGACCGCCTGCTGCGCCCCTCCATGGTGCGGGTGGCGCGCAACTCGAAAAAGTAAATTCCATCGGCAAGGCGAGGATTCATTATTCCAACCAGTAACGGAAAACGCGACTTTTACGAGGTGCTGGGAGTAGCTCGCACCTGCAACGAGCAGGAAATCAAGAGCGCCTATCGCAAGCTGGCGCTGCAATACCATCCCGACCGCAATCCGGGCAATCCCGATGCGGAAGAAAAGTTCAAGGAAGCGACGGAAGCCTACAGTGTGCTGGCGGACTCGCAGAAGCGCGCCATGTACGACCGCTTCGGGCATGCCGGCGTTGGCGGGGGTGCTGGCGCCGGCGGATTTGGCGGCTTCGATGCCAGCGTGTTTCAGGATTTCAGCGACATATTTGGGGATTTCTTCGGTTTCGGCGACCTGTTCGGCGCCGGCAACCGGCGCGGCCGCAGCCGGGCGCAACGCGGCCCCGACCTGCGCGAAGACCTGACCTTGCAATTCGATGAAGCGGTGTTCGGCACCATGTCGCAGGTGCGTGTGCGCCGGCATGAAGCCTGCGAAGACTGCAACGGTTCAGGTGCGGCGCCCGGCAAGGCGCCGGTGAGCTGCCGGACCTGCGGCGGCCGCGGGCAAGTGCGCTACCAGCAGGGATTCTTCAGCATTGCGCGCACCTGCCCCACGTGCCAGGGCGCGGGCAGCGTGATTACCGACCCCTGCCCCAGGTGCAAGGGCCAGGGACGGATGTTGCAGGAGCGCATGGTGGAAGTAAAAGTCCCGGCCGGGGTGGAAGACGGCACCCGCATTCGCTATGCAGGGCAGGGCGAGGCGGGAGCGCACGGCGGTCCCGCGGGCGACCTGTACATCGTCTTGCACGTTAAGGAGCACGCGTTCTTTGACCGCGAGGGTAATGACCTGCACTGCGTGATTCCCATTTCCTTCTCGCAGGCGGCGCTGGGCGCGGAAATCATGGTTCCGACCATGGAAGGCGACCACCAGCTCAAAATACCGGAGGGCACACAATCCGGCACCACCTTCCGCGTGCGGCACAAAGGCGTGCCCGTGGTCAACAGCCACGGCAAGGGCGACCTGTTCGTGGAAGTCAAGGTGCAAACCCCTGGCAAGCTGAACAAGCGCCAGCGCGAACTGCTGCAGGAGCTCGAGGGCCTGGGCCGGGTGGAGAACAAGCCTCAGCGCAAAACCCTGCTCAGCAAAGTGAAAGACATCTTTGGCTAGGTTCGAGCACTATTACGCTTACTTCCTGCTCTTCGTAACCGTATTGCCGGCGGTGATGCGGCTTTCCATGCCGGAGCGGGTGGCGGTGCTCACCAGCGAACGCATGGCCGCTCCCCGCGCGCGGTCGCGTTACTTCAAAATCGGCCTCGTCTCGGCCATAGTTTCCATAGTGGCTGCCATTTTATACGCGGTCCTGTGGCGGGATCAGGCGTGGCTGGTAGTGGCCGCGGCCATCGGCCTGCTGAGCGGCGTGGAAATGGTGGGCAACACCCGGTGGTTTGAAACCCCGGAATTGAAATCGCAGAACCTGGTGTTCGGCCTGCTGTACGCGGTGGCCGCCGTTGCTACCTGGCTGGTGCTGCTGCGATGACGCGGCGCCGCTGGATCGCCGATCAGGTCAGCGGCAACCGCGCCGCGCTGCTGGGCGAACACGCCGCGCACGTGGCGCGGGTGCTGCGGGCGCAGGTGGGCCAGGAATTCGATATTGCCGCCGACGGTGCCGTGCGCCGCGGCCGGATACTCTCGGTGACCGAAAGCCGGGTGGAATTCGAACTGGGCGAAGCGCTGGAAACCGTTCCCGCTGCGCAAGTCAAGCTGGCCCTGGCCATTTTCAAGTTCGACCGCATGGAGTGGGCGATCGAGAAGTGCACCGAACTGGGCGTGGCCCGCATTGTGCCCTTCGCCGCCCGTCGAACCGATTCCCGCCTGGCCGCCGCTGCCGGCAAGCGGGTGGAACGCTGGCGGCGCATTACGCGAGAGGCTTCCGAGCAGGCAAGAAGAGTGGCGCCCCCGGAAATTGCCGATCCGGTGAAGTTGGGCGATGTGCTGGCGCTGGCTGGGGAGACGCGCGTGGTGCTTTCAGAGGCAGAAACCGCGGTTTCTCTGCACCAACTGTGCAGCGCGGGTAACTACGTCCGCGGCAGCTCAATCGTCCTCGCCGTCGGCCCTGAGGGCGGCTGGACTAACGAAGAACTGCAGGCCTTCGCGCAAGCGGGATGGAAATCAGCCTCCCTCGGCCCCACCATTCTGCGGGCCGAAACCGCGGCCATCGCGGCGCTCGCCGTCATAATGGCTGAAATCGCTAAACTGTCATCCTGAACTCGTAGCGAACACCGATCCGCGTACGAGTGACGGACCTGTTTCTCTCTTCGCATTTCGAAAATACTACATGGTAAAAGCAGGTCCTTCTCATGATAACAAGACGCGGAGCATTGCCGGTGTTCAGTACCCTTCTCCCTCCGCCTCTACCTTCACCTTGCCGCGAAACATGCGGTAGATGACGAAGAAATATCCTAGCGCCAACAACATTCCCAGAACCCACCAGATGATGCCGATGGTCAGCCCATAATGCGCAGCGGCGGTGTTGTAGATGGTGAGGCTGTAGGCCGGGTTGGTGCTGGCCGGCAGCACGTTGGGATAGAGAGCGAAGGCGGCTCCCACCAGCATAGCCGCGAGATAGAGGGTGGAACCCGCGAAGGCCAGCCGTTCCTTCTGCGCAACGGCGCCGTGCAACATCATGCCCAGCGCACCCGCCACAACCAGCGGAATGAGCAAGCCAACCAGATGAGCACGGTAGTTGGCCAGTACTTCGGGACGGGCGTACATGGTGGCGGCCAGACTGAGGAGGGTCACAACCAGCAGCACCGGCCAGACAACCAGGGCCACGCGGCGGGCGCGTGCGGAAATTGGCGCCTCGGTCTTGCGAACCACATAAAGCGCGCCGTGCATGGTAAGCGCCACCAGGGCCACCACTCCCGCCAGCACCGTATACCAGTCGAGAATGCCGTTCTGCGCACCCACCCGCCAGTTGGTCCACAGAGGCTCGAAGAAATAGCCGTCGGCGGCCAGGGGCACGCCGCGAACCACGTTTCCCAGGGCGGCGCCGAAGAAGATGGCCAGCAGCACACTGGCCAGACTGAACACAACGTCAAAGAAGCCCTGCCAAACTGGGCTGGGCACGTGGTTGCGCAATTCGATGCCGATGGCGCGCAGCATCAGCAGCCACAGCACCATCATGAGCGGCAGATAAAAACCGCTGAAGCTGGAAGCATAGAGCAGGGGAAAGGCAAAGTAGAGGGTGCCGCCGGCGGCCAGCAGCCAGACTTCATTGCCGTCCCACACCGGGCCAATGGTGTGCAGCACCGCTTTGCGCTCGGCGGGCGTGCGGCTCACGATCAGGTAAATGATCCCAGCGCCCAGGTCGAAACCGTCGAGCACGACATAGGTCGCCAGCATAAGCGCCACGATGATGTACCAGAGTGTTTCCATAAATTCCTCTAATCGGCCGCGGCCACGCGCCGCATGGGTTCGATTTTCTCCGCCACCCAAGCCGGGCCTTGCTCGATTTCCCGGCGTACCAGAAACAGGAACAGAATACCCAGCACCGTATACATGCCCATGAAACCCAGCAGAGTGAACAGGCCGTTACCGGCGGAAACTCGTGGCGAATAGCCTTCGCGGGTCATCATGAGGCCGTAAATCAGCCAGGGCTGGCGGCCTATTTCCGCGGTCATCCAGCCGGCGGTGTTGGCGATGTAAGGGAAAGGCAGGCTGAGCAACAGCACCCACAGCATAGCGCGCGAGTCGTAAAGCTTGCGCCGCCACAGCAGCAAGAGCGAGATCGCCATGATGGCGATGAAGATAGTTCCCAGCCCCACCATGATGTGGTAGCTGTAGTAGAGCAACGGAATGTTTTCCGGCCACACCTGCTGCGGGAACTGGTCCAGACCCTGCACATTGGCGTTCCAGCGGCGATAGGTAAGGAAGCTCAGCATTTTGGGCAGGATGATGGGATTATCGAGCTTGCGCTCCTGAACGTTGGGCTGGCCGATGATGACCAGGGGCGCGCCGGGCTGGCCCTTAAAAAGCGCTTCCATGCCCGCCAGCGTGACCGGCTGGTGGGTGGCCACCATTCTCCCCTGCCGGTCGCCGGTGGGAAACAGCTGAAAAATGCTGGCGATGCAGGCAGCGATTACGCCCACGCGCACGAACATGCGCCCATGCTCAACGTGATTGCGGCTGAGCAGGTAGAAGGCGCCCACGGAGGCCATTACGAACGAGCCGGTCACGACGGCGCCGCTCATATTGTGCGCGTACTGCCAGCCCGCCCAGGGATTCAGCAGCAACTGCCAGAAGCTGGTGAGCTGGAAGGAGCCGTCCGCCGCGCGCACATAGCCCACCGGGTGCTGCATCCACGCGTCAGTGGCGATGATGAAGTAGCCCGACAGCCAGGAACCTAAAAACACAGCAACCGCGCTGCCCCAATGCGCCCACTTGCTGAGCCGCTTTTCGCCATACAGGAACAGGCCCAGGAACGCGGATTCCAGAAAGAAGGCGAACATGCCTTCCATGGCCAGCGTCTGGCCGATCACCCCGCCGGCAAGCCGCGAGAAATGCGACCAGTTGGTGCCAAACTGGAATTCCATGGGAATGCCGGTGACCACGCCGATCACGAAGTTGATGCCGAAAATCTTGCCCCAGAAGCGGGCGGCAGCGTTGTAGTTCTGGTCCTTCTTCCAGATGGCCAGGGACTTGAGCACCACGATCAACGGGGCCAGTCCCATGGTCAGCTGCGGGAACAGGTAGTGGAAGGTGACGGTAAAGGCGAAATGCAGCCGATCAACCAGAAGTGCGCTGTCCATATGGAGAAAATTATCGGTAAGAGAGCCGCTGGTGGGCTGTGATGGGCGTCACAGGAAAAGCGGGAGTCGAGGTCAAGGGTCAGCCCAGTTGGGAGGTGAGGACGCTGGCGCTGCGCGCGAGAGGCTTGGCGCTGAAGCTTCTCAGCAGACGCCATCAGGGGTGGTAGTAGTTGGTCAGCTAGAGGCTATTTTGAGGCGCAGCGCCGTCGCCGCTCGGACTCGCGAATCTGGCGGCGGCGGCCGGCGTCCTCGTAGCGGCGCTTTTCCTCCTCGGTTTCCGGAATGACTGGCGGGACCGGCTGGCGGTAGCCGTGGCTGTCAATGGCCACAAAAGTCAAATAGGCGGTGCTCACGTGCTGGCGGCTGGCGGCAATGTAGTTCTCTACCGAAACCTTGACGCCTACTTCCATGGAAGTATGGAAAACGCGATTCACCGAGGACTGCAGGATCACCAGGTCGCCCACATGCACCGGGACGAGGAAATCGAGGTGGTCAATGGAGGCGGTGACCACGTAATTGCGGGAGTGACGGTGGGCGGCAAGCGCGCCGGCCAGGTCAATCCAGTGCATCAGGCGCCCGCCCAGGAGAGCGTTGAGCGGGTTGGCGTCGTTGGGCAGAACAATTTCCGCCATCTCCGACTGCGAGTCTTTCACCGGCCGGGGAGTCAATTGCAGGTCTGTGCTCATGATGGAATGGTGGGCTCCAGGACGGGTTGGTCGCGCCGCAACAGATAACACTCCAAATAGCACGCGGCCATCTTTTGAATGCGCGGGTCGGGATGCGTGCCGCGCCAGCGCCCGAGCGCGCAATCATAGTCCAGCGTACCATGGTGCGCGGGCCGGTAATCGCGCTCGCAGACGTAGAGGACCGTCACCAGGTTCTGCTTGTCGCGCGCTACCGAAAAGCGCACAGCGTCCCAGGGGCGCTCCAGCGGGAGATGAGAACAAGGGCGGGCATAGCCCAGATTGCATAGATTCGCAAGCTCTTCCGGGTTGGGCGCGTAGCCTTCGTGGCCGGGAGCCGTGCAGTGGCCTTTCCAGCCGTCGCCCAGCGGCAGGCGCGCGCGATGGGGCTGAGCAATGGCTTCAAATTTTGCGGTGGGCATGAAGTAAGGACAGGCCACGGCGCTCTCCGGCAAACAAAACACCTTATCGTAACAGGAGTCAGCAGTCAGGGGTCAGCAAGAACCGCGGGGGGCGCTGCCTTGGGTTGTCCGGCGGCTGACTGCGGACTCCCCGCTCCTTCTATTTTGTAGTAATTTCATACGACAGCGAATGTTGCTGACTTCTGACCCCTGACACCCGGTTTTTTATGGACCGCTTAGCCATGCTGAAGGAAATTCTGGCGCAGAACCCGAACGATGCCTTTGCGCGCTACGGGCTGGCCATGGAGTACTCCAACTCCGGCCAGGTGGAAGATGCGCTGCGCGAGTTTAGCGCTCTGCTGGCCGCCAATCCCGACTATGCCGCCGGCTATTTCATGGCAGCGCAGATGCTAACCCGGGAAGGGCGCGAGGAAGAAGCTCGCAAGCTGCTGCGAGACGGCATTGCCGCCGCTCAGCGCACCGGAAATCAGCATGCCAAATCGGAGATGGAGGGGATGCTGGGGGAGTTGGGGGGATAGGAGATTTCAGAACCTCGAGTTTTGGGTTTCAAGTTTCGAGTTCCCAAATCGCCGCTTCTGCCGTTTGGACCCAATGACTCTAGCAACAGGAAGCTAGTTTGGAAATTGGAAACTTGAGACTTAGATTCGGAGGTGGTCTGTGCCGAAGGGTGGAAAGCGCAAGCCGGCCAACTCATCGTCCGCTACCCGGCCGTCCGCCAGCCGTCCGCATATGCCGGGCTACGGGATCAAAGGTCCGGAGGAAGGCTCTGGGCTGTTGCCGTGGAAATGGGCGGAGGAGCGTCTGCAGGAGACCCACAACTTCTGGGTGGCCACCACGCGGCCCGACGGACGGCCGCATGTGATGCCAGTGTGGGCGGTGTGGATGGAGGGCGCTCTTTACTTCAGCACCGGGGCCAAGTCACGCAAGGCGCGCAACCTTCGCGCAAATCCCTCCTGCGTGGTATGCGGCGAGCACGCGCGCGGGCAGGTGGTGATCGAGGGTTCCGCGAAGAAATTGTCCGATTCCAAGCTGTGGAAGCGATTCGCGGCCAAATATCAGAAGAAATATGATTTCGACATGTCCGGCTACAGCGGCGAGCCATTCTATGTAGTCCGACCGCGGACCGTGTTCGGGCTTTGGGAAAAGGACTTTGTGGGCAGCGCCACAAGGTGGAAGTTCGGCAAGGGGTCGGGGATCGGCTAGTGGATGGTGCGCGTCTTGCGCGACATGTAGTCCATCAGCAGGTACTGGCCGAGGGTGTAGGGGGTAGTGAAGTAGGCTTTGCCGCGGCACATTTCGGTGACCTTCTGCACGAACTGCACCAGGCCGTAGTCGGAGGCCAGCATGAAGGTATTGATGAGCACGCCGGCGCGTTTGCATTTTGAAACTTCTTCCAGGGTCTGGCTGACTACGAGGGGATCAAGCCCAAAGGCGTTCTTATAGATGCGCCCGTCTTCCAGCGTAAGCGCCGAAGGCTTGCCGTCGGTAATCATGACGATTTGCTTCATGTCCTTGCGCTGGCGTTGCAGAATGCGCTGCGCCAGGCGGAGTCCTTCGCGGGTGTTGGTGTAGTAGGGCCCTACCTTGACGCGTGCCAGTTGCGAGAGCGGCACCTCTTCCGCGGAATCGTGAAACAGAATCAGCGACAGCGAATCGCCCGGGTATTGGGTGCGGATGAGGTGCGAGAGAGCCATGGCCACTTTCTTGGCGGGGGTGAAGCGGTCTTCGCCGTAGAGAATCATGGAATGCGAGCAATCCAGCATGAGCACGGTAGCGCAGGAAGACTGGTACTCGCACTGGTGCACCTGCAGGTCGGAATACTCCATGTTGAGCGGCAGCTTCAGGCCCTCGCGCTGGATGGCGCTGGACAGTGTGGCCGTGATGTCCAGGTTCAGAGTGTCCCCGAATTCATACTGCTTAGCGGCGCCGCTAGTCTCGATTCCGGTGGCCAGGTCGCGCGTATCGTGGCGTCCGAAGCTGGATTTACCGAGCGAGCCCAGCAGGTCGCGCAGGGCGCGGAAACCGAGGAAGTCGAGGCTCTTGTCGGTAATTTCGAAGCGGGTCTGCGACTGGTTCTGGCCGACCTGCCCTCCCACGCTGGACTGCTTGGATGGGTCGTGAGGCTGGTCCACGCTGATAAAGTCTTCCTGCTGCATGCGCTCGATAAGTTTCTCGATCAACTCGTCCAGTTTGCCTTCCATCTGCATCTGCTGCAGGCGCTCACGCATCTGCTCGTCAATCAGATCGCCTTCCAGCAGCGCCTGCTCGATGGCGCGCCGCAATTCCTCCAGCGTCTGCTCGGCATCCTGCATGTCATAAAACATGTACTGGTCCTGAAAGCCGCTCTGCAGAAAGTAATCGGAGAGCGCGCTGAGCAAGTCCTCCATGCTCATTTCCGAGGCAGGGTCGGGGACGTATTTTTTGTACTTGATGAACTTCATAAAAGCAGCTGCTAGCTGCCAGCTTAAGGTGGTTGGTGACTGCTAATTGGTAGTTGGTGGATGATCCGCTAACTGCCAGCTACTGACTACCAGCTACCGGTTTCTTCAGTTGTAGGGCCGTCTTCCCCGCGGCGGAAAAGGCTCGTCCCGTTCATACGATGGCTTTTCTGGACGGCGCGGCTGCTTCTCCCCGGCTGTGAACACGCGTTCCTCGCTGCGCCCAATCTTCTTGTGCGCATACAGTCCTTCGAGAATAAACTCGGCCCCGGAAACCTGTGCTTCTTCCGCATCTTTCGGTTTAATGCCCAACGCGCCCAGCTTATCCAGCAGCCCCTGAATGTTCTTCAGTTCCTGGAAAAGCTGCCTGGCGTTGTTCGCATCTGTGAGCTTGATTTCGCCTCCCAGATCAAACCAGGTCACCACCTGCTGCAGATTTACTCCCCCGAAATACTCGTCGTAGGTCTTGGCGATGGCGGCACGAATCAGCTCGCGGCCAACATTATCGGCCCCGCGCATTTCGCCTTCATACTCCAGCTCCAGCTTGCCGGTAATGGCGGGCATGGCAGCGTAAACGTCGCCCACGCGCGGGACCACGAGCTCCTCGCGGTTGCGGATGGCCCGCCGCTCGGCGTTGGAAATGACGTTTTCCATGCAGCTGATGGGCAGGCGCTGGCTGATGCCCGAGCGCTTGTCAATGCGCTTGTCCTCGCGGGCCGCGAAAGCAACGCGTTCGATCACTTCGCGCACGTATTTCGGAATGTGCAGCTTGTTGCCGTTGCGCTGGGTCCAGGCTTCCTGCGCCGTGATGGTGATGCCTTCCTCGACGCTGGCCGGGTAATGAGTGCGGATTTCCGAGCCGATGCGGTCCTTCAGGGGGGTGATGATTTTGCCGCGCGCGGTGTAATCCTCGGGGTTGGCGCTGAACACCAGGGCCACGTCTAGTGGCAGGCGCACAGGGTAACCCTTAATCTGCACATCGCCTTCCTGCATGATGTTGAACAGGCCGACCTGAATCTTGCCCGCCAGATCGGGCAGTTCGTTAATTGCGAAGATGCCGCGGTTGGCGCGCGGCAGCAGGCCGTAGTGAACGGTAAGCTCGCTGCTCAATTCGTGCCCGCCGCGGGCCGCCTTGATGGGGTCAATGTCGCCAATCAGATCGGCGATGGTCACGTCAGGCGTAGCCAGCTTCTCCACATAGCGCTGCTCGGGCGCCAGATAGGCAACGGGCGTGGCGTCGCCCTTCTCGCGGATGAGTTCCTGGCAGCGGCGGCAGATGGGGGCGTAGGGATTGTCGTGAATCTCGCAACCCGAGACATAGGGCAGCTGAGGATCCAGCAGGGTGGCCAGCGCGCGCAGAATGCGGCTCTTGGCCTGCCCGCGCAGCCCAAGCAGGATAAAGTTGTGCCGCGACAAAATGGCGTTAACGATCTGGGGCACGACCGTATCGTCATAGCCCACGATGCCGGGAAAAAGCGGACCTTCCTGCTGCAGCCGGAGGAGCAGGTTATCCCGCATTTCATCCTTGACGCGCCGCGTGCTGAGCCGCTCTGCGGAGAAGGCGCTGTGGCGAAGTTCGCCTAAAGTGCGCGGCAGATTCATGAAGAGAGACCCCCACGGAAGAACAACATTGCCCCGATTATACGCTCAACCCGCGTGGCCGTTGCCCCCGGCCTTGTTGCGGGCTTTTACCGCCCGGCGCAGGTTAGGCAGGATGGCCTCGTAATATTCGATGAGGCCAACCACGCGTTCGGATTCCGAGCGCAGCCCTAATAGCGTTTGCTTGAAATCGAGGTCGAGGGGCAGGGTGCCGGCCAGGTGGAAGGAGAGCTGCGGGTCTTCCGGATCGGGCGGACCGGCCTCGGCGGCCAGAAGGTCCATAATCTGGGCGTGCAGCTTGACCGCGCGCTGCACTTCGTCGGATTTGGGCGGGCCGGGGTCATCCTCGAAGTAAGACACCTCTCCCTGCAAGAACGAGCGCTCGTGGTTGACGTTGCGAATCTGAAAGCGGCGGCGTCCTTCCGCGACAATATCCATTCGGCCGTCGTCATATTTTTTGGTAACCGCCACGATTTCTGCCGTGCAGCCAATCTCGGCGAGGCTGTTCTCCTTGGCGCGTACCACGCCAAAAACCACCTTTTGCTCCAGGCACTCGCCGATCATCTCCTTATAACGCGGCTCAAAGATATGGAGCGGCAGCGGCGTGTCCGGGAACAGAACCACGTCCAAAGGGAACAGGGGCAGCAACGGATCTCGCAAAACTCCTCCGCCATCCCGCCGGCCAGGAGCGGAAGGACATTTCCGATTCTACTCCGCGGACTTGACTTCTCCACTGGCTACGGAATACAAGCAGCGCATGGCCTCCGCAAAAGATGTGGACATCACGGAACGGGTGGTGGTAGTCACCGGCGCCTCCATGGGGATTGGCGAAGCCCTGGCGCGGATTTTTGCCGGCCGCGGCTGCAGCGTGGTGCTGAGCTCGCGCGACGCGGGCCGCGCCGAGGCTGCCCGCCAGCGCGTCGGCCAAACCGGCCGCACACTGGCCCTTTCCTGCGATGTTCGCAACCGCGAGGAAATTGACAAGGTGGTGAGCCTGACCCTTCACCACTTTGGGCGCATTGACGTTTGGATCAATAACGCCGGTTATGGGATGAGAGATTCGGTGGAAATGATGGACATGGCCGAGTGCCGCGCCATGTTCGATACCAACCTGTTTGGCGCCATCCAGGGCATGCAGGCCGTGATTCCGGTGATGAAGCAGCAGCGTTCGGGAACCATCATCAACATTTCCAGCGTGGCCGGACACATTGCCCTGCCCTACTCGGCGGCGTACTGCGCCACCAAGTTCGCCATGAACGCTATTGGAAAGGCGGCGCGAGGAGAGTTGCGGGGAACGGGCGTGCACGTGCTTACCGTGTGCCCGGGATTCATCAAGACCAACTTCCAGGCCAACCGTGTGCCCGGCAAGTCGGGCATGGAACTACGGCCGCCCAGAGGCGGCGGCATCACCGCCGAGCGCGTGGCGCGGGCGGTGCTGCGCGCCTATGTGAAAGGCAAACGGGAGATCGTGGTGCCCTGGAGCAACCACATTTATGTGAAGTTCTATCAACTCTTTCCCGGACTGGTGGAAGACAGCATGGCGAGAATGGCAAAACCGGTGAAGAAGCAGGCGGCGGAGACGAGCGGGGCGAGGAAGTAGGGTTTCAAGGTTTCCCGGGTCTCAAGGTTTCACAAT
>DATEJK010000074.1:0-3989 GCA_035278025.1 Terriglobales bacterium | reverse complement strand
TGGTGGGCAGTGCAGGGCTCGAACCTGCGACCTCGTGCTTGTAAGGCACGCGCTCTAACCAGCTGAGCTAACCGCCCGCCCGACTTCTTTACTCTACCACTTTCGACGAAAGCTTCAGGGCGGCTTCGTGCAGTGTCATCGGGCCGTCACCTTGTCGAATTTGGAACCTCCGTTACCACAGATGGTCGCAAAAGTTGAACTCGCGGGCATCTCTTTGCCTGCTGCTGGAAACCAACAGAGACAAAGGGCCCTTGCGACCACCCGGCACGAGCGTCGCACCACGGCCGTTCTCGGAGGGCAAGGATGAAGGCCATCCTTTTTGTTGATGACCATGAAGTGTTGGCGCGCCTGAGCTGCGAAATCCTGGAGATGCAAGGCTACCGCGCGGTCTCCGCCTACAACGCCGACCAGGCGCTGGAAAAGCTTGACCGGGAAAAATTCGACGTGCTGGTCACCGACTTTCGCATGGAAGGCATGGATGGTCTGCAACTGGCGCGCAAGATTCACGCCAAAGATCCCAGCCTTCCGGTGATCATTGTGACCGGCTACGGCCCCATTGAGACCGGCGAGGACGCCAAAGCCTGCCTGCCCAAGGAACAGCTCTTCCCTGCTCTGCTGGAAAAGATCCGCCTCATCCTGGGAGAAAACGAATCGCGGGAGCCGGCGGGAAAAACAGCGTAAAACCAGTGGCCAGTTGTCAGAGTAGACATTTGGTCAGTTGCCACACCACGCGATAAGATTTTTGAAATTGGCTTTCTCTGTGCCTCTGTGTCTCTGTGGTGACTTTTGATCTTTTCTCCCCTGTTAGACTGGCGGCGTGCGCCGCCTGATCATCAACGCCGACGATTTCGGTCTGACTTCAGGTGTAAACCGCGCCATTGTAGAAGCGCACCAGCGCGGGGTTGTGACCGCGGCCACGCTCATGGCTAAGGGGCCCGCCTTTGAGGAAGCGGCCAAACTGGCGCGCACGCTGCCGCAACTGAGCGTAGGCTGCCACGTGGTGCTGGTGGACGGCGAACCCCTGCTGCCTGCCCAGCAGGTGCCGACGCTGCTTGCGGCGGCTGGTCAAGAGCGGCGTTTTCGGAACAGTATTGGAGAAGTGGCGGCAGCCGCGCTGCGCGGCCGCATGGACCCGGCACAGGTGGAAGCCGAAGCCACCGCCCAGATGCGCAAGCTGCAATCCGCCGGCCTGGCCCTCTCCCACTTCGATACCCACAAGCATGCCCACATGTTTCCCGCCATTTTGCGGCCTCTGCTGCGGGCGGCGCGGGCCTGCGGCGTGCGCGCGCTGCGTAATCCCTTCGCCCCCGTGAAGCCCCTGGCCTTGGCCCATCTGTTGCGCCGGCCGCGGCTGTGGAAGCGCTATTCCGAAGTGACCGCACTGCGCCGCCTGTTGGACAATTTCCGCAGCGCCGTGCAGGAGGAGAACATGCTCACTACCGACGGCACCTTCGGCATTGTCGCCACGGGCGCGCTCGATGAGCGATTGTTCGAGGCCATCGTGGGCTCCATTCCCGACGGCACCTGGGAATTCGTCTGTCATCCCGGCTACAACGACTCCGAACTGGACAGCGTGCGCACGCGCCTGCGCGAGTCGCGCGCGCAGGAACTGCGGGTGCTAACCTCAGAGGCGGCGCGGCAAGCACTGCAGCGCCATGGGGTAGAGCTGATTTCGTGGAAGCAGTTGCTGGCCCCTGGCTGCTAGCTCTTGGCTGAAAGCTAAAGGCTAAGAGCCAAAAGCCAATAGCTGCCTTTTTGCATCCTTCCCGCCCGCTCTCCATCGAATCCCTCAGCAGCAACGGCATTGGGGCGCATGAACATCGGAATCACGTGCTATCCCACCTACGGCGGCAGCGGCGTTGTGGCCACCGAACTGGGCATCGAACTGGCCCAGCGCGGCCACCAGGTGCACTTCATCACCTACTCGCAGCCTTTCCGCCTGACCGGACCGCAGCCCAACATCTATTACCATGAGGTCGAAGTCTCGCATTACCCGCTGTTTGACTATCCGCCGTACGACCTGGCGCTGGCCACGCGCATGGCCGAAGTTGCCGAAATCTACGAGCTCGACCTGCTGCACGTGCACTATGCCATCCCCCACTCAGTAAGCGCCCTGCTGGCCAGGCAGATGCTGGCTACCGGGCGCGGCAAGCGGCGGCGGCTGCCCTTCGTCACCACCCTGCACGGCACCGACATCACGCTGGTGGGGCAGGACCGCTCCTACCTGCCCATCACCCGCTTCTCCATTGAGCAGAGCGATGGCGTGACCGCCATTTCCAAGTACCTGCGGGAGCGCACTCTGCGCGAGTTCGACATTCCCAACTCCATCGAGGTGATCTACAACTTCGTCAACTGCGATCTTTATCTGCGCGACCGCAACGCCGCCCAGCGCCGTGCGGAATACGCGCAGCCGGACGAGCGCCTCCTGGTGCATTTGTCGAATTTCCGTCCCGTCAAGCGGCTGCTGGACGTGATTGAAATCTTCGACCGTGTCCAGAAACAGGTCCCCTCCCGGCTGCTGCTGATCGGAGACGGCCCCGACCGTTCCCAGGCGGAATGGCTGGCGGTGCAGAAAAAGATCCACGACCGGGTGCTTTTTCTGGGCAAGCAGGACCGCATCAACGAAAAACTGGCGCTGGCCGATGTGCTGCTTCTGCCCAGCCAGCTGGAATCGTTCGGGCTGGCGGCGCTGGAGGCCATGGCCTGCGAGGTGGTGCCCATCGCCACCCGGGTGGGCGGCGTACCCGAAGTGGTGGAGCATGGGGTCAGCGGCTTTCTGGCTGATGTCGGAGATGTCGCCACCATGGCCGGCTACGCCATCGAACTGCTGCAGGACGAAAGTCGCTTGCGGGCCATGGGCAGGCAGGCGCGGCAGGCGGCGCAGTTGCGCTTCTGCACCGATAAAATCATTCCCCAGTATGAGGAGTTCTACCGCCGGGTGCTGGAACGGGCCACGTAGAAATCGGGAGTGTCGGCGCTGTGCAGCACCGGCAGGCGCAGGCGCACCAGCGTTCCCCGGCCTTCGCGGCCGTCAATCACCATGCGCGCCGCGTCGCCATAGAGCACCTTGAGCCGCTCGGCTACATTGGCCATGCCAATGCCCGTGCCCCCCAGCCCGGTGGGGCGTTCCAGCAGGTTGGCCGACCCCATGCCCACCCCGTCATCTTCCACCTCGATCTGCAGAATCCCCTCACCCACCTGGCTGCGCAGATAAATGCTGCCGCCGTCAATCTTGGCGGAAAGCCCGTGCTTGATGGAGTTCTCTACCAGCGGTTGCAGCAGCATGCCGGGAACCAGCACGTCCAGCGAGGCGGGGTCGAGCTCCTTGATCACTTTCAGCTTGTCCCGCCCGAAGCGCACCACTTCAATGTCTAGGTAATCGTCAATAAACTCCAGCTCTTCGCGGAAGGGGACAAACGCGTCGCTCGAGCGCAGCAGCCGGCGCAGAATGTTGGCCAGCTTGATTATGAGGTCGCGGGCGGTGTCGGGGTCGAAGCGCACCAGCGAGGAAACCGAGTTCAGGGTATTGAACAGGAAATGAGGATTGATCTGGCTTTGCAGCGCCTCCATGCGCGCCTGCAGCAGGGCGCGGTGCTGCTCTTCCAGTTTCATCTCGATGCGCGTGTTGTTCCAGATCTTGAGAGCGATGGCAATAGAGACAATGGCCGTGGCATAAATCCCCACCTCGACCAGCCAGTTGGGACTGTCCACCGAAAAAATCAGATGCGGGAACTGCCGGGCCAGTGCCTGGCGTGCCAGACGCAAGACGATGATGGTAAAGAAAAACATGATCTGCCAGTCAATCTTGGGACGGGGCAGATTGCGGCGAATCCAGCGGTACACGCTGAGATCAATAAAGGGAGAGAACGACCAGATGTCATCGCGGTCTCTGGCCACGTTGCGCAACATGCCGGCAACCAGCCCGGCCAGCAGATTGAAGGGCAGCCCCAGCCACTCGCCGTGCAGCAATCCCGGCACAGCCACGAACC
>DATEJK010000073.1:0-11297 GCA_035278025.1 Terriglobales bacterium | reverse complement strand
GTTTGCTCAAAGGTCGGTTTGGCGAAGCGTGTCAGCTTCTTGTAGGTAAGCGCGGCATTGGTGCTATCCCCGGCATCCACCTGGCGCGTAAACAGGTCGCCCAGCAGTTTGGCCGCCTGGTGCGTGTCGTTTACCTGAATGTACAGGTCGGCGGCTGTCTGCCGAATGGTATCGTTCTCCGGATCTTCATGCAGGATGGCGACATACTCTTCCAGGGCAGCGGTGACTTTACCCTTCTGAAGATACTTTTCGGCCTTCTCCCGCCGCTTCGCGATGTCGGATTTGTCGGAGCGTCTGCCGAGATCAAGCATGGATGAAGGTCTTTGGGGGACCTCTGAATTGTAGGCAGAACTGCTGTAACCAGCAATGCAGCGAAGGTGCAACGCAGGTTACTAAAGTGTAGTTCGAGGCTGGGCAGAGCTGGCCTCAGGCGGCTTCCAGACCGCCCAGGCAAAGATTTGGGGCTGCCGCACAGTTCTGGTAATGTCGCCCGGATGCCCGTCCGCCCCGGCGCCCCCACCCAGACCCCCGCCGACATCCGCGAAGCCGGCTTGCACCGCCAGTTGAGCGCCGGGCAGATGGCCATGGTGGGCGTAGGCGGTTCCATCGGAACCGGCCTGCTGCTGGGTTCCGGGGCCGCCATTCAGATTGCCGGCCCGGCCGTCGTCTTCAGCTTTCTCGTCGCCGCTCTCATCAGTTGGACCGTTACCGTGGCCTTTGGTGAGATGGCTAGCGTCCACCCCGCGGCGGGCTCCTTTGGCGTCTATGCCGAGCTCTATTTGAATTCCTGGGCCGGCTTCATCTCCCGCTACGGGCTGTGGCTTGCCCTGGCTATCGCCATCGGCAGTGAAATGGTGGCTGCCGCAACCTACATGTCCTTCTGGTTGCCGCAAGTACATCCTCTGGTGTGGGTAGCCGTGTTTTCTGCCCTGCTGGTGGGAATAAATTTGCGCTCAGTCGGAGGTTTTGGCGAAGTGGAGTACTGGTTCGCCATGGTGAAGCTGCTCACCATTGTGGCTTTCATCGTGATTGGCGCCATCTTCCTCTTGGACGGCCGCGTGGCCCCGCAATACACCGTTCACGGCGGCTTCTTTCCCAAGGGTATCTGGGCTCCAGGCGCAGCCATGTCCTTTGCGCTGTTTACCTTTGCCGGAGTGGAAATGGTCGCGGTGTCATCGGGCGAATCGCGTTCCGCCGCCGACATGCCTCGCGCTGTGCTGACCACCTTCGGGATTCTGGCCTTTGTTTATCTCGGCGCCATCGCCATCCTGGTGGGAGTCATGCCGTGGAATGGCGCAGGGGTAACAGAAAGCCCGTTTGTGACCGTCTTCCGCATCGCCGGGCTGCCCGCCGCCTCCAACATTATGAATTTCGTAGTGCTCAGCGCCGCCCTTTCCGGCGCCAATGCCAGCCTGTACGTGGATTCGCGCATGCTCTTTTCCCTGGCCCGTGGCGGCTACGCGCCTCCGCGCTTCGGCCGCCTGACGCACTCCGGCGCGCCACTGCTCGCACTGCTCGCCTCCTGTTTCGGCATCATTCTGGCTCTGATTTTCGAGCGCTGGGCGCCGCAGTCGGCCTATGTCTCCCTGCTCGGGGCCGCGCTCTTCGGGGTCTTGCTGGTGTGGCTGGTCACGCTCTGCTCCCACATCGCCTTCCGGCGCAAGCTTTCGCCGGCACAACTCTCCGCCATCCCCATGCGGCCGCGCGGCCGGGCATGGCTTTCCATGGTCGGGATTGTGACCGTTCTGGCCTCTCTGGTCGGAACCTGGTTTTACTCTCACCTGATCGTCGTGAGCGGCATCATCTACGTGGTAGTGCTGACTCTCTTCTACCTGGTCATGAAGAAATCCCGGGCGGACATTACAATGTTGGGGTCATGACCGACAACCTGCTGCGCTACCGCCCCGAGTTCCCTATTCTGGATCGCACCACCTACCTGATCAGCAATTCGCTGGGCGCCATGCCCCGCGCCGTTTATGACGCCCTGCACGGCTATGCCGAGACCTGGGCCACACGCGGCGTTCGCGCCTGGGAAGAGCGCTGGTGGATGCTGGCCGCCCAGGTGGGCGACCAGATCGGCGGGCTCATGAATGCGCCTCGCGGCTCGGTAGCCACCTTTCAGAACGTGACCACCTGTCAGGCGGTGGTGGCCTCCTGCTTCGATTTTTCCGGCAAGCGCAACAAGGTGGTTTACAGCGACCTGAACTTCCCCTCGGTCATGTATTTCTGGGAAGCGCAGCGCAGCCGCGGCGCTCGCGTGCACATGGTCAAGTGCGACGACGGCATTCACGTTCCTACCGAGCGCCTGCTCGAAGCCATTGACGAAAGCACGCTGCTGGTGCCGGTTTCCCACGTCATTTTCCGCAGCGCCTACATCAACCATGCCCGCGCCATCGTGGAACGCGCGCACAGGGTGGGCGCTCACGTGCTGCTCGATACCTTCCAGTCGCTGGGCACCGTGCCCTTCGACGTGCAGCAGTTGCAAGTAGATTTCGTTTGTGGCGGCGTTCTCAAGTGGCTGTGCGGCGGCCCCGGCACGGCATACTTGTACGTTCGGCCGGACCTGGGCAGCAAACTTCAGCCCACCTATACCGGCTGGATCGCCCATGAAAACCCCTTCGCCTTTGAAGTTGGGGCCATCCGCTATTCCGAACCGCCCTATAAGTTCATGAACGGTACGCCGAACATTCCTGCGTTAGAAACCGCCGGACCGGGCCTGAAGATCGTTTCTGAAATTGGGATAGACAAGATTCGCGAAAAATCCACCCGCCAGACCACTCGACTGATCGAACTTGCCGAACAGCACGGCTGGCGCGTAAACACGCCCCGCGACCCCCAGCGGCGCGGCGGCACCGTCTCCATTGACATGCCCAATTCCAAAGAGGTGTGCGAGCAGTTGCTCAAACGCGACATTCTGGTGGACTGGCGGCCCAACGCCGGCGTCCGCTTCTCGCCGCACTTCTACAACAGCGACCAGGAACTGGAAACCGGCATTGCCGCCGTCGAAGAAATACTTCAGGCCCGGTCCGCCCTGGCGCGGTAGGTACCGTCCCCAAGTCGCGTGAGCGAGGACGTAGCACGAACTTTCTACTACTATTTCTGTCATCCTGGAGCGAAGCGAAGGACCTGCTTTGCGGTGATGCCTGCAATGGTCCCAACCAGAGGTTGGCCAAGGATGCCAGCTGTATCTACCCGCACCGCATCGGCGCCTGTCAGCATTAACCAGCCCTGATTACGAGGGTAATGGTTCCCCCATTTCTCGCGTGCAAGTGGCGTGATTTTCCTGCACCATACGCTCGTATATGCTTGCGCCAATTTCCATCCCGGCGTTGCTGGCCGCGACTTCTGTGGGCAACGACCCCACCCTCTACGCCGTCGTCGGGGCCGGCGCCGGCCTGTACCTCTTTTACCGCGGCTTCCGCCTGCTGCAGCGCAAGCGCCTGATTGAGGACACGCCCACCTCCAAGATCCGCAGCGCCGCCATGGGCCTGGTGGAAGTCAATGGCCTGGCTAACGGCCCTTACACCATTCCTGCTCCCGTCTCGCAACTGCCCTGCTATTTCCATCGCACCATGGTCTGGATTTACGTGCAGTCGGGCAAAAACAAGCGTTGGAAGAAAGTGGTGGACGCGCGCTTGCACGTGCCCTTCTATCTGGAAGACGAAACCGGCAGGGTGCTGGTGGACCCCAGCGACGCGGAACTGGACATTCATCGCGATTTCCAGGAGGAATACCACCACGGCCTGATCCAGGACGACCCCATTCCCTCCAACGTGCAGGTTTTCCTGGCCATGCATGGGGTTTCTTACGACCATCCCATCAAGATTGAGGAGTACTGCATCAAGCCCAAGAACGCGCTCTTCATCCTGGGGACGCTGGCCGAAAACCCCGGCATCGAGGTTCGCGAGATACCGGTGCGCTCCGACAGCCCGGACGCGGCCTGGCGCAAGGTCGCGGCGGGAACCATTCGGCCACACCCGGTTGCGCCCCCGGCCGACGAAAAAGAACTGCAGGCCCGGGCGGCCTTCGCCGCTGCCATGGGATTTCATGCGCCGTCAGGGATGCCGCACCCCGCCGCGCCGCCGCAAAAAGCGGCACAGCCGCCGGTGGAAATTGACGAGGCGGAAAAGCATCGGCGCGAGCTGTTCACCGCCAGTCTGCTGGGCGCGTCCCCGCAAGCTCCAGCCGCAGGGGCGGCCTTCATGGCGGTCGCGACCGCCTCGCCGACGCAGCAGCAAGGTGCACACGCAGCACCTCCGGCTGATGCGGAGGAACAGAAACGCCGCCAGCTGGCCATGTCGTCGCTGTTCGGCATCCCTGCAGTTGCCGCCGCCACGGTAACAGCGGGAGCCGTGCCGAATGCGCCTGCCGCAAACGGTCCCATGGGGCCGCCCGCCAAACCCGTCGTTCCCTTTGACCTGCACCCGCCGGTGGTGCTCATGAAAGGCAACCATAACCCGGCATTCCTGATTTCCTGGCATAGCCAGCGCGACCTGCTTACCGAGTTGGGCTGGAAATCAGCGCTGTATATTTGGGGTGGACCTGTATTGACCCTGGTCTCAGTTGGCTTTGTGCTGAGCCAGTTGGGATTGCTGAATTGGTAATTGGTAGTTGACCGCGAATGGTTCCGCACGCGCCACCAACTGCCCCCTATTAACTACTCTTGGAGAGTCGCAATGGAAATCGTGATCTTGCTGGCGCTTCTGTTCGTAGTCGGCGGCCTGGTCTGGTATCTGGTCACGATCTACAACGGCCTCATCGAGCTGAAGAACGACATTGATAAAGCCTGGGCGAACATTGACGTCATGCTCAAACAGCGCCACGACGAGCTAACCAATCTGGTCGCCGTGTGCAAGGGCTACATGGAATTCGAGCGCGACACCTTCGAAAAAATAGCCCTGGCGCGTTCGCAATATGACCGCGCGGTCACCGTCAGCCAGAAAGCGCAGGCCGACCAGAGCATGACCCAAGCCACCCGCGGCCTGCTGGCGGTGGCGGAAAATTACCCCCAACTCAAAGCCAGCGACAATTTTCTGAAATTGCAGGGACGCATCACGGACCTGGAAAGCCAGATTGCCGACCGCCGCGAGTTCTATAACGACTCAGTCAACACCTACAATGTGCGCATTCAGCAGGCGCCCGATATGGTGGTGGCCGGCTGGATGCGCCTGCAACCGCGGCAGATGTTCAAAGTTGACGAAGCGGATAAGGCCAACGTGCCCATGGTGTTCTCCAGCGGCGCGCGCTGATCGCCCCGGCTTCGCTATCCCAGCCCCGCCAGCCGATTCAGCACTTTGAAGTTGCCGGCTACGGCCGCCAGCGAGGTGAGGTTTCGCCGGTCGGCCAGCGCTCTCAGGGCCGCCAGGATCCGCCCCTCACCCATACGGTCGAGCGCATCTCCCAGCGACACGGCAAAGTGCAGCATCACGCTGGAATCCCGGTAGCAATCGGCAATGCACGCCGTACACCCGTCCCGCAGCAGGGGCTCATCCGCGAACTCCCATACCGGGCACAGCGGTTCGCTCCATGCGTCGCAGCGCCACATGTCGTAGTTCCAGTCCATGTAGAAGCTCTTGTAGCCGCCATAGCAGACGAACTTTTCCCGCTGCCCGCGCACATGCCGCTTCATGTCGGCAATCGAGGCACGGGGATTGTTTACGGGAAACGACTTGCGCAGCTGGTCCACCCCTTCAAACGCGGCCAGCAGTTCGCCGTTAACGAATTTCATAAGCTGCGAACTGTCCGACCAGGCCAGCGAAGAAGATCCCAGCCGCGCCTGTTGCGGATAAGAAAAGGCCACCGCGGCAAACCCCAAATCTCTCAAGAAGGGAGCCAGCGCGGAATAATCCTTTACCAGCTTGCTCATGGCTACCTGCGCAACCGGAACCATTCCCAGGGCAGGCATTTCCGAGAGCGCGAAACGGATACGGTTCACCAGTCCGTTCAGCCCGCGATTGGCTTCGTGGGCGGCAACGCTGGCGGCGTCCATCGAAATGTACACCGTCCTCAGCCCG
Organism: Terriglobales bacterium; assembly: GCA_035278025.1. Taxonomy (GTDB): domain Bacteria; phylum Acidobacteriota; class Terriglobia; order Terriglobales; family Acidobacteriaceae; genus JAICWP01. Next base: position 5,283 of record DATEJK010000073.1, on the reverse strand, counting down.
GCCTTGGCCAGTGCTTGCAGCCGCGCGGGCAGCAACCACCCGTTGGTGATAATGGCGGGCACCAGGTCTCGTTTGACCGCGCCCGCGATCATCTCTTCCAGCCGGGAGTGCAGCAAGGGCTCCCCTCCGAAGAAGCTCACGTAGCGGATGCCGCGTCCGTATAGAATGTCGAGCGCGCCGGCAAAGCGGTCGGCATCTATCCAGCGCAAGTCAGGCACGCGCCCGCGCGCGAAATTGCAGAAGTCGCATGCTGCGTTGCAGGAATTGGTAACTGCAATGTTGCACAGCCCCGGGCCGCCTCTGCGAACCATGCGCAGCACATCCCAGGCCTTCGCTACCTTTCTGGACACATTTCTCTCCCGGAGAGCGGAACTGCTGCCCCCTCGGGACTGCCCGCAATTCGATTCCGCAGAGTGCAGCGGGTTTGTACCGCAGGATTAATTTGGTGCGGCGATTCACAAAGCGGCGGGCAACCCTGGGGCAGCATGGTCCAGTTGCAAACAATTGCGCTACCCACAGGGCGCCAACCCACAGCGACTACTTCCCTTCGCCCGGCCTCATCGAGTACCGTGATTGGAGGCTGTGATGAGCAATCGCGTTCGAATTGGCGTAATCGGCGACTTTAACCCTGAGTTCCACACCCACCCGGCCATCGCCAAGGCGCTCCACCACTCCGCTGCCAAGCTGGACCTGCCGCTGGAAGTGGAATGGGTGCCCACCCCTGCGCTTCAACATGCAGGCAGTGAAAAAACGCTGGCGGGCTTCGACGGACTGATCGCCGCGCCCGGCAGTCCTTACCGCAGCTTCGACGGCATGTTGCGCGGCATTGAGTTTGCCCGCACCCGCAATTGGCCCTTCACTGCCACCTGAGGGGGATTTCAACACACTCTGTTAGAGTGTGCCCGGAACGTGCTCAAGTTCGCGGATGCCGACAGCGCGGAACATAATCCCCAGTCCAAACACATCATCATCTCTCCCGTGCTTTGCGCCGTCCCCCAGCGCGGCCCCACCGACCCCAAACTCTGCGGCCCCGTTCCCGGAATCCGCCTGCGGCCCGGCTCCTTTCTACGGCGAATCTACGGAGAGGATGAAGTGATTGAGGAGTTCTTCTGCAATTACGAAGTCAACCCGCAATATGAGCCGCAACTGGCCTCCGCCGGGCTGGAAGTAGTGGCCCGTGGAGAGCACGACGAAGCCCGCGCAGTGGAACTCGCCGGGCACAGGTTTTTCGTGGCTACCCTCTTCCAGCCGCAGCTATCGTCCGGCCCCCACAAGCCGCATCCGCTGCTCACCGCTTTTGTAGGCGCCGCCGCGGAGTTCAGCCGCCGACCTCAGGCCCCCGTCCAAAGCGCAAGCGCATAAGGCCGGGCATCGGCCGTATCCAGAAGTGCATTGACATTTCGCCTTATGTTCGCCCACAATGGGAGGGCAATGTCGCTCACCAAAAAGCAGAAGGAAGTTTACGAGTTCATTGACCGCTTCGTGCAGGAGCATCAGCACTCGCCCTCCTTCGAGGAAATCGGCAAGGGGCTGAAGCTGAACTCCCTGGCCACGGTGCACAAGCACATCAGCAACCTGGAAAAAAAGGGCCTGCTGAAGCGCGACTACAACCGCAGCCGTTCCATCGAACTACTGCCCCCGCGCGGCGGCCTCAAGCAGGCGCTGGGCTGGAATTCCGGCACCGTTCTGCCGCTGGTGGGCCGCATTGCCGCCGGCCGCCCGGTGGAAGCCCTGGAGAACCCGGAAACCATCTCCCTGGCCGATTTCACCCGTTCGCGCGATGTTTTCGTGCTGGAAGTGCGGGGCGATTCCATGCAGGATGAGGCCATTCTCGACGGCGATTATGTCCTGGTGGAGAAGACCAAGGTCGCCCGCAACGGCGATATTGTGGTCGCCCTGGTGGATGGCAGCGACACCACCCTGAAACGCTTCTACAAAGAAGGCGATACCATCCGCCTGCAACCCTCCAACACCGCCATGAAGCCCATTATGGTGCCCGCCGCCGGGGTGCAGATCCAGGGCCGGGTCATCGGGGTTCTGCGCAAGTATTAGCTGCTTGGCCGTCGAACTGACTAGCTACGTGGCTTTCCAGCCCCTCAGGTGGTCCGAACCGGCTACGCGGCGGTCCTGCAATTGACGCCGGCGCCGAGCGCGAAACGGTAAAACCCAGGACGGAAGTCTGGGTAGGATGATGCAAAATTGCGAGCCCCGAAGGGGCTGCACATGCGTCAGCCATCCGCCCCGTTTTGGCACTGGGCCATGCTCCTGCGACCGAACAGGCTGTGCGGCATCTAATTCAAGTGCTACGATAAACTGCCGGTCGCCTGGGAGCGCGGCTGCGCTAGGGAGAGAAGATGGCATCCGAGGGAATTTTTGAGGTAACTGATTCCAATTTTGACCAGTCTGTGCTCAAGTCGGACCAGCCGGTGCTGGTGGATTTCTGGGCTGCCTGGTGCGGCCCCTGCCGCGCCTTGGCGCCGATTGTGGATGAAGTGGCAGCGCAGTACGGCGGCCGCGTAAAGATCGGCAAGATGGACGTGGACCGCAACCCCGCGACCCCTCAGCGCTACGGCATTCGCGGCATTCCCACCCTGCTGGTCTTCAAGGGCGGCCAGGTGCAGGAGCAGATCGTGGGCTACGTTCCGAAGGAGAAGATCGAGAAAGCGCTGGACAAACAGCTGGCGTAAAAGCGGCTCTTAGCTTTTGGCTCTTAGTTTTTTAGCTTTTACGGTAGAAATTCATGGGCGGCACGGCTCAAAAGCTGTGTCGCCTTTGCTTTTGCCGGCTACCAATTGCCAGCTACTAACCATTTCGGCGTCTTCAGCGTCTTGACGGTGAATCGCCCCAACCCAAAAAAAAGCGCCCTGAACTTTTCAGTTCAGGACGCCACGGCAGCCCTCCCCCAGAACTGCCAAACTACGAGATGGATAGTAGAACGAGGACCGGAGCCTGTAAATGTAACTGAAGTAACCTGATAGAGGTTGACGGTGCAAGCAGGTTTCCAGATTTGTAACATCAAACCAATCTCTGTTGCGTTTCTCAACGCACACATCAGGTTTCCGGCAAAACCATGAATCGGCATGGGATCGGCCACAATGCCAGGGCTGCAGGTACTGCCAGGTTACCGTGGTCATCTATCATCGCCGGTGGGATGCCACTAACATGGGTTGGTAACAGCCGGGCGACACTCCGGTACTAGCATCCGAAGTTCCTCTCAGGATCTTGCATTCCGGCGGCTGTTGGCAGGTCAACTCATGGGCGCCAAATTACTCGATGCCATTACCAGCCGCATGTGCTCGCACCAGTTTGCCTGGCCGCGGCGCAGGCCGGACGGCCACTACTACCAGGTATGCGTGCTGTGCGGCGCGGAATACATGTACGACTGGAACTCCATGACCCGCACCGGGCGCATTCAGCCCCTGGCCACCGGGCAGGCGCCGCCCCAAGCCGGGCATCGTTCCCGACGCCGCTCCAACTGGGTGCCGCGGGCCCGACGCCTGCGCGCCGATCTGCCCCTGGAATACCGCCAGCCCGGCAGCGACAAATGGCATAGCGGCACGGTGGAGAATATCAGCCAGTCGGGCGTCTTTTTCCGCGCCAGCGAAGTGTTAACCCACGACACTGATGTGGAACTGGTCTTCGAGATGCCGGAAGAGATCACCGGCCAGCCCAACAGCCGCGTCCTGTGCAAGGGCTACATCGTCCGCGCAACTCGCGGGCCTGCCGCCAAGGGCTCGCGCCCGGAACCGGCATTGGCCGCCGCCATCTCCGGCTACACCTTCTTGCCGGAAAAACCGGTGGCGGGGGCTCCAAGCCCGGCGCCATTACCGGAGCAAAAGTAGCCGGACCGGTAGAAGCCGGCTTGGCCGTTTCTTTCCATAAACCCTTCACTACGTTGGGAACACCGGAAGTTCATGATTCCTCTGTGATCCTTCGTGTTCTTTGTGGTAATGCCTGCGCCCCTGTCTCAACTTGGCCAAGCGGCAATTCCTTATTTTCCAGTAAAATGCTGGTTGATAAGGTCCCGAGCAGGCATGGTGGTTGAAAAGCAGCCTTCGCGCTGCGCCCCGCAAATTCCGTTTTTTCCAGGCCTATGCGCCAACTGACGCGCCTTTTGCGCTACGTGGGCCCCTACAAGGTCCAGCTGTTGACCTCGGTCATTGCCATGGCGCTGGTGGGCCTGCTGGATGCCTTCCGCCTGCTTCTGATCGGTCCCATCCTGGACGCTGTCCTCAACCCAGCGGCGCAGACTAAGAAACTGGCCCTGTTTACCTACCCTGGCACGCATCACACCGTGTATCTGCAGCGCTTTGTACCTTCCCACTTCAGCAATGCGTGGACGGTGGTAGCCTTCGCCCTGGTTGCGGCCACGGTGCTGAAGGGTATTTTCGATTACCTGGGCACTTACCTGGTGAACTATGCCGGCTACGGCATGATCACCGACCTGCGCAACGATGTGCATGACTCCGTCCTGCGGCGCTCGGCGGCTTTCTTCCAGCAGCATTCCACCGGCACTCTGCTCTCCGCCATCATCAACGACATTGAGCGCGTGCAGTACGCCATGTCCACGGTATTGGCGGAATTTCTGCAGCAGGTGTTTACCCTCATTTTCGTGGCCGGGGTGGTCGTCGTGCTGGGCGGCAAGCTGGCGTGGGTGCTGGTGCTGTTCATCCCTCTGGTCATCCTCTCGGCTCGGAAAATCGGGCGGCGCGTGCGCCATACCACCCGCCGCGGTCAGGACAAGCTGGCCGATATCCACAACCTGCTCCACGAAACCATTACCGGCAACCGCATCGTGAAGGCGTTCGGAATGGAGGAGTGGGAGGCTGGACGCTTTCGGGCGGCGGCGCGCCGCCTGTTTCGCGCCAACCTGCGCTCCGTGGCCGCGGCCGCCATCAGTTCGCCCACCATGGACATCATCGGCGCCATCGGCATCGCGCTGCTGCTGCTCCTCGGCCGCAATCTGATCAAGGCGCAGGTGTTCACGGGCGGCGTTTTTGTCGCCTTCATCATCGCGGTTTACAAGCTTTACGAGCCGGTACGCAAGTTCGCCGTGTTCAACAACAACTTCCAGCAGGCCCTGGGCGCCTCCACTTCCATATTCAATTTCATGAGCCAGGAAGATACGGTCCTGGAGAAGCCGGCCGCCCGTCCCTTGCCTCGCTTCGGCGAAAGCATCCGCTTCGAACACGTCAGTTTCTCCTATGGCGCCAATGGCGAAGCCCGGGACGTGCTGCGTGACATTGACCTGACGGTGCACTCCGGCGAGGTGCTGGCGGTGGT
>DATEJK010000072.1:0-3785 GCA_035278025.1 Terriglobales bacterium | reverse complement strand
CGGCTGCGGGTGCTGGAAGACGAGAACGGGCGGCTGAAGAAGCTGGTGGCGGATTTGAGCCTGGACAAGGAGATGCTGAAAGCGGTGATTGAAAAAAACGGGTGGGGCTCGTAGAGCGGCGGGAGGAAGCGCGCTGGCTGTGGGGGCATTATCTGGTGAGCGCGCGGCGGGTCTGCGGGCTGCTGGTGCTGGCGGAGTCCAGCTATCGCTATCGAAGCTGTCGCAGTGATGAAGGGTTGCGCGTGCGATTGCTGGCTGCGGCGCGAGAGAAGCCGCTCCGGGGAAAAGTCTGGGGAGCGACTTTCCCCCTGCGCTTGGAAATCCCGCGGATGCGGCGGGATTCCCACTTTCCCACAGCCACGGCGGCGGCGATTCCTCTTTATCCGGGGCCTCGGCTATGCAGGAAAACCAGCTCGGCAGCCAGGAGAACGTCGTATGATCCACTGCGCAGAGTTTGGGGGCACGTCAGCACATCAGTATTCAACGCCGAAGAGTGGGGTGTCGATGAAACCGCGACAGCGCTGATTTGATTGTTCGCGTCAAAGGTCAAACAATATGACGTCCCTGCAGTACACGCCCCGTTCAAGTCCTGATTCCACTTGTTTCCATAGCGATCGTAGCTATCTGTGTACGCCAAATTCTGCGCGCTGTTGTTTGCCGAAGCGAGCCGGTTGAAGTCGTCATATCCGTACGTCCAATTTCCGTTCACACTGTCGTTCGCTGACAAGACATCGCTGTTCGGCGCGTATTGCAATGCAAAGTAATAGCTATAGGTGCTGGCAATGTCCAATCCAACCGTGGCAATCTTCATGGAAGTCCCTCCTCGGACTGCGGCGAAGCTTACCGCTTGCCGCAACAAACCGGGATGGGTCCATTCCATCAGAGCACACGGTCTCGGTGACGGGTAGCGATTGGTAGGCGCGAACTTCAACCGGCGCACGGGCCGGATTCTTCGGCGACTCTCCGGCGCGGTTGGTGACCCGAACGAACAGGCCTGCACCTAGCAGCACTAACAGCACAAGTCCGGCGATGCGGGAACGGAGATCGCGGGCGCTCATCGGTCAGCGGTTTTTGGGCCTTCCATGAACTTCTCGATAACAAGAAGAATCCAGAGGATCAGAACAAAATCCACTGTGGCGAGGCCGGTATACACGAATACCGGAATCCACTTCGTGGTCCAAGGAACAAACAGAACCCACAAAACATGAAGAACTGCGATCACTGCCATAGTGGCCCAGAACCACGCTTGCTTTCGCAACTTCCATTTGAAACGGATTACTACGCCAAGCACAATAACAGTAAGTACCGAGGGCCAAAACAGTTCTACGCGCCCCCCGTGAATAAGGTACAGAAAGAACATTGGCGTACCAATGACAACCATGAGCAACTTCGTGCGCCAAGACAAACGCCGCAACTTCTTGGCCTCTTGAATTTCACGCTTCAGTTCATGTATTAAGGACATTGATAAGTCTTATGTGCTGCTATTCCTGCGTCCCAGATCAATGCAGCAGGGGTTGTGATGTCACTTAGACCAGGCACGAAATCTGCAGCCGTGATTCCTGCCGACACCCATGTAGTCCAATCACTCGAATCAATACCAGTAGCACTGTTTAAAAAACCTGTTGTTTTTGTGCCTGCCGTGAGCATATTTTTGCCGACGTTGTCAGCAACTTTGCCTACATATCCGGCCTGATGGCCCACGACTCTGGCAACTCCGCCAACTTCTGGGAGGAACCCTAACGCATCGATAGCAAGATTCACTGCGCCTTTGCCAAGAGCTTTCGCAGTGCATGTCTTGTACCATGGTGGTGCCTGCGATTGCGGCTGGGTTTGCTGATTGGGCGTGCCACCACCACCGCCGCCGCCGCTCGGAATGCCCACACCGCCTTGATTGCTGCAGCCGTAGGGCATGTAGCCGCAGACCGAATTGCCGTACCCGTACCCGTCGCACAATCCCAGGAAGAAACACTGCGGAGGAGGCGGAAGCGGCGGGGTCGGATGGACGGTTATGGTGGTCCCCGGGCAATTCACATTGTGGGAATCCACGACCGTGCAAGGATCTCCAGATTCAAGGCCCAGCGGGTCGATCAGATTGGCCGGATTATTTCTCACATACGAATAGCGGTTGAGCGACTGAGGATCCGATAAGTCCACGGCGGCGAGGCCGGCGGGGTCGGGCTGGGAGAAGCGGCCGAACTGACTCGTGAACTCCCGCGCTAGGAAATTATCCAGCCCCGTCTCCTCGATCACGCTCGGCTTGCGCCCCTCGGCCCGTTCCAGCAGCACCTCGCGGCACCACTCTCCGAGCGTCTGGCCGTCCTGCTCGGCGACAGCGGCCAGTTTCTCGTACTCACTGTCGGTCATCTTGCAGCCTACGGTTCGCGTGCGCGGTTGGTCGGCAGGCATCGGGAAGGGCCTCCGGGACACCGAAAGGGATAGTGTCTACCTAGGCAGGAAAATCAACAAGTTAACGGAGAGCGCCCTGGAGCGCTCCAGAGCGCCGTAGTTTTCCTAGGTGGCGCGACGAAAGGAAGTTAACCAAGAGCGCCGGAAGGCGCTCCACAGCGACCGTCGCGGGGTGACGTGTCATACCTCCTCCCCATGCCGAAGGCATGGCTCTTCTGGCGCTCTGCGTTAACGGCGGTTAACCGGCCAGCGGAAGGCGCTGATCCCTTGCTTCATGGCTATCGGAGCGCGTGAGACGGGTAGCTAAAGCAAAACGTCCCGGATACGCTCAGCCCGGCCCTATTTCACCACCAGGTACCGCACCAGGGCGTACAGCCCGGCGGCCACCAGAAAGATGGCGTAGCCGTTCACCACCCACCGCCACACCCGCTTCCCCGTGCTCATCTGCGATGCAATTAGCTCTCGGCCTTCTTCGTGCAGCTTTTCAATCAGCGCCCTTTCTGCGGCTTTCTCCTTCCGCGCGTCCTGCCACCACCAGCGAACCAACAGGAGAAAGAGCACGCCGACAACCGACCACAGAACTGCTGCAACGATAAGGCCGATGTGGGCACGCTCGAACTGAGCGCGAATATCGAACACGGCTGCGTTGAGCAGAATGAGGAAGGTGCCTCCTTTCCGCCAGCGCCGTCCCTGCCAGTTCAACATCCCGGTCGGGTGCAAGCTTCGAAAGAGGTAACCGATGACGAAGTAAAATCCAACGGCCAGCAATACCATTAGACCCCAGCCCTGAACTTCGCCTGTCCAGTTCATCCGCCCCCCTTGCAAGCCGAGGAGTAATAGGCGGCGGTGAAGGAGCCAATGTCGTAGAGCAGCTTCCCAGCCGTGAAGATTCCACCAAGACCTTTGCCCAGGAACTCACCGCCGACTGTCTCGGTCAGTCCCAATTCCGTGATAGGAGCGGGCGTGGTTACCGCGTTAATCGCGGTCGTGGTGCCCTGGAAGGTTACGTTGTTAATCGAAGTAACGGCGCGCCACTTGTTGCCGCCGTTGAACATCATTACGACGCCGGAGACAGTATTTCCTGCAACTCCGTTGAAGACGCTCGGGAAGAATCCTGTTTTGTTCGTCGTGCCGAGCGCGCCCGCGATGCTGTACTTATCCGCGAGGTTCGCCGCGCACACCGCCCGGCTCGGTGTCGGCGTTTGCGGCTGGGTTTGCTGATTGGGCGTACCGCCGCCGCCACCGCCGCCGCTCGGAATGCCCACACCGCCTTGATTGCTGCAGCCGTAGGGCATGTAGCCGCAGACCGAATTGCCGTACCCGTACCCGTCGCACAATCCCAGGAAGAAACACTGCGGAGGAGGCGGAAGCGGCGGGGT
>DATEJK010000071.1:0-24564 GCA_035278025.1 Terriglobales bacterium | reverse complement strand
GCCAGAGATGTCGGGAAGGAAAAAGGCCGCGGAGAAGCGGAACTGGAGGCCAAGTACAGGGTGGTAGCCCCGGGGTGACTCGAACACCCGACCAACGGTTTAGGAAACCGCTGCTCTATCCATCTGAGCTACGGGGCCACAGCGACGTAACCCCATTATCTCACGTCAGTTTACGGGCAAGATCATTTCACCAATGAGCGTCAGATGCGGTTCTGACGTGAATCAGGTGGCAAGGTTCCTTTAACCGCCGGTTTATGGATTTTGGGGTTGGCAGCGGCACTTAGAAAGCTTGTTCACGCCCGCCGAGAAAGGCTGTGCCACGAAGTTGGAAGAAATCCCCGCTCTGTTCTCCAAGCAAAGGCAAAGAGCAGAACGGGGAATCGGTCAGGAAGTTAAGCTGCTTTCGCCAATTGAGCACGCATCTGTTTCATGAATTCGCGCATAGCCGCGATTTGGCCGGGGGAGCGGGCTTCAATCCATTTCTCATATCGCTGGGCAGCCTTCTCCAGGTTGGCGCAGAACGTCTTGGCCACGAAACGCTCGCGGAATGCTGGGACAACCGGCTTGACCATCTCCCAGACGCCGAAAAACTCACCGCTGGTTTCGAAGAACAAGTCTTCGTGCAGCAGATCATAGTTGAGCAGAGCACAGGCTTGTTCCCAATAACTGATAACCATACTGGCAAAGACGCCTGTTTCCGAACCCATAGGAGCAATCCGCATGGCGTCGTCCAGGCTGGTCACGTGATAGTTTTTAAAAAACCAGTCACGGGCCTGGCGCAGCTTAGCCTCGCGTCGCTGATCGTAAACCTGAAGATGTAGTTGCGCTTGTTCGTAGGTCGGCTTTGTACTCATGCCTGCTTATCTCCTTTTGAGTTGTTGTTACTGGTTTATGAATTGGCGCTCAGAACTGGTTGCCTGCCTGGTACATACCTCGGAACGACCCGCAGTGTATAGACGATGGCGCGGGCCAAATTAGACGTTTTTTTTAGAAAATCTTGTGAAAAACAATGGGAGTTCTGGGGTCTGCGGCTCTTATTGTTAGCGACCACCATGCCGCCAAGCCTGCAAAGCACCTTAGAGAGCCGCTTCTTATATTGCCGAGGCACTCCCCCCTGTCCGATAATTCGGGCTGGCGGGGGTGGGGCAGGCTATGATTTGTCCGTCCTGTTTGGCGCAGAATGCAAGCGGAGCCTCCCGCTGCGCCACCTGCGGGTCGCCGCTCTCGGCTTCCCCTGCCGAACCTCCCTCCTCCCGGTACGAGACTTCGGCCGGAGGGCAGAAACGATCGTCTGTGCCTGAGGCCGCAACTGCCATAGGGTTTTCCAACACCCCTCCTCCCTCCAATCCGGTCACGCCTTCTTCCGGGGGCTCCAGCAGCAACCCTTCCAAGCCGGTTGACTTTGGCCCCCGTTACCAGGTGCAAGCCCTGCTGGGGGAGGGCGGAATGGGAGCGGTATACCGCGCTTACGACCGGGAATTGGATCGTACCGTCGCCCTGAAACTCATCCGCCCGGAACTGGGCACGGATGCCAACATGAGCCAGCGCTTTCGCCAGGAACTGTTGCTGGCCAGCAAGATATCCCACAAGAACATTCTCCGCATTCATGACCTGGGAGAGGCCCATGGGACCAAGTTCATCTCCATGGCCTACGTTGAGGGCGAAGACCTGCACCAGTTGCTGCTGCGGGAAGGACGGCTGGAAGTCAACCGGGCGGTGACCCTTGCCAAGCAGTTGTGCGCGGCCCTGGAAGCGGCACACAGCGAAGGCGTGGTTCACCGCGACCTGAAGCCGCAAAACATTCTGCTCGACAAGGCCGGGCAGGTCTACGTTTCCGATTTTGGCCTGGCCAAGTCGCTGGAGCCGGACGCCACCCAGATGACGCTGAGCGGGCAATTTCTGGGCACGCCTCGCTACATGTCGCCGGAGCAGGCGCTGGCCGGATCCGTGGACCACCGCAGCGACCTTTACTCCCTCGGTCTGATCCTCTACGAGATGGTGACGGGCGAGATACCGTTCAAAGCGGAATCCACTCTGCAGACGATGTATCTGCGGGTTCACGAAAAACCCCAGGATCCGCGCCAGTTTAACGGCGACTTGCCCGATTACCTGGTGCAGATCATCCTGCGCTGCCTGGAGACCGATCCCGCGCAGCGTTACCAGAGCGCGCGCGAGATTCTGGACGACCTGCAGTCGGCTCAGCCTTCCAAGCCGCCCCGCTCGCAGCAGCTTCCCGCGCCGCCGCCGGGCAAAGCGGGCAGAAAAATGTGGTACGCCGGCGCGGGAGTCCTTGTCCTTGGGCTCGCCCTGCTGGCGGTTCCCACCGTGCGCAATCTCCTGCGCCCTCGGGCGCCCTCAACCCAGTCCGCTATCGGCGTTCCCCCGCTCAGCCAGGGCAAGTACCTGGCGCTGCTGCCCTTTCGCGTGATCGGCGATAAGAACGACCTGGGATATGTAAGCGACGGCCTGGTGGAGGCCACCGCCGCCAAACTGTTTCAGATGAAGGACATCCACCTGGCCTCGCCGACCGCCGTGCAGTCCGTGAAAGTGGACCAGCCGCTGGAAAAGATTGCCCGCCAGCTGGGGGTGAACCTGATTGCCCAGGGCAGCGTCCAGGGCTCGGCGGCGAAGATGCGCATTACCATCAGCCTGGACGATGTGGCGGGGGGACGGCGGTTATGGACCGGGGAGTTTTCCGGGGTTCCGCAGGACCTGCTCACTTTGGAAGATAAAATTTATGCTCAGCTGGTGGCGGCGCTGGAATTGAAACCCAGCAGCTCCGAAGTGGCCGCCCTGAATTCCCACCCCACGGAGAACGTCGAGGCGTATGACCTCTACCTGAAGGGCCGCGAGGACATGCGCCAGGAGCAAGACGCCAAGAAGGTGCAGGCGGCGCTTGACCTGTATCAGAAGGCCTTGGCCAAGGATTCGGGTTTTGCCCTGGCATATGCCGGGCTGGCTGATGCCAGTCTCTCCATGTACCGCCACACCAAGGATAGCTTCTGGTCAGATAAAGCTTTGCGCGCGGCCCAGCAGGCGGAGCAGTTGAACGCCGGGCTTCCTGAGGTCCACTTTTCCCTGGGTAGCGTTTACACCGACACGGGAAAGACCGCCGAGGCTATCTCGGAGCTGAAGCGGGCGCTGGAACTGGCACCCAAGTCCGATGAAGGCTACCGCCGCCTGGGCCAGGTCTACACCGTGATTGGACGCAAACCGGAGGCCATCGAGGCCTACAAAAAGGCCATTGAGCTCAATCCCTATTACTGGGAAAACTACAACGCTCTGGCCGGGGCTTACTACAGTTTTGGGGAGAACGAGCTGGCGGTAGCGGGTTTCAAGAAGGTGATTGAACTGGAACCGGATAACGCCGCCGGCTATGACAACCTGGGCGTGGTCCTCATGCGCATGGAGAAGTGGAACGACTGCATACCGAATTTCGAAAAAGCGCTGCAGATTCAGCCCTACTACGCGACCTATTCCAACCTTGGCACCGCCTATTTTTTCCTGAAGCGCTATCACGAAGCCGTGCAGATGTTCGAGAAAGCCGCGGCCATGAATTCCAACGACCACATGGTGATGGGCAATCTGGCGGACGGCTATCGCTGGGCCGGACAGCCGCAAAAGGCTCTGGCTACTTACGATAAAGCCATTGCCCTGGCTTACAAGCAACTGGCCATCAATCCGCGCGACGCCGACACCATGGGCTACCTGGGACAGTATTTGGCGAAAAAAGGCGACCCGAGGCGCGGGCTGGAACTGGTTCGCCGCGCCCGCGCCATGGATCCGACCGATGTCTCCCTGGTCTACTTTCAAGCAGTAGTGGAATGCATAGCCGGGCAAAAAGGCGAGGCGCTGAAAGACCTGCACCAGGCCCTGCAGCAGGGCTACCCCGCCGAAGAAGCGCAGAGCGATCCGGAACTGAAGAACCTGCAAGCTCTCCCGGAATTTGCCGACATGATGCGGAACTATGCGGGCAAGCCCAGATAGAAAATGCCTAGCCGTTTCCTCAGAACTGCAGAGGAATTTGCATTTGCCGCAAGGAATTGCAGTTCCTCCGGGGTGAGCGCTTAATTTCCCACAGTGCGCGTTGCAAGTGTCTGAGGGCGGGGAAGAAATAAAGCGGATTGCGCTCCGCTTCGCGGCCAGTTGAGTGCAGATTAAATCCGATACTTGTGGGGGAGGTGTTTACCATGAAGCGCTGGAACATAGCCCTGGCCGCCACCATTGTTCTTTCCTTGTCCGCCAGTGCCCTGGCCAGTTCGATAGGTGATCCTGGTGGAATTATCCGCAGCGGCATCAATTATGACGAATTTGCGATCATCGGCGAGAACTTCAGCATCACGTTCAATGGAGAGCCGCTCGCCTTTCCCTTCAATCCCTTCAACTTCACCGACTCCTTCTGCCCGGTGATGGACGCTACCCTGGGTGATGGGACTGTGAGCGGGCCGGATTGCCAATTCTTGAATGAAAGCGGCCAAACGATCAACAGCGTAATTCAGTTCTTTAGCGCCAGCCCGGGCGCCTTCACCGCGGACGACATCGGCGGGCTTAGCTGCTTCAATCAGGTTACTGACGGAGGCTGTTCCACCGGTCCCGGCAATGCTCTGCTTTTTTTCATGCTGGGCATCCCCAGCGCGGAGGAGTACAGCTCAATCTTGAGGTTTGATGCGGTGAATACCGACCCGGAGTTCAACATCGTCTATTTCGGATTTGACGACCACACCGATCTCGCCAGTATCAGAAGCATGAGCATTCCGGAGCCTGCTTCGATTGGGCTAATGCTCGCAGGTCTGCTGGGGCTCGGTCTGGCCAGAAGGCGAAGGATGAGCGCGGGATCAAGGTTGCCCATTCATACCTAGGACATATTCCCCGGAGGCCACTTGCCACACTGCAAGGGCAAGTGGCTCACCGGCAGCGAAGGTAAGCCAGGAATTTGGCCGTCCCAGTTCACCGCTGCGGACGGCCTTTTCTTTTGGGAGCTAGGATGCTCTTTCCCAGGCCTAGCCGGCCTTGGGCTCGAGCACCGCCGCAATTTGCCATTTGGGCCGGGCCAACTCCCACACAAAGGCCAGCAGGTAGAGGCCGGCAGCCAGCAGGTAGAGAAACTGAAATCCGAAATACATGGAGTTGTATTCCAGCAGCCCGCCGCACATGGCGCCCAGCAGATTCATGGCCAGGAGCCCGGAAACGGCGCCCCGCGAGCGCAGCAGCGTGGAAAATACAATGCCGGAGAAAAACATGGGGCAGGTCAGGATAACCGCCATTCCGATCCGCCCGGCCGCATTGGAGGGCAGGCCTCCCATGCGCGCCACCACCCACCCGATCGCCAGCGTGGCAAATAAAAACAGATAGGGGATGGCCCAGTGCTTGATATCAAAGTATTGCACTGCGCAGTTCGCAAGAAATGCCATGACCAGGATGGCGAGAATCACAACCCCCATCACCTGCCAGGTGTTGCCGAACACCAGTCCGAGTTCGGTGATGCCCTTGGTCTCGATCAGCATGAAACCCGCGCCTAACAGGAAAAACGGGGCGTGTTCAAACTGCGGCTTTTCGTTAAGAAATTTTCCAAAAATGCCGCCGGAGAGGGCCAGGACCAGTGCCACCATGATGACATAGGAGAGCGGGTACACCCTGCGCGGCATGTAGAAAAAGGGCCAGTTGTCGGTGGAAACATCAGCCTGGATTTGAGGATCGGAGAAGTATTGGGTCCCATCCTGAAAACCGGTCTGCTGAAGAAGCTGGACAGGGACGGTGAGCGGCCGGTCGTTGGCCTCCAGAAAAACCACGGCACCGTCATAACCGGCCATGATGCAGACCGGCGGCCATCCTCCGAAAGCGTCCTGCAGCATGAGATAGATTTTTCGTCCCAGCGGGCGGCTCATCACCGAAAAAGAAAGGGAGAGGATTCCTCCCGGCTGCAGGCGGGCCCGCGCTTCGCGCAATGCCTGAACTGTATAAACGAAGGAATCCAGGCGAACACTGGAGCCCTGGGTAAGCAGAGTGTGGGAGTCAAGCAGGCCATACACGATCATGTCGTAACGCTGGCCGGTGGTGCGCAAAAAGGAACGGGCGTCATCCACCACGGGGTGCACGCGCGGGTCGGAGTAGGGATGGTCGGGATGACCGCTGAAGCCCTCCATAAGGATGGCGGGGTCAATCTCCACCGCGTCCACCTTCTGAGCGCCGCTGAGCAGGGCCGCGGTCACATCATTGCCCGAGCCTGCGCCCACAATGGCGACCTGGCGGGGGGCGCGGCCGAAAAACCGATAGGGCAATTCGTAGTACTTGCGAATGCTCTCCGCTTGCGGATCATGGACTGAATTGGCGCCGGGTCTTAGTTCGTGCACCCGCTGGTAATAGGCGCCGGCCGCCCGGATAACCATGAGGCCGTTTGAATCATGGCCTACTTCCAGGAGTTGATAAGGCGAATAAATTTTCTGCCAGACCGGCTCCGCCGGCCAGGCCACAATAATCAACGCCACTACGCTGATGGCGCCGGAAAACAGCAGCAGGCGCGGCCGCCGCTCGTGGAACAGCAGCAGCACAGCCAGGGCGAGCAGGAACCAGATTACGGGCGGAGTCCAGAACGCGCTCACCAGAAACATGAGCAGCACGCCGGCTATGCTGCCCAGCAAATTGAAGCCATAGGCAGAGAGATTCTCGCGCCGCTCCATCAAGCGGCCGCACAACTGGCCAATGGGAATGAAGGCCAGCACAGTGACCACAAAAACGATGGCCAGCAAAAAAAATACCGGCAGGCCCTGGTAGAACTTGTCCACCACCGGCAGTCCCATATTCAACTGCTCGGAAAACGGGAGCATCAGCAGGCTTAAGCGGTTTTCGCCGGTAAGACCGTAACGGATGCCCATCATCAGGGCAAACTGCCAGCAAAACAGCAGGGGCGACAAGAACAACGGTATCAGGCTCCGACGTGCCATCGCGTATCCCAAACCCAGGCCGGCGAAGCAAGCCAGAAGCGTGAAGTTCTTGTAAAAAGCAAAGACCTCAAAAATAGTGCCCTGCCAGCGGATCACCGCCAGCTCCAGAAACAGGCTTAGACCGGCGGAGGCGAAGATGGCGAGTTTGGTATAGGGCTGAGGAATCGAATCCAGGAACACAACCTGCCGCTGTGCGGCCTGGTCAAAAAGAGGCGCCAACCGGCGCAGAAGCGGCTGCAGGAAAACACCCACCACGATCAATATTGCAACCGTAAACCCCAACTGGGGACCGATGTTCAGGGCTCCGGAGTGGGCGATGGCCTGGCTGCCGGCGTAGATCACCAGCGGGGCCATGATGCTGGCAACAAAGGCCAACGACATAAGGCGAAGATAGGAGCGTCCCAAAGAATTCCCCCCGACCGAGGTGAGCAGGCCGGGCGGAGCGCCCATCCCCCTCGGCCCGAAAATTGTATGGACGAGTGCCCTGATTCTGCGTATGCAGCTTCTTTGTTGTCAATGGAAATGTGGGTTGCCTGGTTGCGGCGCCGGTTTCCACAATTGCATCAGAAGGAGGGAGTTGACCCCAGGCTGCCGGAGGGTTAGTTTAGGCGGTGGCTCTGCAGGGTCCGCGCATGCCGTCGCCGATGTCCGATTTCAGCCATCCCCGGCCCGAAACCACCGTGCCCTGGGATCGCAAGATCCCCGAGAAGATGCTGGCTCTGTACCTGGACAGTGTGCGCAGCTTCCCAACCTGGAAGGCGATGTGCCCCCACTACATCCATCCCGATGTGAAGGAAGTAAGCGAACTGGGATATCACTCTACTCTGCTGCGGACCCAGCATGCGGAGTACGTCTTCACCTTCAGTACCAAGACCACTTTCATCTACGAGATTGAGGAGGAGGTCAGGACGGGACAGCTGGAGGTTCGCTGCAACAACGAACTGGTGCTGAATGTAGGGGCTTCCTGCGCCGATGAAGAGGAAGGCAAACCCGAATGGGTGGCGCGCAGCGTGGAAGTATTTTGCGATGGCGAATGGGTAGCGGATTTACTGGGGCTGGCGGCACGGCAGCAGGCCCACGAACGCCAGCGCGTGCAACTGGAAACCCGGGAACGGCAGCGCCACGCCGAGGAACTGACAAGCCTGCGGCAAAGGTTTGGAATCGAGGAATCGCCCCGGGCTTCGGAGCAGGCCCCCAGTCTTGCCAAGGAACCGCAGAGATGGCAGCGGCTGCGTTTCTGGAAAAGGCGCAGCGGCTGACCCGGTTCTTCCCTCTCTGAGGCGTTACCCCGGCCTGAGTCTCCACCAGGCTTCTCCACCCTTTTCCGCTACTTTGCTGCGCACACCCGGCGCTGCAGCGTGGGGCCGGTTTCTTAACCCTCAATACTCTTTGTTGTCCTCGGCATGCAAACCTTTGCACCTGAGGCGGGTTGCACTTCGCGGCAGCGATGGCCCGGAGGTTGAATTTTCTGGGTTCGAACAGCGTCGGGAGTGGCTCGCCAAATGCACACGATTAAGCAAAGCAGAGCCTAAGTCCAAGCTCCTGCGGTTACTTATGAAAGCTCCCGAACCCGGGCATTCGTCGTCTACGCAAATTCTCTGGGCGATCTTCATTGTGCTGACCGCGCTGTGGATAATCGCTTTTGCCGCCCACGTGGGCGGTGGTTTGATCACCTATCTGCTGGTCGTCTCTTTGGCGGTTGTGCTTATACATTCAGCCGCCACCAGGCCCAAAACTGTTCCCGTCAGGGAAGAGGAAATGAAGAGCCAGTCCTCGGGATAACGTTGTTGTTGTATGGGTTAAAGGGGCAGGTGCAGACGTGCTTCGCAGCCTCTGCCTGGGGCGCGATTCTCGAGTTGTACGGTGCCGCCATGAGCCTCGGCGATTTGACGGCTGAGGGCCAGCCCAATGCCCGAGCCTCCCGGCTTGGTTGTGAAAAAGGGCACAAACAGGTTGCCGGGATTGGCGATTCCCAGGCCTTCGTCACGCACCAAGACATCCAGCGAAGCGCCATTTCTGCTCCAGCCAATGCTTACCTTGCCCTGGGTTTCCAGAGAGGCATCCACAGCATTGCGAATCAGGTTGATGAGCACCTGCTGCAACTGGTCAGGATCCGCCTGCAACTTGACTTCGGGTCCGGGCACCACCTCCACCGGCAGGCGCATCTCCACGCTGGCGGCGGCGCGCACCAGCGCAGCCAGATCCACTTCCTGCAACTGCGGCCGAGGCAGGCGGGCGAGGCGGGAGTAATCTCGCATGAACTTGCTGAGCGCGTCGGAGCGCTCGCTGATAATCTTCAGCCCGCGGCGCAGGTCATCTTCCCAATCGGCTGAGCGCGGCTCACGTTTGAGCAGGGTTTCCAGGCTCTGCGCGATGGAGGAAATAGGAGCCAGTGAATTGTTCATTTCGTGGCCCAGCACGCGGACCAGACGCTGCCAGGCTTGCCGCTCCTCCTCGCGCAAAGCCTGGCTCAGGTCGGAAATGACCAGCAACTGATGGGGCGCGCCGCCCTGCCGGAAAACCGTGCGGCGCACGCCCCAGCGCCCCGCGCGCGCCGGGAAACTCTTCTCCACCGTGCGTGCTGCCTCGCCTTCCAGGCAGTCGGCCAGACCCAGTTCTTCGGCAGTCTTGCCCAACAGGCGCTCGACATTCTGGCTAAGCAGCCGTTCGCCGGCGCGATTCACCAGGCGCAGTCGCGCTTCGGGATCAAAAGTAAACACGGCGACGTCAATTTCGGCCATCACCGTGCCCAGCAGAGCGCTGGCCTCCATCGCACCCAGCCGTTGCTCGCGCAGCATTTCGGACAGAGCGTTTACTTCGCGCATCAATTCGCCCAGCGCGTCCTCCGGATTGCCCACGCGGGCGCGCATGGAGAAATCTCCCTCGCGCAACGCGGCCTGCATGTTGGCCAGCGTCTGCAGGGGACGCATGACAATGCCGCGGACGCTGAAGGAAAAAGCCAGGCAGCAGGTCACGATGACCACGGTGAGAGTCCACTGCGTGCTGCCGGAATAGGCGCCGGTCCACAGCAGCACCATGGCGGGAACGACCCCGGCAAGCCCCGAGGCCAGGGCAAACAGCAGCACCCGGTTTTCGTGCGCCATCCGGGGCCGCCCGCGCGGCCGCGGCCTGGCGGCAGGGGTGCGGGAAGACGGGGCGACGGCCGGTTTGGCCAGATCAGATTCCATACTTCTGCAGCCGGCGGTAGAGCGCGCTGCGGCTCAAGCCCAGCGCCTCGGCGGCCTGGCTGATATTACCGCCGTAGCGGGCCAGCGCCTTGCGCACCAGAAGCGACTCTACTTCTTCCAGGCTCATATCTTCCATCTTTTGTCCGCCATCGCGCGCCCCGCGCAGTCCCAGGTCGCTCACCCGCACCAGCTCGCCCTCCGCCAGCAGGACCGCCCGCTCCACCGAGTGGTCCAGTTCGCGGACATTGCCCGGCCAGGAGTATTCCAGCATGGCGCGCAAGGCGGCGGCGTCAAAGCCGCTCAGGTGCTTGCCGTAACGCTCCGAATAACGTTTGAGGAAGTTCATGGCCAGCACCGAAACATCCTGCCGCCGCTCCCGCAAGGGGGGAAGATGGACCTCCACCGTGTTTAAGCGAAACAGCAGGTCCTGGCGAAAGCGCCCGGCCGATACTTCCTGGTTCAGGTCGGCGTTGGTGGCGGAAATCACGCGCGCATTCACCCGCCGCGTTTTGGAGGAGCCGACCGGCTCCATTTCACCCAGCTCCAGCACGCGCAGCAGCTTGGCCTGCTGCGAGGCCGGCACGTTGGCAATCTCGTCCAGAAAAATGGTGCCGCCATCGGCCAGCTCGAAGCGGCCCACACGGTCCGAACGAGCATCGGTAAACGCGCCTTTAACATGGCCGAAGAGCTCGCTTTCGAACACGCCCTCGGGCAAGCCGCCGGTGTTCACCGCCACAAACGGACGGTGGGCGCGCTGGGACAATGCATGCAGCGTGCGCGCCACCACCTCCTTGCCGCTGCCGTGCTCGCCGGTAATGAGCACGTTCGCGTCGGAAGGGGCCACGCGGGTAAGGAGCTGCAGGATGGGCTTCATGGCGTCTGATTCGGCGATGAAGCTGGGCCGCCCCTCCGCCCGCAGCAGCCGGTTTTCCGCCTCCAGCCGCTGCCCCATGCGCAGCGCCCGTCCCAGTTCCACCTGGGTGCGCAATACCGAAAGCAGGCGCGCATTCTCCCACGGCTTCTGGATGAAGTCGCGGGCGCCGCGGCGCATGGCCTCCACCGCCAGGTCCACATTTCCCCAGGCGGTCATCACGATCACCGGGAACGTGCTGTCCGCGGCCTGAATCTGGGAGAGCAGGTCCAAACCCTCCTGGCCGGAGGTGGTGTCACGAGTGTAGTTCAGGTCAATCAGGGCGGCGTCGAACTCCTGCTTCTGCAGCGCCTCCAGAACACCGGCCGGAGAAGACACCGCCCCTACCTGGTAGCCTTCGGGCTTCAGAAGGAGGCGCAGGGCTTCGATGACGTCGCGCTGGTCGTCGGCGACGAGAATGCGCGGCGAAGGCAGGCTGGCAGGAGTCATTTTGGCGGCCTTACCCGAGGATTGTATACGTTCGGTCATTGCTTCCTTCACAGCGAGGGCCCGGGCAGGTCGCTGACGGGAGCGGCCTTCTGGTCGGTCAAATCGGTGCGCGGCATCACACCAGGAACTTCCGGCGCCTTCTGGACGTGCCCGTTTTCGGCATCGGCGATTTCGATCCCGTTGTGCGTCAGGGTCAGGCCGGTGACGCGGTCCAGCTCCACCCGCGATTTTTCGTAAGCGGCCATGGCCGCCACCCGCGCCGATTCCGCCTGCGCCAGGTCGCGCTGCGTTTGCAGCACCTGGTAGCTGGTGGAGGCCCCCAGGGCGTACTTCTTCTGTTCGATTTCGAAAGTGTGCTGCGCCAGATCGCGCGCCGTAGTGGCCGCCTCCACCCGGGCCCGGTTCTGCTGCAGCGCAAACTGCGCGTTCCGCACTTCGATGCCGATTTCATTCTGCAGCTGTTGCAGGCGCATCTGTGCCTGCCGGTATTCCAGCTCGGAGCGGATCTGGTCCGCCTTGGCCACCCGGTTGCGGAAAGGAATATTGATCTGGAAACCCACCGCATAATCGGGAAAGTCATTGCGGAAAAGCTTGGCAAAAGCGTTGCTGTAGCCTGTCCGGGCCACGGTTCCAGGGGGCAGGCATTCGATGGCGTTGGGATTAGGGGCTACGCCGGGAGCGCAGGTGAAGGCCGGATTCTGCTCGCCGGCCAGAGCCGAGGCGCCATACCAGGCCACCAGGTCAACCGTGGGCAGCAAAGCGTTCTTGGCGCTCTTGCGGCTGATTTCGCGATTGGTCAAATCAATACGCGCCTGCGCCAGTTCGGGACGATGGGCGTAGGCATCTGCCAGCAGGTCCTGCACCGGGCGAACCGGCTCTTTTTCGGGCACGTACATGGTGTCGGTGGGCACCACCGGCGCGGCAGCAATAAAGGGATCGCTCAGGTTGCGGGTGATGGCGTTCTTGATGAGCAGCTGCTGCAACTGCAGGCCGGTCTGGGCGATGATCAGGTCCTGCTTTCGGCTGGCCACTTCGTTCTCCGCCTGAGTCACTTCGATGGCCGGCAGGGCCCCGATACGCACCTGCTCGCGGTTATCGGAAAGGGTTTTTTCCGCCAGATTAAGGGAGCGCTCCTTCACGCGCTCGTCCTCGTAGGCGCTCACCAGGTCCCAGTATATGTTCTGAATCTGAGACACGGTGGCGATCACCTGATTACGGAAAGCGACATCGGAAATTTCGCGGTTATTTTTGGCGATGCGAATAAAGCGCAGATTCGGTCCTGGACCGAAGCCGGAAAGCAGGTGCTGCTTCAGTTCCACCTTGAACTGCGAGAACACTTGCGGCACCAGCAGGTCGAACTGGCTGTTATCGGTGCCACGCAGGTTGTTGAAATCCACGATCAGCTTGGTGCCGCTGGGGAAGGCCTGCGTGTACTCAAAATTGGCGTTGGTGGTGTTCTGCTGGTAAACGCCGACCTGGCCGATGGTGACGGCGTTATTGATGGGCTGCGCCAGGTGCTCGATATCCATTTTGGCGATCAACTGGGGGTCGTAAGACTCCAATTGCGCGCCCGTGCCCAGCGTGGACTCCACCAGTCCTGAAGCTCCACCGCCGGCTCCGCCCGCCCCTCCCGAGGTGCCGCCGGCCCCCGAACCCTGGGCTCCGGTACCGAAGCCGCCCACGCCGCCCCCCGGCGTTCCTTCCACCAGCCCGGTGGCCACGCCGCGGATTTCCGCACCCGCCTTAGCTCGCAAGACGTCGGTGTCCGCAATGGAGAGGTTATAGCGGGCAATGGCGATGTCCAGGTTGTTTTCCAGAGCCAGGGCCACCGAGTCACTGAGCGACAGCATGAGCTTTCCGTCTCGCATCAGCGTCTCCAGCCTCGGCGTGTTGGTCAGCTTGGGCTGCGGCACCTGCACCGGGGAGTAGGGGTTGATGAAATTGGGAAACTGCGACCCGGCGTTGGGGAACCGGAACACCTGAGCCGAGGAAGGAGCCGCCGCCAGCAGCAGGAGCAGCCCGCAGACCATACCGGAAACACCATTTGCTCTTTTCATAGTCACCACACCATAGGATTGAAAAACGGCACCCCACCCTTTGCGGTTTTTTGGCAAAAGGCGGGTTGGTTCACTCGTATCGCAGCGCCGCCATGGGATCCACCCGGCTGGCACGCCGCGCCGGCACATAGCTCGCCAGCACGGCAACGGCGGCAATCATCAGCCCCACGGCAGAGAAGGTGAGTGGATCGTCCGCTTTCACGCCAAACAACAGAGTGGACATCAGGCGCGCCAGAATCAGAGCCCCCACCAGTCCCAGGCCCAGCCCGGCGGCGGCCGCCGCTACTCCTTCCCGCAGAACCATCCTTCGGACGCTGGCGGCTTGCGCGCCCAGCGCCATGCGCACTCCGATCTCCTGCGTGCGGCGGCTGACCATGTAAGCCAGCACGCCGTACAGGCCAATGGCCGAAAGCGCCAGGGCCAGGCCGGCGAAGGCGATCAGCAGGTACATGGTGAAGCGCTGTTGCGCCACGTTGTCGCGCAAAATTACGCTTAACGGCTGCACTTCATAGAGGGGCAGATTTTTATCCAGGCTGAGCACGGCCTGGGTTAAGGCCGGGGCCAGCGCCGTGGGATCCCCGCTGCCGCGTACCACCAGGCTCAGGTTTCCGTAGGAGCGCCTGGGCAGGTATATTTCCGGGCGCTCGGCGGAACTTAAGAACAACTGGTGCGTGTTCGGCGCCTCGCCAATTACCTGTTCCCGGGTGGCAGCGTCGCCCTGGTCCAGATACAGAATTTTCCCGACCGGGTCCTGACCCGGCCACAGCTGCTGCGCCAGGGCTTGGTTCACGATCGCCAGAGCCGCACCCTGCTCCGCCTCCTGACGGGTGAAGCCGCGGCCGCGGAGCAGAGGCGAGCCCATAGTCTGGAAGTAATCCTCCGACACGTGCTGATAGTCCAGCGAACGGTTGGACGTTTTGGCATTCTCGCCCTGCAGGTGGAATCCGGTAATGCTGATGTCACTCATGGGCAATCCGCTGGCCAAGCTGGCGGAGCGCACGCCGGGAATGGCCTGCAGCGCCTGCAGCAACTGGGCGCAGAAAGCCCGCTGCTGTTCCGGGGTGGAATAGCGCAGCGGGGGCAACTCCAATTTCGCGGTCAGCACATGCTGCGGGCGGAAGCCCAGGTCCTGATTCATCAGCGCGCGCAGGGTGCGCACCATCAGGCCGGCGCCGGCGAGCGGAATCACCGCCAGGGAGATTTCCGCGATCACCAGCAGCATGCGAAAGCGGCGCGAAATTCCAGCGCTGCCCGAGCGCGCGCCCTTGCCCATGCTCTGGTGAACATCGGTGCGGCCGACATGGAAGGCAGGCGCCAGGCCAAACAGAAAACCCGCCAGGAGCATGACGCCGAAGGTAAACGCCAGCACGTAAGGATCGAGCCGGAGTTGGTGCAGGCTGAAAACATCGGTGGGCGCAAGCGCGCCCACGCCGCGAATCCCCCACCAGGCCAGCAGCAGTCCGGCGGCGCCGCCCAGCAAGCTGAACAGCAGGCTTTCGCTCATGGCTTGGCGAATGAGGCGGCTGCGATTCGCTCCCAGCGCCACCCGAATGGCAATTTCTTTTTCCCGGCCGGCCGCCCTGGTCAAAAGCAGGTTGGCTACATTCACGCAGGCGATGAGCAGCACGAACCCCACCACGAATTGCAGAACCAGCAGGCTGCGGCGCAGCGAACTGGCGACGTTTTCGGTGTACACGCTGAAGATATTGGTGCCGAAATCCCGGTAGTCATCCGGGTGCTCTTGCCGCAGGCGAGCCTCGATCACCTGCAATTCGCTGCGCGCCTGCGCCAGCGAGGCGCCCGGCCGCAAACGTCCGAACACCGCGTTTTCGCTCTTTTGCAGAATGTCCTTGGGCTGATTTGGGCTGGTATTCATCGGCACCCACACATCCGGCTTGTCCTGCGAGAGGCCTTCCCAAATGCCGGAGAGGTGAAACCTGGCGGGCAGCACGCCGATGATGCGGTAGTTCACTTCGTTCAGGCTGAGGTCGCGGCCCAATACCTGCGCGCCTTCGCCAAACATCTTCTGGTAAAGCGGGTAACTGAGAATCACCACCCGATCCTGCCCGGGTTCGCCCTCCTGGGGCCCGAAAGTGCGTCCCAGTTCCGCGTTGACTCCCAGCAGGTGGAAGAAGTTGCTGGACGCGATGGCCCAATTGATGCGTTTCGGCTGCGCCACCCCCGTCAGGTTGACCGTGGAGGCGCGGTAGGCCGCAATCTCTTCAAATGACTGCTCGTCCCGTTTCCAGCGCAGATAACTCTTCAGCCGTACCGGCAGGCGCTGGCCGATGAAGCCCTCGACCTGCGGGTTGGTCTCCCAGAGCACGAACAGCCGGCTTGGATCGTGGAACGGAAGGGCGCGCAGCAGAACCGCGTTGACTGCGCTGAACATTGCAGTATTAGCGCCAATGCCCAGGGCCAGGGTAATAATCGCCACCGCTGTGAAGCCCGGGCTCTTGCGCAGCAGGCGCAGGGCGTATCGAATGTCATGCAGCACGGTTTCCATATCAGCCTCAAATCAGTGCGGGTGCCCGACCGTTACGGTTGTTGCAACGGCGGGATTCGTCACTCGTACCTCAGCGCCACCATCGGGTCCACCCGGGTGGCCCGGCGCGCGGGAATAAAACTTGCCAGCGCGGCGGCTGCGACCAGCACGGCCACCACCGCGGCGAAAGTCAGTGGATCAAGCGGGCTCACGCCAAAAAGCATTCCCGCCAGCAGGCGCGTGGCCGCGACGCTCGCCAGCAAGCCGGCGGCCACGCCCGCCAGCGCCACGCGAATTCCCTGCCTCACCACCAGGCGCATCAGGTCGCGCGCGTTCGCGCCCAGGGCCATGCGCAGCCCCATTTCGTGCATACGCTGGCTCACCGAGTAGGAGAGCACGCCGTAGAGCCCGACCGCGGCCATCAGCAGGGCCAGCACGGCAAATGCTCCCAGCAGGATCATGCTGAAACAGCGCTGCGCCGTCGAACTGGACAGAACGTCGTTCATGGTGGTTACGCCAAACACGGGCAGGTCCTTATCCACAGACCAGATTTCGCGGCGCGCCGCGCTGGCCAGACCGGCAGGATCGCCTGCCGTACGCACGACGAACACAGCGTGGCGGCTGATGCCGCTCGTCACCTGGAAATTCGACATGTAGATCATGGGAGCCACCTCGGCATCGAGCGCCGAAAACTTTACGTCGCCGGCGACGCCCACAATCGTGAACGGGGTGCGATAGCCCCACACCAGGCGCTTTCCGATAGGGTCCTGATTGGGAAAATAGGTACGCGCCAGAGTCTGGTTGATCACCGCCACCAGGGTTGTGGATGGAGTGTCCCGCTCCCGGAAGGAGCGTCCGCGCAGAATAGGAATGTCCATGGCGCGAAAATAGTCTTCATTGACTAACGCGTTGTCGGCGTTGTGAAACTCATTAGGCGGGTGGCCTTCGATTCGAAAGCCAATCCCCCTGGGGTCCGCAAGCGGAAGATTGGTGACAAAACCGGCCGACTCCACGCCCGGCAGGCGGCGCAAGCGGGCCATAATTTGCCGCTCGGCAAGCCCGCACTGCTCCGCTTTCGGGTAGCGGCTCTCGTCGAACTGGGTACGCGCGATCAGCACCCCGTTGGGGTTGAAGCCGGGCGGCACGCGCAGCACCCGGACAAAGCTGTTGAGCAACAGGCCGGCGCCCACCAGCAGCAGCAGGGAGCAGGCGGTCTCCAGCACCACCAGCGCGTCGCGCAAACGCAGCCGTTCCCGGCTGGTCCCCGCTCGCGCGCCGGCTTCCTTGAGCGCGGACTGCGGCTCGCCGCGGGAGGCGCGCCATGCCGGAGCAATGCCGAACAGAAGCCCGGTCAGCAAGGAAAGCGCGACGGCAAAGCCCAGTACCGGCGGGTCAACGCCCACGTCCTGAAGCCGGGGAACGCGCTCCGGGCCGAAGGCCACCAGCAGCCGCACCGCCCAGAAAGCCGCGAAGAGGCCAACTCCCCCGCCTGCAATCGCCAGCAGCACACTTTCCGTCAGGAACTGGCGTACCAGCCGCACCGGGGAGGCCCCGAGCGCGCTCCGCACCGCCATTTCGCGGCTTCGCGCGCTGGCCCGCGCCAGCAGCAGGTTGGCCAAATTGGCGCAGGCAATCAACAGCACGAATCCGACCGCGCCCAGCAGCAACAGCAGCATGGGCCGCACCTTGCCCACGATGTCGGCGGCCAGCGGACTCGCTGTCGCCTTCACGTAGACGCTGCCGTTGTAAAACTGCGGGTACTGCTTCTCAAATTCGGCAGCAACACGCGCCACGTCTTCCTGCGCCTGCGGCAGCGAAACTCCGGGCTTCAGGCGCGCGACGGCGAAGGTGCCAAACTCCCGCACCCGGTCGGAAATCTCATCCTGTGTAAACGCCACCGGCGCCCACAACTCGGCCCTGTCAGAATATGGAAGTGACGAGAAGGGAAACTGAAACGATGCCGGCATGACCCCGATGACCGTATAAGGCTGCCCGTCCAGATCTACGGCTCGGCCCAGGATATTGCGGTCGGCGCCGTAGCGGCGCTTCCACAAACCGTAACTGAGCACTGCCACTTTGGGCGCGCCCGGACGGTCTTCATCGCGGGTGTAGGTACGTCCCAGCATGGGCTGTACGCCCAGCACAGAAAACAAATTGGCGCTGGCGCGGGTGATGGGAACTCGCTGCGGCTGGCCGGAACCCGTCAGGTTGGCGGTATCGTTCTTGTATCCGGCAACACCGCTGAATACGCGGTTACGGTCGCGATAGTCGAGATACTCACCCGTGGCCGTGCCCACCTGCTGGAAGCCGATTCCCGGCAAGCTCTCCCAGATCATCACCAGGCGGCCCGGATCGCGGTAGGGAAGGGGCCGCAGCAGCACCGTGTTGACCACGCTGAAGATGGCCACGTTGGCTCCAATGCCGATGGTCAACACCAGGAGCGCCACCGCGGTAAAGCCCGGGCTCTTGCGCAGCATGCGTAACCCGTAGCGAACGTCTTGCAGCAACGTTTCCATTCTTCGCCTCAACTGCGCTGGGGATGAATTTCCCCTCTCCTTCGCGGGCGGGGCGCCCGCGCCACATCGGCGCTATCTCGTTCCTCCCGAAGCGGCGGGCGCCGTCTGCCCTTCGCCCTTTGGCGCCCTCGGGTCATTCACGACCCAACCGTCAAACAACTGAATGGTGCGATGGCCGTAGGAGGCATTCACCTCTGAATGTGTGACCTGAACGATGGTGGTGCCCTGGTCGTTCAGCTTCTTGAACAGCTGCATGATTTCCTTGGCCTGGCTGGAGTGCAGGTTGCCGGTGGGTTCGTCGGCCAAAATCAGCTTGGGGTTCCCCACCACCGCCCGCGCCACACCCACCAACTGCTGCTGCCCGCCGGAAAGCTGGCTGGGATACAGGTCCTTCTTGCCCACAATCTGGAAACGGTCCAGCGTCTCCGCCACCATGGCGGCGCGCTGGTGCCGCGAGATGTTGCGGTAGGAGAGCGGCACGTCCAGGTTTTCGTAGACCGTCAGATTGTCCAGCAAGTGATAA
Organism: Terriglobales bacterium; assembly: GCA_035278025.1. GTDB lineage: Bacteria > Acidobacteriota > Terriglobia > Terriglobales > Acidobacteriaceae > JAICWP01. Next base: position 5,494 of record DATEJK010000071.1, on the reverse strand, counting down.
CTCTGAAAGACGAAGCCGATGTACTGCCGGTTCAGTTCGGCCCGCTTCTTGCGATCGAGCTTGTGCACGGCATGGTCGAGGAAGTAGAACTCGCCCGTCCAGGAGTCATCCAGCATGCCAAGAATGCTGAGCAGCGTCGTCTTCCCTGCCCCCGATGGACCCATAATGGTGACGAATTCCCCCGGCTGGATGTCCACATTGACGCGGCGCAGCACATAAGTCACCCCGGGACCGGTTTTGTAAGTGCGTTCCACATTTCGCAACTGAATCATTGTTCAGCTCCTCACCTTATCAATCCCCGCCACCCGCACACTTATTCGTACCGCAGCGCCTCCATGGGATCCACTTTGGCGGCGCGCCAAGCCGGAATGTAGCTGGCGACAAGCGTGACCACGGCCAGCACCAGCGCAACCAAGGCAAAGGTGACCGGATCGGCGGCGCTGACCTCGAACAGCAGTCCCTTGAGCGCGCGTGTAGCCGCAAAGGCGACGACAGCGCCTACGCCAATACCGATCAGCGCCAGCCGCATGGCGCCGCTCAGAACCATGCCCAGCACCTTCCACCGGCTGGCCCCCAGCGCCATACGCAGGCCAATTTCGTGTGTGCTCTGCGTCACCGCATAGGAGATCACGCCATAAATGCCGACGGCGGCGAGCATCAGAGCCAGGGCCGCGAACACGCCCAGCAGCAGCCGCGTGAATCGCCGTGCCGCCAGCGAGTCGTTAATAACGTCCTGCATGCTTTCTTCGTTGTACATAACCATTTTTCCGTTGATGCCGGTGACCACCCGTTTCAACGCCGGCACCACCGCGTAAGGATCCCCGGCCGTGCGCGCCACGTAGGAAGCATCGTTGGAGGCCAGGTTCATGACGCTGTCCGGGAACTGGCGATAAGGGATATACATCTGCGAATGCACCTTGGCAGCGGCGTCGGCATCAAGTCCCCAGTGCTTCACGTGGCCCACTATGCCCACCACCTCGCACTGCATGGACACCAGGTCAAAGTTGAGGTGTTGGCCCAGCGGGTCCTGTCCGGGAAAGGCTTTGCGGGCCAGGTCCTGGTCAATGTCTATGGCGCAGGCGGTTTGTTCATTGTCCTGCTCCGACAGATAGCGGCCACGCAATAGAGGAATGCGCATGGCGCTGAAATAGCCGGGAGCAATGCCATAGAACAGCGCCATGTCCATCTGGCTCTGTTCCGCCGGCTTAGGACGGCCCTCCACCCAATAGGGCAGCTCGGAGTCGCCGTTCATGGGCAAGCCTCCGAAAACCACGCTGACCGCCTTGATGCCAGGAATAGATTGCATTTGTTGCATGGTGGCGGTCAGCCCGTTGCGAATTTCCGCCGGCGTGCCGTGTACGGCCGGCGAACCAGCCACGCCGAAGGTGAGCACGTGGTGCGGGTCGAAGCCGGCATCCACGCTCCACAGCCTTGACATGGTGCGGATCATCAATCCGGCGGAGGCGGTCAGCACCAACCCCAGCGCCACCTCCACCACCACCAGCGAGCGCTGCAGTCCGTGACGGCTGGTGGCGCCGCGGCCGGCTTCCTTCAGCGTCTCATTCAGGTCGGCGCGCGAACTCTGCAGTGCCGGGGTAATCCCGAACAGTAGGCTGGCCAGAATGGAGATGAGCGCCGTAAACGCCAGCACCGCGGAATCAAGATGGATTTGATCGGCTCGCGGCAGGACGTCAGCCAGACGGGAGACGAACAGCCGGTTTAGCGAGAAGGCGACTGCCAGGCCCAGCGCCCCGCCGGCTAGGGCCAGCAGCAGGCCCTCCGTCAGCAACTGGCGCATGATCCGCGTCGGGCTGGCTCCCAGCGCGCCGCGCACGGCAAATTCGCGACGGCGCGCGCTGGAGCGCGCCAGCAGCAGATTGGCCACATTGGCGCAGGCAATGAGCAGCACGAATCCCACCGCCGCCAGCAGCACCAGCAGCGGGGTGCGCACGTCGCCCACCATGTCCTCGCGCAACGAAATGGCATAAATCCCGCGATTTTTGTCCTGCTTAGGGAATTCTTGCGCCAGTCCGGTGGCGATGCTGTCCAGTTCCGACTGCGCCTGCTGCGGCGAAACCCCGGAGCGGAGGCGTCCTACCGCCCGCATGCCCATGCCCACACCGCGGTCCCAGAACAAGGGCTCCGTCCACTGTCCGATGGGAACGATGACGGAAACCCGCTGCTGTATCACATCGTCGCTGGGAACCACACCGATGATGGTGTAAAGGTTTTCGTTCAGGGTGATGCTGCGCCCCAGAACTCCGGGGTTGCCGCCGAAGCGCGTTCTCCAGAAGTTGGAGGTGAGCACTGCGACCGGCGCGCCGCCGCGCTGGTCTTCCTTGCCGGTAAATGTGCGGCCAATGATGGGCTTGATGCCGAGGACGGAAAAGATGGTCGCGGAAGCCATCTCGCCCCGCAGACGCTCGGGATTGGCTTGTCCCGTCAAATTAAAGCTGTCGTGGCGGTAAGCGGCCATCACATCGAAGGAGCGGCTGCGACGTTGCCAGTCAAGAAAGTTGGGATAGGAGACCGAAGCCTCGCGGAACTGCGGCATGCTGGCGTAGAGCTTCAGCAGGCGCTGCGGCTCGGAATAAGGCACCGGCCGCAACAGCACCGCATTCACGATGCTGAACATCGCCGTGTTTGCGCCAATGCCCAGCGCCAGCGTGACTACCGCCACCACGGTAAAGCCGCGGCTCCGCCGCAATGTCCTCAGCGCGTAACGCATGTCCTGCAGCAAAGTTTCCATATCTTCCTCGAACCGCGTGGGCACAGGCGCGCCCTCGCTTGTGCGGGCGGTTCCGCCCGCCTACTCGTACCTCAGAGCCGCCATGGGATCCACTTTGGTTGCTCTTCGCGCCGGCAGATAACTGGCCACCAAGGCCACAAGGAGCAAACACAGCACTGCGGCCACGAATGACGCAGCGTCGGTTGGCCCAATCCCAAACAATAGGCTGGCAGCTAGACGCGTCAGGCCTAGCGCGACTGCAACTCCCACAACGGTTCCTATGGCCACCAGCCCAATTCCTTCTCGAATGACCATGCGCAGCATTCGTTCCCGGGAAGCTCCCAAGGCCATGCGAATACCTATTTCCTGGGTGCGCTGGCTCACGTGATAGCTGAGCAACGCGTAGAGCCCGACTGCGCTCAGCAATAGCGCCAATGCCGCGAACGCGCTCATCAAGAGGGCCAGCACGCGGGCAAACGCCACCGAGTCGCTCACCAGTTGCGACATGGGCGCTACGCTCGCCACAGCTTGCTGCGGATCCGCCTCCTGAACCGCGCGGTCAACTGGGACCGACAAATCCACTGGGCCGCTGGTGCGGATCAGCAGCGCAGAGAGCAATCCAAAGCTCTGGTACAGCAGGCTGTTGATGCCCTCCGGCACCTGCGCTTGCGGCACGAACGCCATCGGCGGAGTCGACTGGTCCAGCGAGTATTCCTTCATGTCACCGACAATTCCGACCACCTGCCGCGGCAAATCGGTGAGACCTTCTTTTTCCATGCCCTTGCCGATCCACACCTGCGTGCCCAGCGCATCCGCACCGGGCCAGCACAGCCGCGCCATAGCTCGGTTGATGAGCATCACCGGTGCAGACCCGGCAGTATCGCTCGAAGTAAACTCGCGTCCGCGCAGCAGTGGCACCTGCATGGTGAGAAAGTAGGCCGGGCTCACCGCCCGGTATTCCAGGGGAAAATCGCCGCAGTCCTTGCCGGGCAACTGCGGCATGGGAAGATTTAGGCCCGACTCCAGCGGCGCCGAGGAAACGCTGGCCGCCTCCACCACTCCGGGCACGCCGCGGACCCGTTGCAGCACCTTCTGCTGAAACTGCGTGACCGCCGCCGTAGTGCCAAATTTCCGCGAGGCCAGCGAAAGCTGGGCAACCTGCAAGTTATGCGGATCAAAACCCAGGTCCACGCCACGCATCAGTAAGAAACTGCGCAGCAGCAGCGAACAGCTCACCAGCAATACAATCGAGAGGGCGACTTCGCCGACCAGCAGCAGGTTGCGTCCGCGGCGGCGCGCGTGCGTCATACCCACGCTGCGTTCCCCCTGCTTCAAGGCCACGTTCGGCTGCGCCCTGAGCAAATGGAGCGCAGGGACGGTTCCGGCCAGAATGCCCACCAAGCAGGAAACCGCGGCCGTGTATGCCAGCACCGGACCATGAATCGCCAGCCCGCTCAGGTCGAACTGAACCGGCGTGCGCAGCGCCACGCCAGCCGGAAAAATCGCCTTTAGCCCGCCATTCAGGTACCACGCCAGCATCACACCGGCGGCTCCTCCCAACAGACTGAGCAGGAGAGATTCGGTGATCAACATCCCCACTATGCGGCTGGGCGTTGCTCCCAAAGCCGCGCGCACCGCAATTTCCCTGAAGCGAGCCGTGGTGCGGGCCAGCAGCAAGCCGGCCACATTGGCCACCGCAATCAGCAGCACCAGGGCAACTGCGCCCAGCAAGAACAGCAGCGACTGGCGCACGTCGCGGGCCAGCCAGCGCTGGTACGAAATGAACTCGAACCCGTTGGTGTTGCGCACATACCAGGCGTCGCTGTGTCCGCGTGCGAACTGCTCCCAGATGCGCCGTGCGTCGGCCTGCGCCTGCCCCAGAGTCACTCCCGGCCGCAAGCGCGCCATCAAGTCATAGTTCAGTCCGGCATCCTGAGCGTGGTTCGCCAGGCGGTCGGGCAGCCACACATCCGCGCGCCGCGCGTAACGGAATGTCCGCGGCAGCACACCGACCACGATGTATGCCTCTCCGTTGCAGATGATCTGCCGCCCCAGGATACCGGCGTCAGCGCCAAACCGGCTCTGCCACAGTTCGTAGCTGAGCACGGCGCTATGGCCACCCGCGCCCTCCTGCTCCAGAAATTCGCGTCCCAGCGCCGGCGCCACTCCCAGGGTACGGAAAAAACCAGCGGAGATTCGCTTCGCGGGCACGTATTCTGGGCTGGTGCCCGCAACCAGATTGCAACCCGTCGATGGAAACTCAATGGCGGCAGATTGGAAAACGCGATTGCTCTCCAGCAGGGTGCTTGCCAGCAGCGGAGTAAGGTTGTCGGCAATCCCGCCTTGCTTCCACCGCAGCGTCACCTTCACCAGGCGCTCCGGCTGGACATAGGGCAGCCGCCGGAACATCACCGCGTAGACCACGCCGAATATCGCTGTGTTGGCTCCGATGCCCAGGGCCAGGGTGATCACTGCTACAACAGTGAAGCCCGGTGACTTGCGCAACATGCGCAGCCCGTAGCGGATGTCCTGGACTAAAGTCTCCATCCCGGCTGCTCCTTCAGAGAAAAAACGGCCCCCGGTGTTCGCGTAACAGGACGAAATTGACGGACAGAGAACCTTTAGTTCACTTCGACGGTTTCCTCCACCACACGCCCGTCAAACAGGTGGATAGTACGCTCCGCGTGGCGGGCGAAGCGCGGGTCGTGGGTCACCATGCAGATGGTGGAGCCTTCGCGGTGCAGTTCGCGCAGCAACTCCATGATA